>JANYCJ010000011.1 GCA_025360345.1 Alphaproteobacteria bacterium | reverse complement strand
TTAGATAAGGCGCTCGAAGATGTGTACACCGCCTTGCACAATGATAACGAAGAGATCGACACCCATATCCTCGCCCTGAAAATCGCGCTATACGCCCAGGGCGCCAAATCCGTGGAGATAAATCCCGCCCGCCTCCCCCAGCCTAACCGGCAGGGCCGCAAGCTCCTGCAGTCCTATTTCAAGAAACGCGGCGTCGCCGTCACCTTCCCGGACATGCAGTAAGCTACACCCGTCACGCATGAAAACCCCCGCCAGCCGCTACTACGTCCCCGCGCTAGACGGCCTCCGGTTCATCTCCTTCATGTGCGTCTTCTCTTCCCACCTGCTGGGCTACAAGGCGCTGGGCTGGATGGCCATGGAATTATTTTTCATGTTGAGCGCCTTCTTGCTCACCAGCTTCCTCCATCTGGAAAACCAGCTCACCGGCCGCATCCGCATCAAGGCGTACTACCAGCGCCGCCTCATCCGCATCACCCCGCTCTATTATTTTTACGTATGCCTCATCCTCGCCTATTACGGCAGCAAACTGGTCTGGACACATGAGGCGCAAACGCACCTTGCCGGTTTCCTCACCTTCACCCAGAACCTCGCCGCGGTCTATGTTGGCGAAAGCCCCCTGCCTAAGCTCAACCATCTTTGGAGCCTCTGCTTTGAAATGCAGGTCTACCTCGTCATGCCCCTGCTCTACCTGCTCGCCTCCCGCCTCTCTGCGCGAAACCGTATTGTCGCCTGCCTGTGTGCCATCCTTTTTTCCTTCGCCATGCGCTACAGCCATATCGGCATAGACGCTCGCCACATGTGGCTCCTGCAGGCCTACCGGCTGGACGCCGTTGCCGTGGGCATCACCCTCGCCCTCGCCGCCAGAACCCCCGGCACCGAAGGAAAGGCATTCCCTCCCATCGTCGCCTCCGTCTGGGCGCTGGTATCGCTCGCCGCAGCCTTCCTGCTGTGGCGCATCGACATCGCCAACACCATCACCGCCCCCATGGCATTCATGCCCGTGCTGGTTGCCATTTTCCTCGGCGGCGTGCTCTGGGAAGCCAACCGCAAAAACACCCTCACCGCCCGCATCCTTGGCATATCCTTCATGCGCTTTTCCGGAAAAATATCCTATGGCCTGTATGTCTACCATCCCTTCGCAAACGGCCTCACCCGGCACCTGCTGGCGCATAGCGAAGCACCGCTGCTGGTGTCATTCCCCGCCGCCCTCGCCCTGACCTACACCATGGCCATAAGCTCCTATTACCTTCTGGAGCGCCCCTTCCTGCTGATGAAAGAAAGGCACGCCGCCGTGCCTTCGCGCCCGGTGTAGCTCAGCCTTTTTTACGCAATGTAATAATCAGCCCCATCTCGGCCACGCCGTTGTGATACTCATGGATCTCGCTGTCCATCTGCTCCACTTCGAACCCCGCCTCCGCCGCAGTCTTCCTCACATAGCCGGTGCCGTGCACAAAGCAGCCCCCTTCGCCCAGCAAGTCAGGCGCCACGTAAACCACTTCCTCATCCTCAAGGTTGGGGAATAGCGTCATAATAAAAATACCGCGCTCCTTAAGCGCCGCATAAGCAGCCTGGAACGCAGGCTCAAGATCGCTGAAATGAATGAGCGTCGCCGCGCAGGTGATGGCGTCATATCGCTCGGGGCTCCTCTGCAGCCGTGCCACCATGTCGTCCTCGAACAGGTGGTTGTAAATGCCCTTGGCCCGTGCCTTTTCCAGCATCGCCGCGGAAAAATCAATTCCGTCCAGCACCCGCGCCCGGTTGCGGATTCCCATGCCCACCAGCCCTGTGCCGCAGCCAGCATCGCAAATATCCAGCTTCTGCCCCGGCGCCGAAAACCTGTTCAGCGCGTCAATCACCAGCTGGTATCCGCGATACGGGTCCGTGTCCCAATACTCGGCCCGCTGCGCATAAAGGTTTTTCATATGCACTTCCGAAGCGCGCTCCGGCATATCCCCGGAATTAAGCACCAGCCGTATGTCGAACGGGTCGGAAGGATTGATCTCAAGGCAGCGCCTGAAACATTCCTGCGCAAGCTCTGGCTGCTCCAGCTTCAGGTAGATCTTCGCCATCTTGTAAAAAGCCTCGAAGTAATCCGGCTTCAGCGCGATAGCGTCCTTATACTGCTCAAGCGCCTCCTCATACCGCCCCTCCCGCGTAAACACGATCCCGATATTATGGATCGCATAATAATTATCAGGGTAGAGTTCCAGCTCCGCGAGAAAATCCTCCAGCGCCTCCTGCGACCTGCCCAGGTCCAGCAGGCACCGTCCAAGCTCGTTATGCGCGTTCCTCAAGGCCGGGTCCAGCTCAAGGACTTTCCGGTAACCGCTTTCCGCTTCCGCAAGCCTTCCCTGCTCGTAACAGGCCAGCGCAAGGTAATAATGCGCCATCGTGTAATAGGGATCGAGCTGCGTGACCTGCCGGAAAGCCTCTCCCGCAAGCGTCGCCTTTCCTTCACCCCATAAGCAAAGCCCAAGGTAATAATGCGCAGGGGCATACCGCGCATCCAGCTCCGTCGCCCGCTCAAATCGGAACTTCGCGCTCTCCAGCTTTCCCTGCTCCCGCAGCGCCAGCCCCATATTGTAATGCGCCAGCGCAAAATTCGGGTCAATCTGCAAAGCCCGCTTGAACCGCGCCAGCGCCTCGTCCAGCGCGCCCTCCTCCCTCAGAATCACCCCAAGGTTCAGGTGCGCATCCGCATAGCGTGGCTTCACATTGAGGGCTTCGAGGTAATATTCCTTCGCCCGTTGCGCATCGCCCATCAGGTTCCACTCAATGGCGATATTATAATATCCCACCGCGAATTTAGCATCCAGCGCCACCGCGCGCTCATACTGCGCCAGCGCATCTTCATGCTGCCCCTTGGCGCTCAGCGCGTTGCCAAGGTTATTGAAATAGATCGGCACCTCGTTATGGATATCAATGGCAAGCCGGTAATAGGAAATCGCATCGTCAAACCGCCCCTGCCTCTCCATGATTTCGCCCAGCAGGCACAGGCCGTCCGCATGGAGCGGGTTTGATTTCAGTATGCCGTTGCACAGCCGCTCCGCCAGCGCCAGGTCGCCCCGCGCCATTGCCTCGTTTGCCTCATCGAATTGGTCCTGCAGCTTTCGGTTCGTTTCAGCCATACCCGCACCATCCTTCATTTTTCCGGTCTGCCGGCCCCGGTTAGGGACACTGATACAAGTATATGGGCGCAATTCCCACTGTCATCAACCATTTGCCGGGAGTAAGCGCAAAACAGGCAAAAAAATGGCCGGTTCCCTGAAAACCGGCCATTTACCAACGCTTAAGCAGCTTCGCCCTTGGGTGCGTTGCAGGGCGCTTTCACCGTCCAGATATCAATCGCCACCCCCGTTTCAAGGAATGTCTTCAGGCTCGAAAGCACCAGCGGCCAGCCTTTCGCCACCTGCCCCGCCATCTCGGAGCCGGGCGCAAAGCTGCCATGCACCACGGTAAGGCATACCACGTCGGCAAACGCCTCGATCTCGAACGTCACGCGTGATACGTCCGCCGTGTCGCCGGGCCGCGCCCATGTCAGCGCCAGCCGTTTGGGCGGCACGCATTCCACCACCTCTCCGGCAACGCGCACCGCTTTGCCGTCGCTCATATCTTCATGCTGCCATGCTGAGCCTTTTTTCCAGTCGGAAATATTCGCGTGCCCGCCCCAATACTGCCGGGTGAATTCCGGGTTTGTAATGGCTGCCCACAGTTTTTCAGGCGTGGTCTTGATATAGGTGGTGTAAATCAGGTCTGGCTTAGTCATCATTGTCCTCCTCTAAGGCATGTTTAAGGGTTTGCAGCGCCATCACCCGGCCCTGTTCAAACTTGCCGATCCAGCGTGAATAAATCCCGCTGATCGGCATCGGGTTGAGGTAGTGCAGCTTCTCGCGTCCCTGCCTGCGGGTCACGACAAGCTTTGCCGCTTCCAGCACTGCAAGATGCTTGGTCACTGCCTGCCGGCTCATGTCATGCTTTTCACAAAGCTCGCCCAGCGTTAGCCCCGCCTCTTCGCGCAACCTGTCCAGCAGCTTGCGGCGGCTGCCATCTGCCAGCGCCTTGAACACTTTCTCGTCGTCAGTAACCATGAATCCATTATGCAACTATTTAGTTGCATGTCAATCCCCCGCCTCCCCTGTTTTCAAATACCTCCCCCATGCTGTAATGCCCAGAAGCCAAAAATCGGGTGAATCCACGCCCGTCACGAAATTTAAGCAAACAATAGCAGCCGCTTATCATCGTAAAACCGTAACATTATCTTCATGCAAAAATTTAATTTCCCAATGATATACTGAACACATCTTAACAAAATAAGTGCCCGCGCCGCCCATGTCCGAAGAAACCCAGCCCAAATCCGCTTACCAGAAAGGCGAGCTGAAAACCAAGCTCGACAAGCTGTTTGCGCTGTCCGATGCATGGCTAGCCACCAGCGAATTCAGGGTGCCCCCTAAAATCCGCGTGCTGGAAATTGCATTGAAAATCTACAAGCGCGCTTCAGTCGTAAACGGAATGCTGGACCTTGAGTCTTGCCGTCCCACCTGGCCGGTAACCCGCGTCACCAAGCAGCATCACGCCGCCATTGCCGATATCAACGACTACATCGTCACCCCCTACACCTACTCCGATGAGCTTGAAGAATTGAATAAGACCGTGCTTCAGGCATCAGCAATGGCAAAAATTGAGGCGGTCTCTTCCCGCTCCGCGCCCGCGGCTAAAAAGCCGGAACTCTCCGCGGCAAAAAACGCAGGCAAAAAAGATAACTTCACCTTTCCCGAAATCATAGAACTCGCCGCCAACTCGCCGGAATTCACCCGCACCGTCCCTTGCCTCGTGGAATCCATAGTCAATAGCCTCTGGGTTGTTTCGGCCTACAATATCGCAAGGGAACGCAACATCCCCGACGCCGAATGCGAACGCCTGTTCAAAGAGCGCTCCGTCACGGCAGACCGCTTCAGCAAACACCTGTTTAACGGTATCGATGCCTTCAAGAAAGACATGGGGCTGGAAATACATAGGAAAATAGCCTCTCAGGAGCGCTTTGATGAAGCCCTGAGCCTCGCCCGGCTAACCGCTACGGCGGAAGAAAAACTAAACGCCGCAAGCAAAGCCTTTTGCCGGGAAGTAGACGAACTCGAAAGGGCAAAGGGCAAGGAATCCCATATCTACGACCGCATCATGGAAATAGAAAACTATGTGCGCGCAGAATTCAAAGGCACCTTCCAGCCGCATGAATTCCACATGTCCGAAGCCCACATCACCCGCAATGCGAAGAAATCCGCCCATCATGAAGAAATGGAAAGGTCCCGCCAGCGTCTGGTGGATGAAGCCACAAGGCGCACTGAAGAAGCGGCCGCCGCCGAGACGGCGAGAAAGGAAAGCCACCAGCCCTTCCTCCTCCCTCCCAGCACCGCCCATGTTATAGGCAGGCTGGAAAACGTTCCGGAAGCAAACGCCTCCTCGGCTTTGGCCGCCTCGCTTGCCGCCACTGTGCTTGCCATCAGCGGAAAGCAGGCCGCCCCCCCAGCCCCCGGCGCGCTTCCGAAGCTGGACCTGCGCGGCAAAAGCATAGAACTCCTGGCCAAAATGCTTCTGGCAGATTCCAACGTTGTTTCTGCTGCCCGCTCGCTCGGGCTGGGCAAAGACCTTGATGCCCTCAAAATTTACACCCCCACCAACACCTCCGCCGCCCAGCTGCGCAGCATCTACACCTCCTCCCCCGACGTTCGGAAAATGTCTTCCGCCCTGCTGAAGGATGATATGGGTCTCCTGCTGCTTGCACCCCTGATACGCGGCGAGGACAGAAGCAAAAAATATGGCGCCGCAGTAGTAAAATACACCGGCGAGCTGAAAGCCCTCTCCGCCCAGATCGCGAAATTCGAATCAAAAGGCCTCTCGTCACAGGACCTCATAGATTTCCATGACGATCCGGAAGTGAAGCAATTCCTTGAACTGCAAAAATCCTATCAGGAAAAGCAGGCCGGCTTATCCTCCATGCGCAGCGGCTTCGCCGTTGAAGTGCAGCAGGCCCTGGAAGGAAAAATCCGCCGCGAGATCACCATGGCCAATATACCCGAGGTCGTAAGCAGCCTGCCTTCCCTCCCCTCGGCCCTGCCCATTCCCAAAGAACTGGAACTGGCGCTCGCCGAAGAAAAAAGCGGCCTTCGCACCCTGCCTTCGCCCCGGGGAAACAAATTCATGCTGGTCTGCAGCGATGATGACGCAGGCGAAATATGCCGCGAAATAAAGCGCGATGCCTCACCCAAAAATGTGCAGGAGACGGTGAAATTCATTCGCACCGAATGTTCCTACCGCCAAGCCAACGAAACAAAAATCAGCGAGCTCTGTCAGCAGTTCGGCTTTGAGCACATCACCAAAAACGACGGCACCGGAAACGAAAATCTGCTCCTCCACCATCAGGAATATGGAAGCCAGAAAGAAAGCAGGGAAAGCCACCTCACCGTCCCCCTTTCCGGCGGCACACAGGAAGAACGCGCCATCGCCCTCATCCGCGCCGAAGAGCAATTCCACGAAATCCAGCTCACCCAGCGCTCCGTGCTTAAAATGGCCCAGAAAGCCGGTGTCAGCGTTGAGGGCGTAGACGCGCAGTTCAACGCCAGCGGCCCCGTCGTCTTGTCTTACGGCGGCGAAAGCCGCACCCTCGCCCCCCGCGGCTATTTCAGCAAATATGATTTCACCGTCGCCGAATCCCTCATCCAGAAAGCCCGCCTTCACCAGCAGCACGCCGACGCCCCCCTTCTGGAATCCGACGCTGAATCCGCTCAAAAAACCCGAGCCATCTGGCAGCCCGGCAAAGACCAGACCCTCATCATCCTCGACACCGGCACCCTGCACAAGCTGGCTGCCGAGCGCCCCGCTCCCGCTAACGGCAAAAAAAGCAAAACCTACACCTGGCTCGACATCATCAAGCTGACCGCCGAGCTGCCTAACGTCAAAATCATCATCCCCGCCGTCGTCGCCGATTGGGAGTTGCAGCGCAAAATCCCCAAGCCCGGCGCGGACATGAGCAAGGATGCAGAAGATTTTGTGCAGATCGACCCCCACCGCTACACCGGGGTCCCTTCCGGCAAAAACACCAGCGTGGACATGCTGAAAGACAGCGCCGGAAAAATTCGCGAATTCCTGAAATCCGCCTCACGCGCCCGCATTGTGGATGGCAAGGCAGGCAAGGAAGTGCAGATTGATGAGAACGCAAATAAGAATATCATCATCATGGAAACCCAGGGCGACGAAGCGCTCTACGACCGCATCCGCAAAGCCGAGACCGAACCCTCCATCCACCGCCGCATCCAGGACTACAAAGACAACATCGACGGCAAGGGCGAAGGCGAACAGGCCATCAACCGCATCCTCAAGGAACTGCCCTTCAACCTCCCCGCCATGGTCGTGTCGGATGACAACCGCTACTTCCGCGAAAACGCCCCACCCGTGGGTCAGGTCGGCACCGGAACCTATCTCAATGCAGAAATCCTCACCCGCGGCGAATACCTGAAACGCCGCCTCGGCCTCGAAGACGACCTCTACCTGCACAACCTGATGAGCGATATTGAAGAGCACTGGGCAAAATATAAAAGCATCACCCGCGATGAAGTGACTGGCGAGCATGTCGCCCTTCCCGTCACCTCCTTCTTCAGCGACCGCGACCGCTGCGGCGCGCCCGCCCATTCCGGCCACCAGCCCGAATACATGGACGAACTCATCGCCCGCGGCCATGAAGAAGCCCGCCACGCTGCCCCCGCCGCCGCAAACGGTAAGCACACCAACGGCAAACACACCAACGGCACTTCCTCCACCGCAAAAAGCTGGGTCGCCCTGACCGAAGGCGCCCAGAGAAAACCCGCAGACCCCCTCTCACTCGATCCGCTGGATTTGCGCGCCCGCAAGCACACCGGCTGGAACCTTTCTTCCGGAATGTGAGACCGCAAGGGTTACCTGCCGTTTAGCGGTGCGCTGTCCGGCAAATGTCAGGTTCCCGCATCCGCTCAATCCCCGTAAGCTCTATATTCTAAACATATTTTTCGTTGCATCCCCAAAGCATTAATCTTATGGTACTTTAAAATTAATACTGATGTGCAAATCATATGAATGCCCAAACTGAACAGAACCAGCCTCAGATACTGGAAAAACTAACGCCCGTCTTCCGCGATATTCTTGATAATGATGCCTTGATCTTATCCCCGGAAATGACGGCAGCCAATGTTGAGGGATGGGATAGCCTTGCACATATCCGGATAATGATCGCAGTCGAGGATGTCTTCAAGATGCGCTTCACCGGTGGTGAAGTAGCCGGATTGCAGAATATCAAAGGGCTCATCGCGTTGATAGCACGCAAGCAATCCAATGCCTGACAATATGGCATCATCGCTGGTTGATTCCTTTCTTTCCTCTGTATATGCCAGCGTCCCCTCACAGCAAAAAAAAGTAACCGCTTTTTACGCGGCCACGCCCGAAGCCCGGGAAGAACTGGGAGTTTTCCTCTCGATATACCAGCCCGTATGGCAGCAAACCGAAATAGGCGGGCTGGAAGGCCTAGCCAAAGCCTATGCACGAATGCTTGATGAAGTGATGCTGTGCCGGAAAGATTTCATGCGCAGCGGCACCTATTCCATGGCCTCGCAGGCGGATGCCTTTGAACATGTCTATAATAACCACGACCAGATGCTCCCCTACATGCTCGGGCTTGCCGTATCGCAATACCTGTGGCAATCGCACTATCAGATCCTGAGCTTTTTCAAGCGTTGCGTCAGTGTGCAAAATCCCTCGGGGCGCTTTCTTGAAGTAGGGTCGGGACATGGCATTTTCCTGAATTACCTCGCAGGCAAAACCTCGCCCGGGGCAGTCATTGAAGTGGTTGACATCAGCAGCGTGTCAATTGCCCTTTCCAAAAACCTGTTGGCAGCCACAAATCCGGACGCCGCAAAACGCATCCCATTCTTTGAAAGCGATATCGCCCATTATAAAGCACAAAAACCCTATGATTTTATCGTAATGGGAGAAGTGCTCGAGCATGTGGAGTCTCCCTCCGCGGTATTGCAGTCACTCAAGGTGCTGTTATCAGAAAACGGTTCGCTTTATGTAACAACATGCGTGAATTGCCCGGCGATTGACCATGTGTATTTATTTAATCATGTCGATGAAATACGCGCACTGATCTCATCCGCAGGCTTTACCATAGCCGATGAGGTGGTTATCCCTTCAGAAGAAAGCAAATCGCTGGAATACCATGTAAAGCACAAGCTCGACATTCTCTATGCCGCGCTGCTTAAAAAAGCAAAATAACCTTGGATGATTCGCACAGCAGAAGACTATAGTATTTTGGAAGCACCATGACACCGGAACTGAAATTTCATCACGTGGGATTAGCGGTTAAAAATCCCGAAGCTGCGCAAAAATTCCTGCTAGCTTTGGGCTATCAGCTGTTGCCGCCCCTGTATGATCCCCTGCAATGCGTTAATCTGCGCATGTGCACCCACCCTGCGATGCCCCATGTTGAACTGATATGGAGTGCTGAAACGGGCGCTCCGTCCCCGGTCGGCAACCTGCTCAAAAACCGTGAGGGGCTGGTCTACCATCTATGCTACTCAAGCAATAATGTTGCGGGCGCCTTGGCAGGCATGGAAAAGCTTGGGTTGAGGATACTACCCCTCGGAGAAGCAAAACCGGCAGTGCTTTTTGAAGGGTTATGCGTTTCTTTCTATGAGGTGCGCGATATGGGGCTCATCGAAATCATTCATACGAATTCTGCGTAATGGCTCATATCTACACCCGTTTATCATGGCTCCCCACTCCCCCCGGTGATTTTTCCGCACAATTGGGCAAAGCGAAGGGGCGTGTGCTTACAGGGCATGAGTTCAGGCAACTGGCCTCTTACAGCCTCGATGCCAATCAACTCACAAGCTTGGCGAAAATTCTCACCTCTCACCAGCAAAAACAGGCGGATATATCGCCATTGGCAAAGCTCAGCCTCGGCATTGTAAGTAACTCAATCACCCAGTTGCTTGTACCCGCCATCATCGGCACCGCGCTCCGATATGGCTTTGCGTTGGAGGTGGTGGAAACAGGCTATAATCAGGTAGCCCAGGCCGCGCTCTCGCATGATTCGCCCCTGGAAGGGCGCAAGCTCGACAGCATTTTGGTGGCAATAGATTACAGGGGATTGCCCTTGTTCATCACGCCCGGAGATAGTGTCGCCGCGGAAAAAACGCTCTCCGGCTGCCTTGAATACCTGCGCACCATTATTCAGAAACTACATCAAAAGACCGGGGCGCAGATCATAGTTCAGAATATCGTTCCGCCTATGGAATACACCTTTGGCAGCTTTGAGGAGCGCCTTCCCGGCACAAGGCTCTGGCTCATTCGCAAGCTGAACGCAGCGCTTAATGAATTATCCCCGGCTGAAGCAACCATTCTGGATATAGCCGGACTGGCGGCCTGTACCGGCTTAGAACAATGGCACGACCCTAAGTTATGGAATCTGGCAAAAGCCGCCGTCAGCCAGAAATGCCTCCCCATTTATGCAGAATATGTCTGCCGCATTCTGGCCGCGAAAAAAGGCAAAAGCCGCCGCTGCCTGATCCTTGATCTCGACAACACGCTGTGGGGCGGCGTCATAGGTGATGATGGCGTAGACGGCATCCTGATAGGAAATGGAGACCCCACCGCAGAAGCGCATCTTGCCTTGCAGGAAACCATCCTTTCCTTGCGCAATCGTGGCATAGTACTGGCCGTATCATCTAAAAACGAAGACGAAACGGCCCGCAAACCTTTCCGCGAACACCGCGAAATGGTCATCAAAGAAGAGCATATCGCCGTTTTCCAGGCAAACTGGTCTGACAAAGCCACCAACATCAAAGCCATTGCCCAAACCTTGTCCCTTGGCCTGGAGAGCATGGTACTGCTCGACGATAACCCAGCCGAACGCCTTCAGGTCAGGCGTGAACTGCCGGAAGTTGCCGTGCCTGAATTACCGGCAGACCCGGCATTATTCGGCGATGTTTTGCTCGCAGCCGGATATTTCGAGGCGATCGCCTTCTCGCAGGAAGATAGGCAACGGGCTGAATTCTACCAGTTGAACGCGCAAAGGGCCGCGCTGATGGATCAGTCCTCAGACATGGAAGGCTATCTGAAATCCCTGAACATGGAAATCACCTTTCAGCCGTTCGACCAGAACGGCAGGGCGCGCATTACCCAGCTGGTGAGCAAATCCAATCAGTTCAACCTGACAACCAAACGCTATTCAGAAGCAGACATAAAAACAATGGAAGAAAACCCGGATGTTTTTACCCTGCAGGTGCATCTCGCCGATGCGCTGGGCGACAACGGGATGATAAGCGTTGTCATCTGCAATAAATATACCGGCTACTGGGAAATAGATACCTGGCTGATGAGCTGCCGGGTATTGGGGCGCGGGGTAGAGGAAGCCGTGCTGCAGGAAATTATACACAACGCCACAAACAACAACATTACCCGCATCACAGGCATCTATATTCCCACCCCGAAAAACATCATCGTCAAAGATCTTTACGCTAAACTGGGCTTTACAAAAATCAGCGCTGCGGATCATTCCCGTCATGAAGCCTGGTCACTCGATATCGCAGGATTTACCCCCCGCCCTATATTCATGAGCATAAATCGCAAGAGCCATGCTGTTTAATTCCTTTATCTTCATTTTTGCTTTTCTTCCCGTCGTCTTCACCAGCTATTTTGTTATTGCACGCTTCAGCCACAGCTATGCCGCCACATGGCTCGCACTTGCATCGGTATTTTTTTACGGCTACTGGAATTCCTCAGTTTTGCCATTGCTGCTGGGCTCCATCTGCGGCAACTACTGTTTAGGCATAGTCCTCTGCCCACCTGAAATTGATACGGAATGGAAGAAACGCCGATTACTCTTTTGGCTTTCTATAACATTGAATTTGGGCGTGCTGGCCTATTTCAAATACATCAATTTCTTTATATATAATTTCAACGAGCTCCTGGAATTAGCGGATATGAATCCCATAATTTCATTGCGGGTAATATTTCCGCTCGGCATTTCCTTTTTCACTTTCACGCAAATCGCTTTCCTCGTGGATTCGTATCACGGAAAAGTGAATGAGCGCCGGTTCACCCACTATCTGCTGTTTGTAACTTTTTTCCCGCACCTGATTGCAGGCCCCATCATACACCATAAGCAGATGATGCCCCAGTTTGCCGACCCGGATATCTATCGCCTGAATACGGACAAAATCGCTGCAGGACTTGCGATCTTTATCATTGGCCTGAGCAAGAAATTGCTTCTCGCCGATCCGCTGGGAACCTATGCATCGTTATTTTATGATGGGCTTGGCAGTGGCTTGACCCCGCCCTTTTTACTGTCGTGGCTGGGCTCGCTGTCCTACACCTTTCAGGTCTATTTTGATTTTTCAGGCTATTCTGATATGGCCGTGGGCTTGGCCTTATTGTTCGGCATTCTCCTGCCCTTCAACTTCAAATCGCCCTACAAAGCCACCAGCGTAATAGACTTCTGGCAGCGCTGGCATATTACCCTGACCACCTATGTATGGGAATATGTCTATACACCCCTGACCATGAAATGCGTAAGGCTCAGCCGCGGCAAATCCCAATCCATAGAGTTCCTGCTTACCTTTATCCTTCCCACTTTCATTGCTTTCCTGCTCATTGGTTTCTGGCATGGGGCAAGCTGGACCTATATTTGGTTTGGCGCCATACAGGCCGCCCTGGTTCTCATCAATCGCTTATGGCGAAAATGGGCAAAGAGATGCAGCAGCGCCTTCTATGTCAAAGTGATTTCCGGACGGTATATAGGCTGGCTGCTTACCTTTGTAAGCATCAATTTCTCCATTGTCATGTTCAGGGCAGACAACGTGGCGGCCGCCATCAGGGTTTTTTGCGGAATGCTGGGAATAAACGACGCGGCATCATCCGGAACTTCCGGTGACGGTGCCGTATGGCAAGGCCTTACCTTCAATAATGGGCATTTCGGCCCGTGGTTTTCCACGCTGCTGGCGCTTTCATCTTTCATCACGTTTGCGTTTCCCAACACGTCGCAATTGACCCCTGAATTCACAAAAACCGGCACCACAAACACCGCCCTTATCAACAGTAGATGGGTAGCGATAGGATTAAGTATATTACTGGTGCTGAGTATCCTGAACTTCAATAAAACCAGCCCTTTTCTCTATTTCCAGTTTTGAAAATGCATTTTCTAAAATGGCTTTTAACCCCGACCTTCCTGCTGCTAAGCGCAATAGCCGCGCTTAACTGCTTCGTAGACCCTACAGGCATTTTTTACGGCAGCGACAAGCTGGAATATGCCATGGCAAGAGAGCTCACGGAAAAAAACAATCTCGTGGTAACCGGAAATTTCAATGACCGGGAATTCATTAGATACAGGCTGCTACTGGAGGATTATCAACCCGATGTTCTGGTATCCGGCTCTTCCCGCATCATGCAGATCGGAATGAGGACCTATCCTGAAAAAGTTCTAAATTTAGGCGTAAGCTGTGCAACCCTTCAGGACCATATTGCCCTGCTGTTCATGGCCCTAAAAAAAATCACCCCCAAGAAAATCATTTTGGGTATTGATCCCATGATTTTCAATGCAAATTCATATGAAATGCGCTGGCATTCCATCGAGCGGGAATATAACGAGTATGTAAAGCAGTTACTTCCCAACAGTCCGGAGTATATCACACAGCCCAGCGTCCCCACCATATTCGACAGTTATGTTTGGGATAGATGGAAGCACCTGCTAAGCATGGATTACACCATCGCATCATATCACAAACTCATGAAACTGTCCGGGCTGGAAAATATTCAGCCCACCTCTGGAGCCTCCGATAACGACACCCCCCTGCCTCACTCTGATAAGATTCGCAAAGATGGCAGCCTTGTTTACAACTCGACCTACGCAAATAGCTCCAAAGAAGAAATTGATGCTAAAATCCCGCTATATTCCGAATATACGCTGGAACGCTTCAGCTATTCCGAAAACAGGATGATACTATTATCAGCCCTGATAGACTATTTGCAGAAGCGTTTTACCGTAGAGATTTTCCTCGCCCCTTATTATCCCGGCGTGTTCGAGGTCATGAAAACCAAGGTACCCGGAGTGCAGCACGTAGAAACAGAAGTCCGGGCCATGGCAAAAGAAAAAAACATCCCCGTCATCGGCTCATACAACCCCGATACGGTGCATTGCACCAACGAAGACTTTTACGACGGCGCCCACCCCAAAGACAGCTGCATCCAAAGAATATGGGCAAACGCCCGCAACGTACCGTGATGAACCGCATCATCTGCGGGCATTACTAGCCCAGAATAAGTGGTTCAAATGGGAAGTTGGTTGCGGGGGGCGCGATTTAGCTCAAAGGCCTATAAGGCGATGTAAAGGTTAAACGATGCCCATCTGGAACTGCATAGATAAGCAGCCGCTATGATCTAAGATTAAACCAGTGCGGTAAGAGCGGTTTTCTTTAAGTTTACATCGGCGGTGTAACTTGCCTTAGGTAACTGAACACTAAAAGTGGTGCCATTCTCATTTGAGATAACTTTAATAGTACCCTGGTGAGCCACAACAATTTCTTTGGTAATAAATAACCCTAAACCTAAGTTTGAAGTAATGCCCCCCTCATTACCATTGCTTTTCCCACGGGTGAAAGAGTGGAACAGGGTTGTGAGCTGAGTAGCAGGAATGGGGTCGCCATCATTATGAATTGAGATTGTTACTTCAAGCGTATCTCCTTTTATCATAACATTGATGGGAGAGCTTTTAGCTCCGTATTGCACTGCGTTGCCAATTAAATTGGAAAATAGCTGCCCTAGCCGTGTGATATCCCATTCGCCTTGCATATCTCCTGTGATTTCTAGCGTGATGGCACGGTCAGGATGCTGGATTTGTATTTCATCAACCACTTTACTGCCTAAAACTCCCATATCCATAGGTGCTTTGAGAATAGGTAAGTGTGTCCCCACGCGAGCGCGAGTAAGATCAAGTAAAGTGCCAATAATATCGGATATACGGTTACCGCTATCAATAATTTGGGCGGTCAGTTCTTCTTGCTTGGCATTCAATGCCCCCACTCTAGGCATGAGTTGTGCGCACATGCTCATAGCACCTAACGGGCTGCGAATATCATGTCCTAATACACCTAAAAGCAAGTCTTTGTAATGATCAACTTTATGCGTAAATTTAACAACCGATTCGGCAAGGGCTTGGTCAATAGATTCATTAAACCTGGTAAGATCCAATACGTCTTCATCGGTCAATGTTCTGTTCGCATGTGTCCATAACTTAATAACGCTGCTTCGGAGTGCGCGATACTCTGACACCATCTGAACAATATCGAATCCTTCATCATGCCTGACATTTGCATGAATTTCAGCCGCGCTATCTTCCGGATTTAAACTATCATTTTTCCCATGTGATTTACTAATTTGTTGTCGTGCTGTTTGGGGAGATTCCAGGTCTTGAGCTATGAAAGAAAG
>JANYCJ010000010.1 GCA_025360345.1 Alphaproteobacteria bacterium | reverse complement strand
ATGCCGCCTTCGCCGCCGATAAGCTCTACGATGACATCGATTTCGGGATCGGAGGCCATGGCAACCGCGTTATCTATCCAGCGTAAGCCCTTGATGTTCTCGCGCGCTTTCGATTTATCGCGCGCGGAGACGGCGCCAATTTTTAAAGAGCGGCCGCTGCGTTTCTGGAGCATCTGTTCATGATTTTGGAGAATGGCCACGGTGCCTGCGCCTACTGTGCCCAGTCCCGCGATGCCGAGTCTAAGCGGGCTGCTCAACTGGCTTTCTCCAGTTCGAAGAGGTGCTTTTGCGGATCTTCCGACAAGAAATGCTTGATGTTGCGCACGGCCTGACGGATGCGAAGCTTGTTTTCCACCAGCGCGATGCGCACATGCGTGTCGCCGCCGGGGCCGAACCCCACGCCGGGGGCAACTGCCACATCCGCCTGCTGAAGCAGCAGCTTGGAGAATTCGAGGCTGCCGAGCTTGGCATAGGCCTTGGGGATGGGAAGCCAGAGGAACATAGAGGCATCGGGAATTACCACGTTGTCCCAACCTGCTGCTATCAGCCCTTCGGCCAGCACATCGCGGCGGGATTTATACTTTGCACGGAGCTGATCGACGTAATCCTGCGGGCCATTTAATGCGGCGGCGGCGGCAACCTGCACGGGCAGGAAGGTGCCGTAATCAAGATAGGATTTTATTTTGGTCAGTGCCGCGATGAGTTTTTTATTGCCTACGGCGAAGCCGATGCGCCATCCAGCCATGGAATAGGTTTTGCTCATGGTGGTGAACTCCACGGCCAGATCGCGCGCGCCTTTGACCTGGAGGATGGAAGGAGGCGGGTTGCCGTTATAATAGAGCTCGCAATAGGCGAGGTCGGAGAGGATATAGACGCCGTAATGGCGGCAGATATCTACGACCTGCTCGTAAAAGGCGAGATCCACGGAAAAGGCAGTGGGATTGCACGGATAGTTTACCACGAGGGCGACGGGCTTGCGCGGCGCGGTGTCCAGCGTGTGCTTCAGGTTGGTAAAGAAGCTTTCGTCGGTGGTATTTGGGATGGGGGTGACTTCCGCGCCGGCGATGACGAAGCCCCAGGTGTGGATGGGATAGCTGGGATCGGGCACGATGAAGACATCGCCGGGGCCGGAAATGGCTTGCGCCATATTGGCGAGGCCCTCTTTGGAGCCGATGGTGACGCAGATTTCGGTTTCGGGGTCGAATTCAAGGCCAAAGCGGCGCTGGTAATAGGCGGCCTGCGCTTTGCGCAATCCCTGAATCCCGCGTGACAGGGAATAGCGGTGCACTTTGGGGTCTTTCAGGGCTTCGCGGAGCTTTTCCGTGACATGGGCGGGGGGGGCAGAGTCTGGATTGCCCATGCCAAAATCTATAATATCGTGGCCCGCGGCGCGGGCGGCGGCTTTTACTTTATTTACTTCGGCGAAAACATAGGGGGGGAGTCGCTGGATGCGATAAAAATCGTCGTTCATAACGGATCATTCATGTGAGAATTGCGGCCTAATGGATATCCTGAAACGAGCCGACGCTGCTTGAAAAGCCGGAGCTTGGCCTCGTTTTGATTTCCTGGAGAATTTTGGGAGAGGGCAAAGATGATGCGGCGCCAGCCGCTTCACTAAGCACCTGCGCCACGGGCGCGGCCACATTGCTAATGCTGGGGAGTTTACCTGTTTCACCGGCAGACGCAGACATGGCGTTCATCTGTGCGCCGAAGGTGTTTGCAGCCGGAGAGGCAGAGTTTACTGCAGTGTTTGCGGTATTTCCAGAAGCAGCCGATTGGTTAACGGCTACGGTGCTTTCGCTGCCATTTTGGTGGGCAGCGTCTTTACCATCGAACATGCGGTTATACCAGGCGGGCTTGGCCACATCTACATTCGTATCTACGATGGGTGCGGAAGAAGCCATCTGTGCCGCTTGCGCTTTCTGGTCAGCAGCTTCGGTGGCGAACTGGCTCTCGGAATCCTGCTGGCCTGACAGCACAGCCTGTAAATGCTCAGGCGCGGTAGGCAGCTTGGTCAGGGTTTCTTTTTTGTCCTGCTCTGCCTGCTGCCAGATGGTCACTGGCTGGGGCGCAGCAGTTGCCGTTTCAGTGGCGGGGGCGGCAGGCGCTTCCGGGGCAATGGCGGCCACTGGCAGCGGGGGTGCGGCGGGGATGGCCGCGGCGGCGAGCCTAGCATTATGTTCGGCAATGGCACGGTTGGCCAGTTTGACGCCCGGCTGCGATACTGCAGCTTGCGCGGAAGGCTGGGCCGGCGCTGCGAGCGGCAGCGGCGCAGCAGCGCTGACGAGGGTCACGGATTTGGCTTTTTCCTTTTTAGCCAAGGTGGTCTCATGCTGGGATTTCGCTTTGGTTTTTTTCGCCAGCTTCATTTCTTTTTCAGCGGCCAGGTGGGCATTATGCTCTACTATGGCGCGGTTGACCACAGGCACATCCGCTTTTGGGGCGGAAGCTACTTGCATTTCGGGCTGCGGCTGCGCAGGCAGTGCGGCTACAATCTCAGGCTGCGCTACAGCCGTTTCCATTTTAGGCGCAGGTTTTGGTGCGGGCGTTTCCTGCAAAGATGCGGTGGTGGTGAGCTCGGTGCCGAACACCGCCTTTACTTGTGAAGGCGGCGTGGCAGGCTGGAGGTTTTCCTTGCTAAACAGCTTGCTCATCCAGCCGGGCTGGGTGGCAGGCTGCTCGGCCTGAGCCACGACCTTATCAGGAGCTTGGGGCTGGACTGCGGGCGCTGCGGCCGGCTC
>JANYCJ010000170.1 GCA_025360345.1 Alphaproteobacteria bacterium | reverse complement strand
TAGCCGGTTTGACGCGAAGGGGGGGCAGGGGGGATTTGGCGGCGGGAGCGGATTCATCAACCGGCATGTCCACCATGTCGGGGATGGGTACAAAATCTTGTTTGTTGAATTTCAAGGCAGCATGGGGCGCTTCCTGACGGGGGGAAGTGCTCTCGGGGAGGGGGGGGATTATGATCTTTTTCGCAGGGGAATCGTGGGAGGGCGGGGGGTCGGCAGAAGCGCTGTCAATAAGGCATTGGCCGCTTACAGCGGCAATGATGGCCATGTGAAAAACGCGCTTTAAACGCATACGTGGAAACGACAAAAACCTATGCACCTGACCCACGATTCAAAAACATTATATTGTGTTTCATTTTATGTATTTACACCATAAATAGCATTAATTAAAAACTTTAAAAACACTAGATGTAGTGATTATTTTTCAGGTGTGCTTTTTGGGGCGGCACGGGATTTGCATTACCGGGTCTGATTAATTTTTGCGGGGGAATGACGATGCGGTGGTGGGGGAAATGCTTTTGTGCCGTGGCGGCGCTGTGGCCGCTGACGGTTTCGGCTTCGGTGCCGCAGTTGCTTGCGCCGCAGGGCAGCTTCACGCCCATGCATCAAACGAGCGCGCCGCACCCGCCCACGGGGGAAGCGCGGTTTTTTCCGCTGCCGCCGCGCAAAGCCGCGAAGATGATGCCGCTGAAACCCGTTAATGCCGCTTCCGCGCCGGTGGGCGAAGCCACCGCCTTACCCGCCGAGGAGCCTGACATGCCTCGCGAAGCGGTGTTGCCGCCAGTGAAGGCGGGCCGGGCAAGCCTGTCGGAAGAAGATGCCAAACTGCTGCTTTCCATTTTTAACCCGGGCGATTAGCATGGGGCAGTTTTTGCCTGATGACTGGATGCCATGATGCCTGATTTTTTCCCCCTATTACGACCGCTGATCCATATGCTGCCGCCGGAGGCCGCGCACCAGCTTGGGCTTTATGCGCTGGGCCGCGGGCTGGTGCCGGCGGCGAAAAATACGCAGGACGCCACGCTTGAGATGACACTGTGGGGCTTGCGTTTTCCCAACCCGCTAGGGCTTGCGGCAGGATTCGATAAAAACGCGGTGGCGGTGGACGGGTTGCTGACGCAGGGATTCGGTTTCGTGGAATGCGGCACGGTGACGCCGCTGGCGCAGGAGGGCAACCCGCGCCAGCGCATTTTCCGGCTGAAGGAAGACCGGGCGGTGATTAACCGGCTGGGGTTCAATAACGATGGGCTGGTGGATTTTACAGCGCGGTTGCGGAAGCGGAATGCCTCGCTGGGGGTGGCGGGGGCCAATATTGGCAAGAACAAGGACGCGATGGACGCGGTGGCGGATTACGTGACGGGCTTGCGGGCGGTGCATGGCATGGCCGATTATGTGACGGTGAATATTTCCTCGCCCAATACGCAGGGCCTGCGCGATTTGCAGCACCGCGACGCGCTGGAGCAACTGCTTTCAGCTTTACTGCGCGAGCGCGAAACGTGTAAGGCGCGCGACGGCAGGCACGTGCCGCTGCTGCTGAAAGTGGCGCCCGACCTTTCGGCGCAGGAGCGCGAAGATGTGGCGGACGTGGTGATGGCGCATGGCATGGACGGGCTGATCGTGAGCAATACGACCTTGTCACGCCCGGCGCATTTGCGCAGCTGCCATAAGGGCGAGGCGGGGGGATTGAGCGGGTTGCCGCTGCTGCCGCTGGCCCATGAAAGCCTCGCGCATTTTTACCGGCTGACGCGCGGGGCGATGCCGCTGGTGGGGGTGGGCGGCATTGCGAACGCGGAGGACGCTTATGCGAAAATACGCGCAGGCGCAAGCCTTGTGCAGATGTACACGGCGCTTGTGTACCAAGGCTTCGGCGCGGTGGGGGCAATCACGCGCGGGCTTTCGGCGCTGCTGGCGAAGGATGGCTACCGCAGCGTTGCCGATGCGGTGGGAAGTGACCACAAGTAATAGACTTTACTCACGGAATTTTAGGGGCTATATGCTTTAGGCATATTGTAAAGCCAGCATAAAATTTATTTATGCTTCACTATAGGACACACTATGAAAACCTTACGTAACGCCGGTTTTACCTTACTCGAATTATCCATTGTGCTGGTGATTATCGGCCTGATTATTGGTGGGATTCTTGTGGGACAAGATTTGATTCGCGCCGCTGAAGTGCGCGCCACCATCGGGCAGGTGGAAAAATACAACTCCGCCGTGAACACTTTCCGCACCAAGTTCGACGGCATCCCGGGCGACCTTACGCAAAATTCCGCAGCCTATTTTAACCTGTTTACGCTTTCCAACGTTTCTACGGTTGGGCAGGGCGACGGCAACGGGCTGATTGAAGGCGGCGCGGCAACCGTGACCGACCCTGTGGGCGAAACGCTGGTATTCTGGCGGCACCTGTCGGATGCGAACCTGGTGGATGGCGCGCTGGGCAGCGTATCTAACAGCCTTATCGTGACGACCACGGGTAAAGTAACCGGCACGGTCACCACGCCTAGCCAGTCGCTGCCTACGTCGAAGCTTACCGGGCAGAATCTTTTCATTGTGTATTCCGCTTCGGGCATCAATTACTTCCAGCTGGCCCCGGTATCCAGCATTACCGCTGCGCCCGCTTATACATTTGGCGGCACGGGCGTGAGCCCCATCCAGGCGTTTGGCATGGATACCAAGCTGGATGACGGCCAGCCCAATACCGGGATTGTGATTGCGCGCGATACCGGCGCTACGAACGGGGTCAACGGTTTGCCAAGCGCTGCTACCCCCTCTACGCCCAATACCTGCGAAGTGGGCGCGACTGCGACCGACCCGACCAATACCTATAACCGCTCGATTACTTCAGGGGGTACGGATCCTTCCTGCTCGGTGCGGTTCCGCTTCAATTAGTTCTATCTAAATCTGTGGGGAAGGGCGGCCCATCGGGCCGCCCTTCGCTATTTTAGCGTAAAGCGCTGGGCGGTTTTTTGGGGTTGTTCCTGACTTTGTGTTACTAAAGCCTTAAAAGTTCCTGCCGTTTGTGCCAATGAGGGAATTTTCATTTTTAACCCTGTTTTTCCTCACGCAAGGGCATAGGCACAATTACCCAGAAGTGGGCAATTGCCTCAGAAACTAGTCTTTTGCGTGAAGAGGGCAGTGTTTAAGAAGTGGGCAGGCTTTGATTAAAAAACCCTCATAATGCCCACTCAGCCTTGATTTCGCTGACCTGCTGAGGAAATCTGCGGTGGTGAGGGCAGCATGAACATCGCGTTATCCGGGCTACATTACTACCTGCCATTGCGCGTGCAAAAACCGCTTTATGGCAAGCGCGCTTTTTTCGTCGCTTATGGCGGCGCGCATATCCAGATGCAAATTCCGGTTATCAGGCAGCTGCAGGCGCAGGGCTGTGAATGCGTGGTGCTGGCGCTTACCACGGCGCAGCCGGTGATGCGCAGGCTGGGCATGGCGTATATCGGGTTTGCCGATCTGGTTGAGCCGGGGGACGAGGAGGCGCTTGCGCTGGGAAAAATCCTCAGCGCGGACCTGCCGACGCCGCCTATCGACGAGGCGGAAACACGGGCGTATCTGGGGCTGTCTTACCGGGACCTGGAATGGCGTCTGGGCAAAAACGAGGCCGCGGAGCTGTATGCCCGGAAAAACCGGCAGGGATTTGAGCCGGTGACGGTCATGACGCGGGCGCTATTGAAATATGCGCCGGACGTGGTGGTGGTCAGCAGCGCGCCGAGGGCGGAAAAGGCGGCGGTGATAGCGGCGCGACAACTGGGTATTCCGGCGGCGATCATGATCGATTTGTTCGGACCTTCCTGCCCGTGGGCGGTGGATGCACATTATGCCGACCTGCTGCTGGTGTTTTCGGAGATTACGCGCGACTATCTCGTGGCGCAGGGAAGGCCTGCGGAAGATATCGTGGTGACGGGCAACCCGGCGCTGGACCATTTGTCCGACACTGTATGGCAGGGACGGGCGAAGGCCTTCCTCGAGGCGCAGGGCTGGGAAAATAACCCGGTCATACTCTGGGCGAGCAACCCCCAGCTGCCCGGCCATGAAGCGCTGCCTGAAGCGGTGGAAGCCGAGCTGCTGCGCCTGCTGCAAAAGCACCCCGAATGGCGGCTTGTGGCGCGGTTCCACCCCAGCGAAAGGCGGCGGGCGATCCGTAGCCCGCAGGTGTATACCAGCACGGGAGGCGAGGAGTTGGCGATGCTGCTTCATGCCAGTGATTGCTGCGTTACCATCAACTCCACGGTGGGGCTGGAGGCGGCCTGCATCGGCAAGGCGGTGGTGTCGGTGGATTACGCCGTGACGCCGCACCTGAAGCCGCTGGAGGCGTTGGGTATCTCGCTGTCGGCGGGAAGCATGGAGGCAGTCGAAGACTGCCTGATGCGCGCATTGAGCGCGCCGCCGGGGCGCAGTTTCCGCATACGCGCCCATGCAGGGCGGGAGGTGAGCGAGGCCATCAGCGGGATGCTGGGTGGCGTGCCCAGGCGCAGCTGGCTGCAAGAGGCCTGCAGCGCATAAGTGCATTTTTCAATTGAAGTAAGAAGTGTCCTGGTGTGCCGGGGTTCTATGGTGGGCCGTGCTGGGATCGAACCAGCGACCTATTGATTAAGAGTCTCTGTTATAGATGCGGCACGTTGATTTATCAATCTCAATAATACTTTACAGAACTATATCTTACCGCTATCAAAACCTCTATGGGGTTAGGTAAAAATTATTGAAACTGCACACTCCTCCTAACCCCGAACTAACCCCCATAGATGAAAGGGCTGGTATGGCAAAGAGGATTATCACTTTTAATAAGAGTAATATAGAGGGGTTACCCCTGCCGAAAATGGGGGATCGTGATACCTATCATGATTCCAAGATTAACGGCCTGCAATTACGCGTCACCGGCAATGGCGTTAAGACTTTCAGCGTTTATCGGTGGGTTTCCACTGAAGGTAAGCCGGAACGGGTGACGCTGGGGCGGTTTCCTGACTTATCCATAGAAAAAGCGCGGGAAAAAGCGACGACGATCAATGCGGCCATCGCTAACAAAGAAAACCCCAATGATGCTATACGGGCAGATAAAGCGGAAATGACGTTCAAGCAACTTTTTGACGTATATCTTGAACGTTGGGCAAAGCCGCATAAAAAGAGCTGGGAAGCCGATCATCACAACTACCGGCGCTATATTCAGGATTATACCAAAATCAGTTCGCGCAAGCTGTCCCGTATCACAAAGACAGATATAGCGAATTTGCATTCCGATCTTGGTAAGACCCGCCCTATCATTGCCAATCGCGTATTGGCGCTTATCAGCGGCGTATTCGGGCGAGCCATCGAATGGGGGTTATGGAACAAGCAAAACCCTGCTCAGGGCATTCGTAAATTTCCAGAGAAATCCCGCGACCGCTTCATTCAATCGGAGGAATTGCCTGTATTTTTCGAGTCATTGGCGCATGAGCCCAGCGAATTATTACAGGATTATTTCATGCTATTGTTACTGACCGGCGTCCGGCGATCCAATTTGATGGCAATGCGTTGGGATGAGATCAGCTTCGAGCGCAAAGAATGGCGCATACCGGAAACCAAGAACGGCACTCCGCAAATTATATCGCTAGATGACACACAGGGCGCCATGCTGCGGATACTGGAAAACCGTAAAGCCAAAATCAAAGAATACAAGGCCAGGGCAGCCGATAAAGATGCCGGGGAATATGAGGTAAAGTTAGCCGCTAATGCCAGCAAATGGGTATTCCCCAGCGCTGGCAGCGCCGGGCATCTTGTCGAACCCCGCAAGGGCTGGGAACGCATATTAGCGCGGACAGAGCTATTTCAGCTTATCGGGCTAATCGCTGAGACTAACAAATGGGACATAGAAAAAATACAGGAAGCTAAAATCGAAGCTATCGGCAGGCTGGGGCAGGCAATATCAGAATACCGGGATATAGCTAATAAGCTGAAACTGGATATCACTGCCCTCGGCCTACGTAATCTCCGTATCCATGACCTGCGGCGCACACTCGGCAGCTGGATGGCAGGCACAGGCGCATCCACAGTTATTATCGGACGGCAGCTTAATCATAAATCGGCAACTGCTACCGCTGTCTATTCACGCCTGCAACAAGACCCTGTGATACAGGCGCGGAATAAAGCCCTCACCGCCATATTCGGCGCGGCGGGTGTGATGCCATCGGCGGAAGTAATTGCGATGAGGAAAAAATGAGCAACAAACCCAAAAAAGATACCCCCACTTCAGATATAAATTATTTTGAATTGCTACAGAATGCTCATCTCACGGCTAAAAACGTGCCTCCCGAAAATCTTAACCCTCGTTACGATTTCTGGACAAGAAAAAATGATTGGACATTATGGGAAGCGGCAGCGCTGATACATGGGTTCGAGCCATTAGATTGTGGCGGCACACAGTTAAAATATATTAGCGACACTCAACTTCGGCAGAGCTACATCGATTTTACCACTATAGCTATGAATGAGTTAGGCCATCGTGAAATTGATTGGTTAGGCCAATATCACAATCTTAAATGCCATCGCCAGAAATGGATTGGGTGGGCAAAAAGCAAGCACTTTACTATTCCGCCTGCGCTAGCCGAGATTATCAAACAACACGAAGTCACTATAAATCAAAACGTTCCAAAACAACATAAAGCAAAACTCTCATACTGTACGCCGGATATGGAACTGATGCATGATGCGGTAGAAAAATTTTGGAAAGATTACGATCTAACCAAGCCTGATGCTAGCAAGGCTCCGTTTAAAAATTCGGTTGTAAATTGGCTTATGGAAGAGGCAAAAAAGCGCGGTATAGCCGGATTCAGTAAATCACGCGCCGATATGATGGATACAATTATTCGCTGTCCCGTTGCAAGGCAAGGCGGCAATAGTAAATAGCTGTGGGATGAGGTGAATGACTAATAATGACTGAACGTAAATATAAACTTCCCACATTTCTATCTACATTGCTAACGCAGGATAATTATGAAAAATGGCTTCATAGGAAAGCCGTTGCTCATGTGAAACGTGATCGGAAGCGCGGCAATGTGACAGCGACCAATGAGTCCTATAAAATAGCAATTCATACGGCTGTTGTTGTCTCTGATGGCGCTGATTATTACACCGGCGAAAATCTCGATTGGTCTTTAATTCGTCAATATAATAACGATGAATCAAAAGCTCATGGCCGTCATTATAAGAAATCGCTAGCTCTGCTACCAACTGTCGATCATGTCGGCGACGGCCTCGGCGAAGCAGATTTTAAAATCTGTGGCTGGCGCACGAATGATGCAAAAAATGATTTGAATCATGATGAATTCGTTGCGCTATGTCGGCGTGTAATTGCATACATTGACCGCAATAAGGATGCCACTCCACCTGCATAAATGCTTTTACTAAAGGCAGCAGCAGTATCGATTAATGATAACGGTGGTTGTCGTCGCCTGTCCCCTCCGCCCCCTCCGAGGGGTATCCCTTGAACCGCTGGCGGGGCTGACACTCTAGATTTTATGCATATTATCTGAACATCTTTAACCTAACCAAAGGATGTTCATCATGGCTACAATAACTTCTACAAATTTCACCGATAGAAACCTTCTTACCTCTGAAGAAACGGCGCGTTTACTTGACCTGAAAAGCGCCCATACTTTAGAGGTATGGCGCTCAACCAAACGATACCCTGAGCTGGAATATATCAAGGTAGGCCGTTTAGTGCGTTATAAGCGTGAAGCGGTAGAACGCTTCCTTACATCACGTACTATAAGCGCAGCAGAGTAAGGCTAGCCATGGATTACAAGGTCATTGCGGAAGCCTTAGCCCGCGTTCTTGGCGGCATAAAAAACGGCAATGGTTGGTTGATACCTTGTCCTGCCCATGATGATCATAACCCGTCGTTAAGTGTCGCCGATGGAGACGGTGGACGTCTGCTGGTGCATTGCTTCGCGGGTTGTGATGCGCGTGACGTGTTTACAGCACTGCGCCGAATGGGATTAATTGACGGTGCTAATATGAAGCGGCTTCATATAGTTGGCAAACAACTCAAAACAAATGAAGCGACCATCCGTGGCAATTCGCTTGAATGGTCTGAGCGTGCCGATCATAACTGGCGATCAACCATACCTATCATCGGAACCCCGGCAGAAAGTTATTTGCGTAGCCGAGGCTGCTTAATTCCAAACCATGCTGACCTGCGATTTTTGCCTGCGAAAAAATCATGGTATCCGGCAATGGTGGCGCGTATCACGGACGCTTTAACAGGAAAACCCCTCTCCCTTCATTTTACACTGCTTCTAGAAGACGGTAGCGGTAAAGCGCCGGTGGAACGCCCTAAGGTGCTGCTGAAAGGACACCGCAAGACAGGGGGTGTGATACGCCTTACTGATGATGTTAATGTGTTGCTGGGGCTAGGTATTGGAGAAGGTATTGAAACCGCTTTGGCGGTCATGGCAGCGGGTTGGGGTCCAGTATGGGCAGCGGTCGATGCTAGCAATATTGCCAACTTTCCGGTGTTGCCGGGAATTGAAAGTCTTACCATTTTTGCTGACTACGATAAGGCAGGGTTAATAGCCGCTCAACGGTGCGAAAAACGCTGGCACACTGCGGGGCATGAAGTTCGGATTGTGACGCCATCTAAGTTCGGTCTCGATTGGGCAGATATTGCCAAAAGGTATACCGTATGATTAAGCCTGAAAATGCATTTAATGCAGCAGATAGCGCGTGGGAAGAAACATCAACCAAGAAAAATGCCAGCGTGGGAAAATCTGGCATCAACTATCGTCGCATGTCTGATATTCAGCCAAAGCCAGTTTACTGGTTGTGGCCGAGGATGATAGCTCGTGGAAAACTCACCATGATTGCCGGAAATCCCGGTTTAGGGAAAAGCCAGCTTACAGCTAGTCTTGCGGCTATTGTTACTACGGGTGGTGGATGGCCCGCTAATGGTGGTAATTGCGAGTTAGGTGACGTGGCCTTCCTCAGTGCTGAAGATGATGCTGCTGATACTATCCGACCTCGAATGGATGCGGCTGGCGCTGATTCTAAACGTATTTTTATTCTCGATTCAGTGTCCAGCCTGGATAAGGAAGGCAAGGCGCAACAAAGAAGCTTTACTTTACAGGAAGATATAGCACGGCTCGATCAATTGCTTGAAGAAAAACCTGATATTGCTCTGGTAGTGATTGACCCTATTACAGCCTATATGGGCGGCGTAGATAGTCATAAAACTGCT
This sequence comes from Alphaproteobacteria bacterium, assembly GCA_025360345.1. GTDB lineage: Bacteria > Pseudomonadota > Alphaproteobacteria > Rickettsiales > SXRF01 > JANYBV01. Next base: position 41,896 of record JANYCJ010000170.1, on the reverse strand, counting down.
GATGTCCGTGGCATGTTAGCCCCTTTGGCTGAAATGGCAGCGCGGCGCAATGTAGCACTGGTATGTATCTCCCATTTGAATAAATCTGCTGGTAATGAAGCAATGATGCGCGTCACCGGCAGCCTGGCTTTTGTTGCGGCGGCGCGTGCGGCATTCTTTGTCGGTGCCGATAGCGCAGAACCCTCCCGTCGTCTATTTCTGCCCATCAAGAATAATATCGGCAATGATCGCACTGGCCTAGCCTTCAGTATAAAGCCCTGTACATTGAAAAGCGGTATTGAAACCTCTTATATCGTTTGGGAAGATGCCATCGTTCACCAAACAGCTAATGATGTGCTGGCGGAGCAAGGACAGGCCGGGAACGGTAAAGAAGAAAAGAGTGCTTTACAGGATGCAATAAATTTCTTGCGCGAGGTATTGGCGGAAGGGCCTGTAAGCGCAAAGGAGGTTTATAAGCAGGCTGCCGATGCCTGCATAGCGCAGCGTACTATCAAGCGTGCTAAGGATGAATTGGGCATCAAAGCAAAGAAACAAGGTATGGATCAGGGGTGGGTGTGGATACTACTCCCTGCGAAGGATGCCAATAATATCGAAGAGTGCCATACATAAAACATGGAATTCTTCGGTAGATTTGGCTTTCTTCGTGAAAGGGTATAGGAATATTACAGTAGGTAACGCATCCTGAGTCTATCTACCTGCCTGCTATTGCTTACCTTAGCACATCTCTGACCCAAAACTTCTAGGTAAATTGATAAATTCCTTGATGATGCAAATAAGGAACGGTTGAAAATGCCCAGTCATCGTGGGAATCCAAACATTGCCGAATTTGGAACACATACTCGTTTTGGCGCCAGATCTATGGACGCTGCCGCGGCTGGACGTAAAGGTAAGAAAGAATTTTATTTAATCCGCGCCGAGCTAAAATATCTAGCAAAACAGATGATCGACCCCATGGACCTTCCTACCGAATTTCGCCGATTGGAAAAGATGGGAAACGGTATGACTACGCCAGCAAGATTAATCGCGGTAGGCATGCTCAAAAATGCTTTAACCTGCATGAATGCCCGTAACCTACAGATGCTTATCTATTATACCGAAGGACGGATCGAAAACTCAATTGCATGCTCTCCTTGCAAAACGCTTCACCCAGAACCCATAACGCTGGAAGAAGCTACAATTGCTTATAATGCTTTTATAAAAAGCTAATATCCGCTGAAAAATGCATTTCCTTCTGATGGATTATCAATGCGCCGAAAGGCATAAACGCTCCGATGGCCGGTGATACTAACATAAGGATACTTTCCAGCATAAACAAAATATCCTGGAGCAACACCCGCACCGTCTGCGAGCATATTTTCTTTCTTGTTATCATTGTATATAAACATAATTTTTCCAGGCACCTGCGTCCATCGCGCAGTAACTAAAACGCCTTCTGGCAATGTTTGCATAACAGTAAGCGGCATTGCATTGGGTGCCAGCATGTAAATGCAATCATCCAATGGCATAGCGTTAGGATAATAGAAAAAACTGACTATTTCGCTATCCATGGGGTTTTTCTGCTGACCCGTACAGAATTTTCTTCCGTCAGCTTTCTTAAAGAATCGAGCTTTTTCTTTTCCCATGTATTCCTTCTCAATTGAGTCGGCAAAGCCTGTTAAAAAACCAACTTCGTGTTGGAAATCGGGGCTTGCGTTCAAAACCTCTGCGCATGAGCGCGCTGAATTAGATAAACCGCGCATGTATGCTGGTTTAGTGTCTGGGCTTGCCGTATAAGTTTTTGACCATTGAGCGACCGATTTACCTTGGGTTGTCTTTTCTGTTTCTCGCGCACCAGCGACACACTGTTGCTTATACTCCTCCACCTGTGGGTTTACACATCCCCATAAAAATAGTGGCGCCCATATCAGGGCATAACATTTTGATTTAGGCATATGAATTCTCCCGCGATGGTTATCGAGGAGTTTGTAAAACTATCGTAAGAGAGGTCGCGCATGTCTTTAGCCGAGGCTTGAACATACACATGCGCCTCCTCGACCATAACGGAAGAAGAGTGCTTAGCGGTGCACTAGGACCACTTACGATATGGATGAATGATTTTAGCGACATTGATAATCCTTTCCCATGCAATTAAGCACCTCCGCAGCTATGCGAAGAGTCACCCATTATCCACGACTCCATTATCCGAAGATTGGTTGTAATATAAGCGTAACCTCTAATGTCGCCCGCTGGGCAGTTTCTTGGTGCTTCAATTAAGCAAATAATTACCTTGTCGCCTGTACGAGAATGTGTAACTGCATCAACCTCATCATATGATACTTGAAAACCGCCATTGGAATATTGAACTGAGGAACCAGAACCGGGAATGCCAAAGCCATTTGCTCCGTCCTGGAGCCTGTGTCCAATCTCGGTTATAACTGTCCAGGCACAGCTGCCCTCGCGAGTAGGTAAATTCTGGCTTTCGTGATAGACCGTGCCCAGAATAAATTGCGCTTCCGTATCGCCGAGAGCCGCAGCCTTTTTATACCATTCTTTTGCTTTTACATCGTCGCGCACCACTTCTTTGCCGTTTGGTATTTCTTCCCCGGTTCGATAGATAAAACCAAGACTTTTTTGTGCCTCCGCATTACCGCCTTCACCGGCTTTTTGAAGCCACTTGAATGACTCTTCAGAATTTTGCGGTACGCCATCACCATTATGATAGATACGGCTGAAGCGATATTGCGCTTCGGCAAACCCTAATTCCGCTTTGACTCGCAGTACCGTAACCGGTGGGGCAAAGGTATATGCGATGGGTATAGTAAAAAGCCCTAGGCCGAGAGGAAGCCATAATGTTTTTTTATTGATTAGTTTTTTGATCCCACACTTAGGGCAATTACGCGCATGTGAGCTGATTTGTTCCCCGCATTCGCGGCAAGGCTTTAATGACATGATTCCTCCTTCTCTGGCACAAGAAGCCAGCCAGAAGGGAATGACCCTCTGGTGGCGCGGGAGTTAGTGAATCGCTAAGAAACGATTGCGACGGCCTTTAGCCGGAGTTTGGACATCCAAAGCACTGCTTGCACAGCACCTCGCCGCCGCCTCCCGGCCCAAAGGGACGGAAAGCAGCGTCGTGACGTGACGCATAGAACGTTCTTAGACGGATCACTACACCCGGAAGCAGCCCACTGCGGCTACTTCGTTGCGGACACTAACAGAGGGGTATGGGCGCGACAAGCGACAAGATAATTATCGACAGGGAGCAACAGACGAAATGGATATGAAAACCTGGGAGATATGCCGGATGCATTCTAACCCCCGCCTAACCCCCGCCATTTTTCGTTTTTTGACGGGAATTATAAGTCTTTGAATTTGATGGTGGGCCGTGCTGGGATCGAACCAGCGACCTATTGATTAAGAGTCAACCGCTCTACCGACTGAGCTAACGGCCCTGACATCACAGGAAAAAGGTGAAGTGGGTTTATTCCATGCGGGAGGGAATGTAAATATGTTTAAGCGCGGGGAGGACATTTATTTTAGCAGGTTTTGTGTTTTGCGCCAGTTTTTTGTTTGATGAATCGTTTTTTGTTTCAGTGCGTTAGGAGCGATTTATACTGAAATACAAGGAAAACTGCGTTATAATAGGCAAATGAACGCGCCAAGGATGACCCAGGTAGGAGGGTGTGAGGTATGGACTTTGGACTGATGCTGCAGGATTACCGGCTGACCACGGCAGAGATTTTATACCACCTGCCCGACCACCCGTCGCTGCTGCAAAGCTATATCTGGCAGGAGCTGGACATTGCGCCGAAATTTCCCGTGCTGCACAAGTTCCTCGGCTTCTGGGAGAAGGAAATCGAGGGCAAGCTGCATTCGGTGAAAATCGCCAGCGCAGAGCTTATCAAGCCCGCGTCTTTCGTGATCTGCAAGGGCGAGCTCAATATCCACTAGGATCAGCAGCAGCCGGTGCCACCTGCGGGGAGTGTTTCGCAGCGAACCAGCTGGTAGGCGAATATGCCGATGGCCGCGCCGATGAAGGGGGCGCTCAGGTAAATCCATACTGTGCCCAATGCGCCCTGAAACAGGGCAGGCGCCAATGAGCGGGCGGGATTCATGGAGGCGCCGGTGAAAGGGCCGCCCAAGCACGCGCATAAGGCCACGATGGCGCCAATGGCGATGCCTGCCATCATGCCCTCGGCGCGGGTGTCGGTTGCCACGGCGGTGATGACGAACATGAGGAAGGCAGAGAGCACCACCTCCCACAGGAAGGCGGGGGCGGGGCTTACGGTGGGCAGGGTTGCGCCGTAGGATGCGCCCGCGGGCATCAGGACATAAAGCAGGGACATGGCAGCGAGGCCGCCCAGGCACTGCGCCAGCCCATAGGGAAGCACCTGACGGGCGGGGAAATGGCGGGCGAGGGCGAAAGCCAGCGTGACGGCGGGGTTGAAATGCGCGCCGGAGATGTGGCCCACGGTATAGATCATGGTAGCGACCGCCGCGCCGAACACCAAGGGGATGACGCCTGCCGGGATGCTGCCGGGGAGGCGCGCTTCCAGCATGAGGCTGCCGCAGCCGAAGAAGACCAGCGCGGCGGTGCCGATGGCTTCTGCGAGGCATTTCTGAAAGAGGGGGCGGTTCATGGAAGCTGGCCAATGGCCTGCAACTCGCGGGCGGTGAGTGTTTCCGGGGGCAGGGCGAGCAGCGCGGCGACGCGGCGCTCCAGCATGGCGAATACACGGTCGAAGCCTGCTTCAATTTCGGCTGGACTGCCGTGCAGATGGGCGGGGTCGGGCACACCCCAATGGGCTTTGACGGGGGTTCCGGGGAAGAGGGGGCAGGTTTCGCCCGCGGCATTATCGCACACGGTTATGACGATATGCAGCTCGGTGAGGTCTTCAAACACGTCCCATGATTTGCTTTCATAGCCCAGCGGTGAAATGCCGTGGCGGCGAAGCGTGGCGAGGCTTTGGGGGTGGACAGTGCCGGAGGGAAAGCTGCCGGCGCTGAAGGCGCGGAACCTGCCACCGCCATGATGCTTCAGGAGGGCTTCAGCCATGATGCTGCGGCAGGAGTTTCCGGTGCAGAGGAACAAGACGTTTAACATGCGCAGGCTTTCATCAATTGCTCAACACCGGAGCAGGTGGATTTATCCAGCAGGCAGCAATCCTTGAGCAGGAAACGCACCAGCGCCTGCAGGGCATCGAGATTGGCGCTGTAGATGACGCTGCGGCCATGGTTGCGTGATTTGGCGAGGCCCGCGGCGCAGAGATGGGTCAGATGGAAGGAAAGGGTGTTATGGGGGATGCCGAGCTGCTTGCCAAGCTGGCCTGCCGCCATGCCTTCACGGCCATGGGCGACGAGGATGCGCAGGGCGCGTAGCCGCGTGTCCTGCGAGAGGGAAGAGAAGGCTTTGAGGGCGCTATCCGTATTCATATGTCCATAAATATAGACATATTATAGGTCTGTCAAACGCTCCTTGGGCGCATGAAAAAAGCCGCTACCGGGAAGGTAGCGGCTTTATGCCGTGTCTGGGAGCTTTGCGCGGTTACGCGTCTTCGGACTCGGTGTCTTCCTCTTCTTCGATAGAGAGGCGGCGGGCTTTGCGGCTGCCTTCGGGCTTGGTCTTTACCAGCTTGCCTTTTTCGAGGTCCCAGGTGTATTGGTAGACCACGGTTTTAGTGCCGGTGGTGACGATGTCGCCGTTGGCCAGCTGCAGCACGTCGAAGCCTTTTTGCAGGGCGTCTTGAATGAGGGAAGAGGACTGGCGCAGGTAGCGCGCGTCCAGCATCATGTTCATGACTTCAGGCTCGGACTCAGCGTTTTTCTTGCTGGTGATGGGGCCGATCCGTTTTGAGGTCAGGTCGAACTTTTTCATTTCGGGTTCCTTGCGCGCTTCTTCAAGTGTTAATTTTAAAAATGGTAGCGTAGATCAATGCATCAAAAATCTACATATAGCAAGACTGATATGCAATTACACTTAACTTAGTAGATAATTTTGCCAGCATTGTCAACTTCTATAAATAAAGAGTTACCGATTAGAAACAAATAGTTAACTATTTGGTCCCGCCCTGATACGCCTCCGCCCCGTGTAAAAACACGAGGCGGACTAAGCGTTTCAGGGCATCAGGGAGGGCTTACCGGATGAGCTGGTCGAGGGAGTCGAGCAGCGTATCGGCGGTTTGAATTACTTTTGTATTTGCCTGATACGCACGTTGGGCCACGATCATATCGGTGAGCTGGCTGGCCAATTCCACGTTGGATAATTCCAACGAGCCTGCTGCGAAGGAACCCACGCCGCTGGTGCCCGCTTCCTTGAGGTTTACACCGCCGGAACCGTTCGATTGCTGGTAGGCGTTGCCCGAGGCGCTGGTGAGGCTGTTCGGATCGGTGAAGGAGGCAAGGGGGATTTTATACAGCTTGGAGGTTTCACCATTGCTGTAGCTAGCGGAGATAAAGCCGTTCGCATCAATGGCAATGCCGGTGAGCTGGCCCACGGGCGCACCATTCTGGTTCACGAAGCTTACGTTGTAACCGGAATCGAACTGGCTCATGCCGTCGGTTTTACCAATGGCCGCGGCGTTCGGCGTGCCGAAAGGCTGGCCTGCCGTGCCCCAGTTGTAGGTGATGGCGGTTGCTGCGGAGCCGTTAGTCCAGTTGACGTTGAGCGCACCGAGCAAAGACTGGCTGATGCTGCGCAGGGAGCCGTCACCGTTGAACAACAGCGTGCCGCTGGCGATCTGGCCATTTGGCAATGCGGAATTCACGTCACTGGCGGGCTGTGCATATACTTCCACTGCCCATGCATTGGAGCTGGTTTTCAGGAAGCCCACGTTCAGGTTGTGCGCGGTGCCGAGTGCGTCATACACGGTCACGGGACGGCTGAACTGCGGGGGAATGGCGCCGGAGGCCATGTTCTTCGCTGAGTTGGCGGGGTCGTATGCCGGCCCGAGGGAGCCGGTGGTTTTAGGAGCGAATACCCCGGCGTTGAGCGAAGTTACCAGACCCAGCTGTGCCAGCACGCTGCCAGTATTGCTGTTGTTGTCGGTGAACTTGATGGTGTCCAGCGGGTCGGTGACGTTGATGCTGACCGATGAAGCGCCCAGAGGATTGGAAAGCGTGGCGTTCAGGCCGGTGGACAGGTTCACCAGGTTGGTCAGCGACTGGAGCGAGTTGAAACGGTTCAGGCCGCTGGAAACGGGGGCGAGGCCCAGTTCCTTGACCCAGTCGATACCGGCTTTCACTGGAGGGCCGCTGTTGCCGATGGTGGAGACGTTGGCGAAGCTCACGGCTGCGTTGGCGTCTTTGGGCCCGATATAGATCTGGCCGTCGACCACGCGGGAGGTGAGGCCGCTGACGTTGTTGATGGCGTCGGCGAGGTTGTTGAGGTTGTTGAACTGACCCAGCTGCGCATTGGGCGCGGTGGGGGTGTAAGTGAAGGTGGTGGTGCCGGATGCGGCGGTGGTGATGGTGAAGCTCAGCGCTGCCTGCGTGAAGCCTGCCGTGCCGGTGGTGCCGAGGAAAGGCTGCGAGGCATTTACCGCGTCGAGGATTTTGCCTGCGGCGGCGAAGGGGCGCTCCGTGTTGGTGATGGTGCCGGTGCCTCCTGCCGTGGTTGAGTTCGCGGTGGTGGTAGGCAGGGTGATGGTGTAGTGGTCGGCATCCACCGAGGTGATGACGAAGCTGTCGTTCAGCTCGTTAGCGGGCACGTTGCCGACGGGAGCACTGATGCCAGAGAATTTCACCACATCGCCGGTGTTCAGGCCATGGGCAATCTGGGTGACGGTGACCACTTTGGAGCCGTTTACAATGGCGAAGGGGTCGGGGGCGGAGGAGGCCGGGCCGCCGGTGACGGTGCTGTTGCCGGTGAGCGCCGTGCCGGTGCTTACGAAGGTGTAAGTGGTGGCGCCGGTGACGGTGATCTGGTGCGCGCCGTTCAACTGCGCCTGGTTTACGCCATCGACGCCCGCTACGGGTGCGCCGGTGATGGTGACCCAGTCGCCGGTGCGGAGGTTGGCGGTGGCGGCCACAGTCACCCGCACGACGGATGCGCCTACTGTGGTAGACGTGGTGGTGATGCCGTTGGCGCCCACGGCCTGCGTGGTGTTGTTGAGGTTCACCGAGGTCGGGGTGAGGGCTACACCGCTGTCACCCAGTGCGCCGGTGAGCACGCTGCGGCCAAAGGTGAGGCCGCCGTAGTTGTAGATATAGCTCTGGCCTGCGCCGGTGGCGACGGTGAAGGCATCGCCACGGGTGAGCTTATCCACGCTGCTGGGGATGATGACGTCGTTGCCTTTAAGCGGGGAGTTCGACAGGTCGAACACGTCCAGCGAGGCGGTGCCGCCTGCGCCGGAGAAGGCCACCTGCGAAGACTTCAGGTTGGCGCCGATGCCGACATTGGTGGTGGGGGAGGCGGTACCGGTCAGGTTGCGGACGTTGACGGTCTGCAAACTGGAGATGTTGGCGGCGGAGTTGGTGTTGAGGTTGCCGGGAGCGCCGGGGAGGTTGCCGTTCCTGTCCAGCGGCCATGCCTGAAGGAACAGGCCGGCGGTGTTGCGGAAATTGCCCTGCGCGTCCTGCGTGAAGGAACCGGCGCGGGTGAAGGCCACGGAGCCGCTCTGGTCGGCTTTCTGGTTGGTGACGAAGAAGCCGCCGCCGGAAATAGCTACGTCGGTGGGCGAGGAGGTGGTTTGCAGCAGGCCTTGGGTGTCTACCAGCTGGTCGTTGCCGCCGAGTACGCCGCCGGGGGAGTAGGCGGTGACGTTGCTGGCAGAGGTGACGAGGGTTTCAAACACCGCGTTGTTGGCCTTGTAGCCGATGGTGTTCACGTTGGCGATGTTATCGGAAATAACACCGAGCTTGTTACTCTGAGAACCCAAGCCTGCTACGCCTGCGTATAATGCTCCATATAGACTCATTGTATTTCTCCTTGGTTGCTCACATTACGGTTTAGGCCGAGGGGGGCTGGCCGGGGTTATAGATGGAAAGAACAGAATTCAGCGGGATGCTGATATTGCCGAGTGACAGGGTGTTGACGCCGTTGGCCGTTTCCACGGCGCTGACCACGCCGGTGGTGAGGGTGGTGGCGGCGACGTCTTTGCCGTTTGCATCTTTTGCCACTACTGAGAAGTTATATTGCCCGTTGGCCATGGTGGTTCCTGTTACGCTATTGCTTCCGTCCCAAATGACTGTGTTACGTCCTGCAATTGTCGTGCCAGTTCCGCTGTAGACTTGCTTGCCGCTTTTGTCGGAAATGGTGACGGTGGCGGTGGTGGCGCCTGCGGGAAGCTCGTAGACGAAGGTTGCCTTGCCGCCGGTGAGCTGGCCGCTATTGCCGCTGGCGTCGATCTGCTTGCCGATATAGTTCACGGCGCTGCCGGCCTGCGACTGCGTATTCTGGCTGATGAGCTGCTGCAGGTAACCGTTGGACTGGGTTTGCTGCTGCACTTCGCTCAGCAGCGCGATCTGCTGCGTAACCTGGTTGGTATCGGTGGGGTTGGTGGGGTCCTGGTTTTTGAGCTGAGTGGTGAGCAGGGTCAGGAAATTGGTCTGGTCCTGATTGCCGTTGGTTTTCTGGACCGTGCCGGTTTTGGGATCGTAGATGGCGCCAACAGTGGATGGTGCGGTGACGGGGGTGGTGCTCATGCGAAAAACTCCTTCGTTTTATATTTGGATATCGAGGCCGTCGGACAGGTTGACGGCATAATTGCGGGTGACGACGCCCAGCACGGCGGTTTCATCTTCCTCGGGCTGGGATTTTTTGTAGGTGGTGGTGGCCTGCTGCTGGCCCTGGTTCTGCTGCTGGCCGCCGCGCAGGTTGAAGCTCAGGGAATTGCCATCGGCGGAGAGGCCGGCTTCGTTCAGGGTGCGGGTGAGGCTTGCTGCATCACGCTGGAGAAGGTCGAGGGTGCTTTTATTATCCACCATGATGCTGAGGCTGGTTTTGCCGTCTGCGTCCACGTTGAGCTTGATATCCATTTTGCCGAGATCGGCGGGGTCGAGCTGGATGCGGATGCGTGAAGTGCCGTCGCTGACGGCGTTTTTCACCTGAAGAGCAACCTGCTCGGTGAGCGGGACATTAGCGGCGCGGGCCACGGTTTTGGCGAAGCTCGGGGTTTCGGTGCGCGCCACGCCGTTATCTGCCTGAGAAACGCTTGCGGAGGCAACGGGGGCAGGCTGGTTCTGGCTTTGGCCCTGATCCTGCGCCTGCTGCTGGCCGGTCTGGCCGCCGCTGGTATCCTGCGGGCTCAGCGCGATGACAATGGAGACGGGCTGGGCCTGGGTTTGCACGGGCGCTGGCGCGGTGCTGGTGGCCGCGGCAGAAACGGTGGCGGCGACGGCCGGGGCGTTGGCGCCCGTGATGGCAGCGGCAGAAGCGGTTTGCCGGAAGTTCGACTGCGCGGCTTCGAATTGTTGCTGCAGGGTGGTTTTTGCTTGTGTGTAGGCGGCTTCATTATCCTGCTGGAGGGATTGCAGCCGGTCGCGCACCTGGGTAATGCTGTCTTTTAAGAAGGCGAGGACGGATTGGGGCTTGGTGAGGTCAACGCTTGCGGGCAGGACGGGGGTGGCATCCGTGGTGGCAGTAGCGCTTTGCGGGGCGACTGCAGGTGTGGCTGCGAGCGGGGCCTTAGCGGCAGGCTCGATGGTGACGGTGGCCGTTTCACCTGCTGGAACCTGCGCGAGGCGCTGCACGAGGGCGGCAATATCCTGCTGGACATTGGTGACCAGCGTTTGCAGGGATTGCGCCGGGGCGGGGGCCTGCACCTGAACCTGCGGCACGGCGGTTTGGGCAGATGCCTGAGATGTGGCGGCGGTTGCGACGGGGGTTGCTGCCGGGGCGGTTGCCGTGTCTACGGCCTGTACATTATCGCGCAGCTGGTTCAGCAATCCCTGAATGTCTTTTAGCAGGGCGATTTCATCCTTGGGATCGACAGGGGTGAGCAGGGCGGCGGGAATTTCGATCTGGCCGGTTGCGGCTGCGGCGGCGGGCGCCGTGGCCGGGGCTGCGGCATCGGCCGCTGTGGCGGCGGCGGGGGTGGCGAGGCCAGCGAGGAGGCTGGCGAGGTCTGTGACGGGCGTTGCGGCGGGGGTGGCCGTACCGCTGGCTGTAATGGCTGCCGGGGCGGCTTGCGCGGTTGTGGCGTCGCCGGTTGCGGGCGTGGCGGGGGTAGGCTGGATGGCGGCGAGGGCGTTTATCAGCGCCTGTAGGATCTGGCTGATGGCATCGAGCTGGCCGCTGAGCTGGTCGCGGATTTTTTTCTGGCGTGTGGCGACATCATCGCCTTTGTCCGTGGTGCTGGTTGCAGCGGCATAGGGCTTGGCTTGATTTGCCGGAGCGGCATCCTGTGCCGGCGTGTTCTGGCTGTCGTTGCTGGCGGCGGGCTTTTCCTGAGTTGCGGCTTTTTCCGGGCGCGGGGCGGCCGCTTGCGGCGCATTGCGCGGGGGCAGGGGCGCTGGGGCGGCGCTGTCATCGGTGCTGGTGGGGCGGGGTGCGGGGGGTTGAGGGGCCTGCGGCGCGGGGGCGCTGGCGGCGGGCGGGGTTTGCGCATCACGCGGGGCTTGATTATCACGCGGGGCGGGGCGGGGCGCGTCATGGCTAACCGGGGCGGGGCTGTTATCCGCGGAAACGGTACCAATGTTCAGCAGGGACAGGAAGCTGTCGGCGCGGGCCTTGTCTATTTTCTGGCTGGCGGCATCCGTTTGCGGTACCTGCTGGGGGGCGGTTGCTTGCGGTGCGGCGGCGTTGGAAACTACGGTCATGAAGCCATCCTTAGATAATTGCTCTCTAAGGAGTCAGCAAGGGCCGTGCCAAGTTAGGGGATTTGCCAAGCGGCTGTGTGGCTGCGGGTTTCAGGCAAAAATGCATGGCGGGAAGCACGCCGCACGCAGTTCTGCGGCGGGGAGGCAAAAACTGCCGGGGAGGCGTTAGGCGGAGAGGGTGATGGTTTGTTCCGCAGCGGGGGCGGGGGTAACGTTTTCCACCTGCGGGGATGCAACCTGCGGGGCTGCGCTGCCTGCCGTGCCCAAGGCGCCGGACTCGTCTATTTCCTGCCAGACATCGCGCATTTTTTTCATTTCCACGATCACGTCTTCGCAGGCTTGCGCGCTGTTGGTGCGGTGGATGGCAAAAATCTGGCTGTCGATATTGGAATAGAAATGATAGAGCACGCGGGCGATGTGGCCGCCGTTTTCAAAATCGAGGCACGCCTGCAGGCCCATCAGCACTTCGGTGGCCTTGGTGAGCATGTGGTAGCGTTCTTCAATACGATTGGCCTGGATGGCATCTTTCGCCTGCTGGACAAAACGGATCACACCATCATACAGCATGACAATCTGCTTGGTGCGGGCGACGGTTTGGGTGGCGGCGGCATATGCCTGGTATTTCTGCTTCATATAGAACCTTCACTTATCCCTGGGCTTGGTTGGAACGGGCGGTGTCGTTGGCGTTGAGGCTGCTCAACAAGCTGTTTACCTTAGAAATTGCGGCTTCCAAAGCGGTAAATTTTGCAGTGAGCTGATCCTGATATACGCTGACCTGCTTGTTGATGCTGTCTATGTCGCCATTCAAGCGGGTATTTGCATCTTTGATGGATTGCAACTCAATGGCCAGCGAGCCGGTGTTGGTGGTGAGCGCGCCGTCGGCGGTGTTAAAGAGTTTGTCGGCGACGCCCTGGCCGAAGGAGGCGTGGATGGTGGCGGGCTTGTCGCTGACATACAGCAATTGCAGGCCTTCGAGGGCGCTGCCAGAGGGGCCGGTAAGGCTTACGCCCGTAACGTTAGTGCCGATGGCGGCGGCGGTGAGATCCACGGTTTGCGGGCCTGAGCCGGTATCGTAGGTGGCTTTATAAACCGGGGGAACCACGGTGGGGTCTATGGTCAGGGTGATGTCGGTGGCGGCGAGGGAGTTGGTGTGCTTGAAAATGGTCAGGTCCGGATTGTCAGTGGTGAGGCTAAAGCCGAAGAGCTTTTCGACCCCGGAGAAATTCGACTGGAGGGCGGAGGTGAGGGTGCCATCGTTGACGGTCAGGGTATTGTCCACTTCCGGCGTGGTGTCGGTAGCGGGGGTGTTTGTGAAGGAAATGCCCACATCCACCAAGCTGTGCGGGTTGTTGCCCGTGCCGGCAAGCTGGGTGTTGATCTGGGAGTTGAGGTTATTCATCAAGGTGAGGAAGGTCTGGTTATTGGCGAGCAGGGCGGTATCAGCGTAGGTGCCGTCGCTGTTGAGCTGGGTCTGCTGCGCCTGGAAGGTTTTCAGGGCGTTGTAATTGCTTACGAAGCTGTTGATGACGTTCTGGATGGTGGCGGTGTCAGGGTTGATGGACACGGTGTAGGGGGTGACGGCATCCGGCGTGGTCTGGAGGATGTTAAAGGTCACATCGCTGATAACGTCGCTAATGGAGTTGGTCTGGCGGGTGATGGGCACATTGTTGAGCTTGAAAATGGCGTTGTTGCCCGCAACGGGCGCGGTGAGGCCGATATTGGCGAGGGCGCCATCGGGGTCGGTGGCGGCAGAGAGGTTGAAATTGCCATTATCGCCGGTTTTGGTGGCCACGAAGGAAAGCTGGTAATGGGTGGCGTCAATAGAGATGACGGAGGCGCTGATGCCCGTGGCGCTGGAGACGGCGTTGAATTTCGCGGCGATCCCGTTCATGGTGTCGCCTGCGGCGATATTGATGTCCTGCCCGGCGATGGTCACCTTGCCGGGGCCAAAGGAAGGGTTGCCGCTGGCGGCGGGAACTGCGTTGCTGTCGGCGTTGGGTACATTGAACACGCCGCTGTTCTGGCGGGCGGCGGTGGCCACGCTGGTGATGTCTGAAATCTGGTAGGATTGCTGGGAGGCGCCCGCGGCGGAGGTGACGCTTACATAGTTGCCGCCGGGAACGGCGACGGTGGGCACGGTGAATTTGAAGGCATTATTTGCCGCGTTGGCAACACCGGGAGGGTTGCGAAGGGCATCGGCGGAGCTTTGGAAAGCGCTCAGCAGGCTCTGGAATTTGGTGAAGGCGGCTGTGATCTTGCCGTTCTGGGTGATCTGGTTCTGGTCCTTGGTGGCCGGGACTTTCTTTGCATCGGTGAGGGATTTCATCAGGGCAGCGGTATCGAGGCCTGAACCGCCGGCACCGCCCAGAACGGACTGACCGTTTGAGTTGGTGAAAAAGGTTCCGAGAGATACTGACGATACCATAGAATCCTCTGATTTATTCGACTTGCTAAGGCTGAATTTGGCGCAGCGGCGGGCTTGTACCGGCGTCGCTGCGACCGGAAATTAGTTCTTTAGCAATAACCAAGCAATAACCGTGCCTAAGTCTAGGCCGTAATATTATATACGGGCTTAGTCGTATCTGGCCTGTGCCCACTCAACTCGAGGAGGGTGGGTTCAGGAATGTAGGTGACCTTGCCGTCCTGAAGGTTGGTGAACCGGGTGATGTACTGGCCGGTTGGATCCTTGAAGAGCGAAAAGGTCTGGTCTCCCAGAACGTAGACGTTAGCGACCTGCTGGGCGGCTTTGAGGACCGCTTCAGTGCGACTCTGGTCAACTGCATGAGCGTCAAACGTTACCTGGCTATTATCGGTGGCCTTTGGCAAGAAAACCGCGTCGTAATCAGGCACAGAAGGGGCGGACGCAGACTGAACAGATTGCGTGGTTGAGGTCGGCAGCTTGATTTGCGGACTTAATCCTATTGAATCCATAACATTCTCCTTTGGATCGCCCGGGACTTACTGGTGTAAGCCCCGGGGTTTCCATTTTCCGCTGTTATTAACCGATCAGCTTCAGGAGGGCCTGGAGGGCCTGATTCGCCTGGGCTAGAACGGAGATACCAGCTTGTAGCTTAACTTGCGATGTCGCGTACGCTGTCGACTCGAGCGCGATATCCGTATCGAGCAGCTGGGCACGGGCAGCGTCCTGATTCTGAACGCTGGACTGCAGAGCGGCTGATGCGAAGTTAAACCGTGATCCATACGCACCCACGCTTGCGCGGAGGGCCGTGACGGACTTGATCGCCTCATCCAACACGGCGCTGGCCGTGGTGGCTGATTCCTGAGTGGCTACGTCGAGCGTCTGACCATCGTAAATCTGCGAGGTCTTCGCGCTGCCGATGCTTACAGCAATGGTATCATTGCTGGTTGCACCCACCTGGAACGACAGGGCGCCGTCGCCTTTAGCGGTTCCGAAGGCATCACCCAAAGCTTTCTGTACTGCCTGAGCGTTTGCGGCAGTGCTGATGTCAATGGATGAACCAGTCGTGAAGTCGATAAAGTGGCTGGCGTTGGTCGTGCTGGTCAGGCGGTAGGTTTGGGTTGCACCAAGCTCTGTGCCCAGGCCAGCAGTGGTCTGGAACTCCTCACCGTCAACGGTCAGGCTGATCTTAGCGTCGCCGTTGCTGGTGGTGGGTGCCGTTACCGTGATACCGGTCAGCTTGTTGCCCGAGAAGGAGGCAAGCTGTGCCGATACTTTGCTGCCGATTAACGTACCGATGCGGGCCCCATTGGACACGATAGACTGCGTGCCGTTATAGGTCGAGATGGTACGGGTCTGGGAGAAGCTCAGGCTGGAGAAGGCCAGGTTCAGACGCTGTTCAATGGTTTTTGCGTCAGGATCCGAATTGACCGACTGGCCCTGGTTTCCGGCGAGCTGGATATCGAAATACCCGCCGCTGGAACCATCATTCAACACGTCCGAGGTAAGGCGGATGGTCGTGTTGCTGGTGGGGGCCGTTGGAACGTTGCTGGCGGTGTAGGTATAGTTACCTACTTTAACCGACAGGTTGACCGTGTTCGCCGTACCGGTGAACGAAGCCTTGAACCCGTTGATAAAGCCATTGAAGTCCTTGTTGCTCAGTGCGCTTGCGTCAACGCCGAAGTTCGCGGCGGCGTTGTTCAAGAGACCGGAGTTGCTCGAAACGGCACCGTTGGTGAAGCCTGCGCTTACCGTGATGGCGTCGAGAGCCGCACCGTTGGACTTGGTGGGGTTGCTCAGGCCTTTGCCCTGGAAGACAAGGGAGTTGCCGCTGCGCGAAACCGTGATCTGGTTCAGATCGTAAGCTTCGTTGCCGACGGCATTGTTCTGAGCGTAGTTGTTGATGGTTGCCACAGCATTGTCCAGGGTTTCACGCAAGGTGGAGCCGATGGTAATTTCATCAGCCGCTTTTGCGTTAGACACCGTGGTGGTGAAGGCAAATTTGTGCCCGCCAGCGGTGATGTACACGCTGCCGTCGCTACCAAAGTTGCCAGTCGCCGTCAAGGCTGCCGGGTCGATGTCGGGGAAGCTCACCAGGATCTTGGCAGGCGTCTGGGACAGGGCGGTCAGCAAATTGTCGCCGACCGTGCCGGACACGGACACGCTGTTATAACCCAAGCCGGTGTTTTCACCGCCATTGAGACCATAGACCTGCTGGAGGGCTGTGGTGGAGGTGGCAGTGCCCACCGTGGTAGCCGTAGCGGCAGTCTGAACGTTGTTGCTAACTACCGTGGTGTACGGCGTGAGGTTGGTGGTGTTGATGTTGGCAGTGGAGATCTTCAGGTTAGTGATCGCCTGATTGGTCTGGCCATCGACAACAAGTTTGATGTTGCTGTGCGTGCTATCCTGAGCATCAAACGTTGCGTGAACACCAGCAGCCTGCGCGGTTGCAGTTGCGTTGATGTTCGCAATCAGCTGATCGACCGTGGTGCCTACGGCAAGCGCGGTCGAAATGTTGATTGTTGAGCCACCGTTGACGGAAAGGGTAACAACGTCACCATCTTTGAAGGGGATGGTTGCCGTTGAAGCACCTGCCGACAGTACATAAGCGTGGTTAGCACCAGACTTGATGGCAGCTGCCAGGGTGGGGTTGAACAGGTCGATCGAGGTTGCGTTGTTGTTCAAGCCGCTGTTGGTCACCACACCGGTGGTGTCTGCAGCGTTGGAATAGAAGTTGGTGCCGCCCTGGAACGACAGGATCTTGGTAGCGGAGGTAAGGTTGATGTTCTTACCATCTGCGGTCAAGGCTGCGGTTACGCCAGTGTGGCCGGCAACTGCGCGGGCATTGATATTGTCCGCGATCTTTTGCAGGGTGGTATCACCTGCTGCGAGAGCCGTGGAAATATTTACCGAGCCGTTTGCGGTGGTGACGCTTAAGGTGTCACCCTGCTTGAAGGGCACGGAAGCCGTTGCGGTTGCAGCGCTCGATACCGTTTGACCGGCAGTGAGCGTTGCGGCGAAGGTTGCGTTGAACAGGCTCTGGGTCTGGTCTGGTGCACCGAAGGTGGATGCGCCAGCCGGATTGATGCCATGCGTGGTAGCGCCAGCGAAGAAGTTGGTGCCGCCGCTAAAGGTCAGGTTCGCCGCTGTGTTTGTAGCAACATTCAGAGAGATGTTGAACAAGCCAGAGGAGTCCTGAACCACTTCAGCATGGATGCCGTTAGCAAGTGCGTTGGCGCTTGCATTGATCGACGTTGCAAGGCCAGCAAGAGTGGAGCTGGCACTTACGGTACCCAAGGTGATGGGGTTGCCGCTGTTGAGGCCCGGAACCGTTACCGAAACCGTATCACCATCCTGGAATGGCGTTGCGGTTGCCGAGGTGGCTGCCGATACTGCGGTGGCGGAGGTTGCATAGCCAGCAGCAAACAGGTTCAACGTGCTGACATGGTTGTTCAGACCGTTGGTGTTGCGCAGGCCGGTGGCATCGGTGTTGAAGAAGTTGGTGCCGCCGTTGATCAGCAGATTGTTGGCGCCGGTGGAATCGGAGTAGGTGAGGTCGATGTTCTGACCGTTGCTGCTCAAAGCTGCGGAGAGGCCAAGGGTCTTGGAGCCTGCGCTGGCGTTGATTTTGGTCACGAGATCGGCCAGCTTGTCGCCGGTTGCCACGGTTGCCACGGTTTCGGCGGAGCCGGTACCTACCGAGATCTGGATGCTGTCACCGTTTACGAAGGGAGCGGCGAGCGAGGCACCTACAACGGTGTTGCCAGCTACGACGTTGTTTACCGCATATTCATTGGTAAACAGGGTCTGGGTCTGGGTTGCGCCGTTGAGGCCGTGGGTTTTGTCGCCCACGTTGTAGAAGTTTGCACCGCCGTTGAGGGCGAATGCGCCGGTTGCACTGTTGCTGTGCAGCTGGATGTTATACAGCTTGCTGGAAGCATCGAAGGTGAGCGAAGCATGGATGCCGGTGGTGGTGGCATTCACGTTGATCCCGTTGACGATGGTGGTCAGGGAGTCACCGTTGGCAAGGGTATACAGCGACTGCGAAGTGCCGCCGCCGATGGTTGCCGTGATGCTGTCGCCGCCTTTGAAGGGGCTGGCGGCAGTAGGGGTTGCAGAGGTGATGGACGCGGTTGCGCTGGTGAAACCGAGCGAAGCGCCGGTGTTGGCAAACAGGTTCACCGTGGAACCACCGAAGGCGCCGCTAACTACGGCTTTGGTGCCGGAGATGAGCGAGCTGTTGGCTGCGCTGGTGTCGATGGCGAAGTTGTTGCCCAGTTCACCACCCGTGCGGGCGTTGATCTGCAGCTGAGAACCCAGGGCGGTGAAGCTTGCCTTGCCGAGCGAGGTGGCATAGGTAGGCGTTGCGGCGAGGGCAGTCAGCTTGGCGGCAAGGTTGCCAACGGTGTCGGCAGCGGTTGCGCCAATTTTGAACTGGAGAGAAGTGGGGGTTGCGCTGGTGGTAGCGGTGAGCTGCACGCCGGCGATGGTGATGGTGTCACCGCTTACGACGGGGTTGGTGCTCAGGTTGATGCTGGCGGTTGCAGTCTTGGACTGCGTGGTCACGTCATCTACCAGTGCGGAGTTGGAGAGCGAGCCGTTGATCAGCGATACACCGTTGAACGAGGTGGAGTCGCTGAGGCTGTTGATCTGGTCGGCGAGAGCTTGGAACTGTTGGTTCAAGAAGCCGCGATCCGAGTTGGTAAGCGAACCGGAACGTGCCTGCAGGGCGATGGACTTCTGCTGCTGCAAGATGTTCTGGATCTGGGCGAGGGCGCCGTCTGCCACCTGGAGGAGGCTGGAACCCTGCGAAGCGCTGCTCTGAGCGGCTTTCAAGGCGCTAACCGTGGAGAGGAGCGAAGTACCCGTTGCGAGTGAGGCCACGTCATCGGACGCTTTTACGATGCGGTTACCAGATGAAAGGCGGGCTACGGATGAGGAAGCATCATTGGATGCGGTGGTCAAATTCGCCTGTGCAAAATAGGCGGAAATGTTGGTATTAATTGAGTTACTCATGGTCATCTCCTACATGGATGTTTAAATTCGAAAGCTACATGCCTTCATTAACCATGCGACCCACACACGGGTCACATATACCTTACCATTGCATGGGGACGGTTAAAATTACGTTAATATGAAGCGCCGAAATATCAGGAAATGATAAGTTTGACTGCACTACACTGTTAAATAACGTTTTTATTTTTTGATTTTTTTACGTTCCCCGCTTCTTTTTGCCAAATATATTACTGGAAATTAATTTTATTGGGTTTTTTTGGTTGGAAATAGCTTCGGCAATTCCCTGTTTAGCGCCAATCCGGGAGGGGGGCAAGCTATAAACGCAAAAGGCCGTGCATACGGGCTTCCGAGTCCCATCCGGTTTCGGTGGCGATGGACATGGAGAAAGCGGGATCGCCGAGATGGTCGAGGAAACGCGACAGGCTTTGGACGATGCGCACGATGTGATCCTGAGCGAGGGGGCCGTGGAGGGCGTGGGCGGAGGCGAGGGCGAGCTTGACGAGGGCGAGGCGCATTCCCATGAGGGTGACGCGCTGGGCGAGGTTGTGGCCGAGGCCGCCGAAAGGGTGGAGGTGCAAAGATATCTGCATGGCGAGCCAGCGGCGAAGAATGGGATTGTATAGAGGCTTTGCTTCTTCATACCAGCTGCGCTGGAGATGTTCGAGGGCGGGGATGCTGGCATCGGAGGTGGTGATGGCGACGTTTGCCCAATCGAGATTCGCGGCGAGGGCGGTTTCCATATCTGCGATGGTTTGCAGGAGGCGGGGGCTGGCGGGCTTGTGCGAGGCGACGATGAGGCCGCAGAGCGCGTGCAGCAGGTTAAACGGATCGTTGATGTCGCGCAGGGCGACGGGGAGGCGGAGGTCGGCGTCCTGAAGATAAAAGCCGGTGAGGATGGCCCAGTTCGCGGCGGGGAGGTTTTCCAACTGGCGGCTGGCGCAGGCGATGCGCAGGAAAATCAATTCGGCATCGACATCATCGGCGGTGGCGGCGTGGAAGCTGTGGTGGATAGCGAGCGCGTCGATTTCGGCCATGCCTTGTGGCAGGTAGTTTTTTAAGGTGGCGGGGAGGCGCTGCATGGTGACCTGTGAAGGAGAGGGCAGGTCTTCGAACAGGCTGAGGCGGGCGATTTCAGGGCAGGACAAGGTGGCGGTCATCACCGTGCTGCTGCCGAGACTGCGGGTGACGCGGGGATAGAAATGGCAGGCATCGCCGAGAAACGCGCTGCCGTAATCGCGGTGGATGCCGCAGAGGCCGCCTTCGAGTTTTACGCAAAAGCCGGTGGCGGCGTCCTTGCGCATGATCCACGGCGTTTCGGCGGCAGGCTCGATGGCGGCGAGAAGTTCGGGGGCCTGCTGCGCATAGCGGTCGCGGGTGAGCGCGTCTACCTGCATGGACCAGTTCTGGCAGCAGGTGTCTTCGCATTTATCGCCGAGGCACTGGAAGCGCGACAGCACGGCATTTTGTATTACGGTGGTCATGGCCGCAGCCTAGTGGGTTTGTGTTTTTCGGGCAATGAAAAGCACACCGGTGGCGGCGATGTTGTTATCAATATGCAGGGTGTGTTCGTGCTGGGCGAGGATTTCGTAGCCCTTGCTGAGAAGTGCCTGCTGAACATAGCGGGGGGCGTGGGTGTAGCGGCCATTGGCACAGAGGCGCCAGTTTTCGGCATGGAAATCTTTTTCGACGGTGAAGGCGAGCAGGCCTTTAGGGTTCAGCACATTGCGGGCGGCCTTGAGGAAGGTGGAGAGGTTGCCGCTATGGCACAGCGCGTCGGTGGCGGTGACGAGGTCGAAGCTCTGCTCGCTTTCGAGCATGAAGGGGAGCATGTCATAAAGATGGAGGCTGTGATAGAGCTGCTTGCCGCGGGCCTTGGCCACCATGCGCGAGGAAATATCCACGCCGACGCGGTAGGGCACGACATCTTTCAGGGCGTTTGCGGCGAGGCCGGTGCCGCAGCCGAGGTCGAGCAGGTCGCGGAACTCGCCGTGGTGGTCTTCGGTCCATTCCTTCAGCGCCTCGGCCAGCGCGCGGGGGGCGCGGTAGGACAGCACGTCCTGCTGGTAGTGGTCGTACTGCTCGGAGAAGCCGTCGAAATAGCCCTGCACATATTCGTTGGGTGCGGTGTCGGGCAGTTCGCCCTCGGCGATGGACTGGAAGTGCAGCAGCACCACGTTGCCGGGGTGGCGGGCGAGCTGCTTGCGGATGTAGCGGAGGAAGTCTGGCTCGCGCTGGCTGAGGCGCAGGGCCATGAACAACAGTTGCAGCACATAAGGGTCATGGGGGCGGATGGTGAGGGCCTGGGCAAGCACCTGATGCGCCTCGGCGTAGTGGCGCTCACGCACGAGGAGGGAGCCTAAGAACATGTGGCACTCCCAGCCGAGGGGGCGGGCTTTCAGGGCTTCCATGGCGTAGCGGATGGCGATTTCGCTCTGGCCCTGCCAGTCGTTGACCACGGCGAGGGCGAAGAGGGCCTCGAAGGAGGCGGGGTCGAGCTTCAGGGCGCGGGCCATGCAGGCCTCGGCCTGCGGCAGGTTGCGCTGCGCCATGAGCACATGCCCTTTATATATATGGCCCCAGATATATTCGGGGCAGCGGGTGATGATGCGGTCGAAAAGGATTTCGGCTTCTTTCTGGTTGCCCTGCTGGACGTGGCAGAGGCCTTCCTGCTCGTCGATTTCGGGGATGTCGGACATCATGCGGGCGTGGATGAACAGGCCTTGCGCCTCTTCAAACTGGCCGCGGCCAGTGAAGGTGCTGGCGAGCAGCAGGATGATGATGGGGTTTTTGGGCTCGATGTGGAAGGCGGCCATGAAGGAAACGGCTGCGGCCTCGAATTCGCCCAGCGAATAGAGCAGCTGGCCGTGCTGCATATGGAAGGCGCAGACATCCGGCGCCAGTTGCGTGGCCATCTGTGAGAAGGTGACCGCGCGCTCGAACGTGCCGGTGGCGCTGAAAAGCGAAGCCATGAGATGATAGCCGTAGGGATATTTCGGGTTGGCGTCGAGCATCTCTTTGCAGAGGTCGGCGGCGGCCCTCAGGTTCCCTTCGGCAATCAGGCCTTCTGCTTTTTTATAAGCGTCGAAAAGGTTGGTTGCCGCATCCATATTGCGATTGCCCTTAACTTTAAAAAGTTACAAAGGGGGCAGCTAGAGCATGTGCTGCACTTTGTAATTGTCGTGCTGGAAGACGTGCTGGGCGCCGATCCTGCGCTCGGCATCCACAATCAGGGGGGCGCGGGCGTTTACGGAGAGCTTTACCTGATCCACGCCGCGATGGACGTTTACGATAAGCAGGATGGCGGCATTGGATTCCCCGATCTGCAGGTCGCGGCAGGCGATGCTGATGTCGGAAGCGGAGATGATGCTGTTTTTCAGGTCCAGCGGCAGGGTGATGAAGGACAGCGCCGTATCGTCGAGCGACTGGAGGAGCATGAATTGCTGCATTTTGGGATTGGGGAAATTGGCCAGCACGAACTGATGCTTGTCGGGAATGCCGAGCATCCCGCGCGCAAAAATAATCGCCTTGTTCGTGTCCACGGTGATTTCACCGAAGCGCGACTTAATTGTTTCCATTCCCATCGCTGACGGTACGCTTCCCGATAATTGCAAGGACTGATTTAGCATAGATACCACCTTCTGTCTGCTATAACCATGAACCCGATGGTATCATGATTTGGTTAATAAGTTATCTCAAAAAGTCTGAAAGCCGCAAGGCGCTAATTTTGGCAAAGGCCTGAAACGCTGCCTGCAATATGCCCTGATTAATCGCTACTTGCGTCGATACGCTCACCACGTCGGTATTGCCGATGTTTTCCTGGATGCCCTTCATGTAGAGCTTAAGGTTGTTGAGGCTGCTGTCCACAGTGGTGGCCTGCACCTTGTTGGAGTTCACCTGCGCCTGAATGGAAATGACGCCCTGGATGCCCTTCTGGAGCACGTCGTAGCTTTTCTTGAAATCGTTATCGCTGCTGTTCTGGTCGGCCTGTTTGGCGATGGCGAGGGCGGCGAAAAGATTCTGGAAGGCGGGGGCGTCGGCGCGCACGTTATACTGGATGGCGGTGTCGTCCTTGAGCAGGGCGGTGACATCCTGGTCGCTGCCCTGATAGTAGCCGCTGTCGGGCACGCCGGGGGTTTGCAGGGTGGGGAAAGTTGCGGTGTTGACGGCGGGCACGTTGGTCTTGGTGCCGCTGAAAAGATACTGGTTGTTCACAGATGCGTTCAGCTCGGTGGTGAGCTGCTGCCACAGGCCGTTGAGCTGGTTATGGAAGGCGCCGGTGTTTGACACGCCGGTGCGGCGCTGGGCGATGAGACTCTGCATACTGTTGGCGATGGTGACAATATTGGTGAGCGAATTGGCGGTGGAGTTTAGCCGGGTTTCGATCAGCTGGTTGTCGTTGAGGTACTGGTCGTTCTTGCCCAGCGTCGCGTCTAGCGAGAGATATTGCTGGGACTGGTCGGCCATGCCGGTGAAGTCCTGCGACTTGCGGCCGCTGGAAAGCTGGATCTGCTGGTTGAGCAGGTTGTTCTGCACTTTGCTCACATCGTCGATGGTCCGTTGCAGAACCGAGAGGGTGGATACGACCGCTACCATATTCTAAATCCTTATCACTGGAACGATTGTAAAAGAGTGTCGAAAAGCTGGTTTGCGACCGTGATGACGCGGGCAGAGGCGCTGTAGGCGTTCTGGTAGATCACGGTGTTGGCCAGTTCGGTGTCGAGATTCACGCCGCTGACGGCGCTGGCATTTTCCTGGTAGCCCTGCAGGAGGGCCTGGGCGTTGGTGCTGTTGGTCTTGGCGGTGACGGCGTTGGTCGAGGTGCCGCCGATGATCTGGCCGGCATAGCCGGTGAGGGTCTGGGCGGTGGCGCCGAGGCCGCCGGCGGCGGCGAAGTTTATATTGGTGCCGGCCAGCTGGGCGAGCTTGGTGATGATGCTGCTATCGCCGGGGTTGAGCTGGTAGGTGTAGTTCGGCGGGTTATTAGGGTTGATGGAGTTGGGGCTCTTTATCATCTGGCCGAGGGAGAGGAGGCCGGGGTCGTTGCGGAAACGCTGCTCCACGGCAAGGTTGACGGCACTGCCGGCGAGGGTGTCGCCCGTGCTGATGGGATGGTTGCTGGCGAAGAAGTCGTTCAGGTCGAAATAATGCGAGAAGCCGCGGTTGGAGCCGGGAACGACGGGGCTTACGGTGGGGTTGCCCAGCTCTTTGCTGTCGAGGCTGTCTATGGCGATGGTGGAGGTGGATGAGCCCGCGGTGATCTGGAGGTAGCCGGGCACTTCATTGGTGTATACGCCGTTGCGCTTGGGCAGTTCGTTGCCATTGGCATCTACCAGCTTGGCGACCGCAAGGGGGGCGTAGCTGGTGGGGGCGACGATCTTGCCGTTGCCGGAGATGGTGTCGGCGCCGATCAGCTTGTTGAGGATATTGGGCTGCTGGTTGTTGATTCGGTAATTGACCACGGAGGTTTTGACCACGCCGGAGCCATCGTCCACACCCATGGTGACGGAGACGGTGTAGAAGGGGGAGGCGGGGTCGCCGCTGAGGTCGGCGGTGAAACTGCCGTTGCTCACGGTGCGGGTGTCAGAGCCGGAAAGGGCGGAGGTATAAGGCGGGATGACGGTCTGGCCCGCCACGCCGAAGGTGGTGCCGGTGGCGGCGATGCCGGCCGCGGTGATCTGGAAGCTGTGGCCGGTGACGTTAGAGATTTTGAAATAGCCGCCGAGGCCGGAGGCGTTTATGCCGTCATAGGGGCCGCCGGGAGGGGTGGTGAGGTACACCATCTGCCCGTCGCTCAGGTTGTTGCTGGAGGCGGTGTTGATGGTGACGACGTTGCTGCCGGCGGTGGTGATATAGGTGTTGGCGGGGTCGAGGCTGAACTGGGAATTGGTGGAGCTGACCGAGGTGATGTCCACGCCGTTGTTGTTCTGGACGCTGACATTGGTGACGTAGAAGCCCGCGCTGCTGCCGGAAATATTGTTGAGGTTGAAATCAAAATTGAATTTTGCGGGCGTGGCGGGGATGGCGACGCTGTCGGAGGCGATCTGGATGTTGTTGAGGTTGCCCAGCTCGGTTTTGTTCTGGGGAGTGCCGTAATACTGGTTGATGGCATCTACTATGCCCTGCACGGAGGGGTTGCCCACGCCGCTCTGGGTGTCCATTTTTGCGAGGTCGAGGGTCAGGGGCAGGGCGCCGTTGGGCTCGTCGGAATAGCGGGAGGCGACGGGCTGGCCGTTGGAATCCAGCACGGCGATGCGGGTCTGGCCGGACCATTCGTTCACCTGCTGGGCGAAGACGGCGCGGGTGCCGGTGAAGCTGTTCGCGCCCGGATAGCCTGAGCCGGTGTTGTGGATGGCGTTCATCTGGTCGCGCAGGTTGCTGGCGAGGTTATCCAGCTGGGAGGTGATGGCGGGGATCTGGCTGTCGCGCATTTCCATGAGGGCGGCGATCTTGCCGGAGGTGAAAACGCTGGAAATGGAGGAGGGCGGCCCGGCATTGGCGAGGGTCAGGGGCTCGCCGGAAGGATTGCCGGTGCTGTCGAGCCGGGTGATGGTGATGGCGCCAAGGGTGGTACCGTTCCCGAACGACGCAGCCGAGGCGGCAGGCGTGTAGCTGATCCGGTAGGCGCTGTTGTCGAGGATGGGGATGCCGTTGCCGGTGGTGGCGCTCAAATTGCCGTTTTTCTGGGTGAAGGTGCTGATATTGATATACTGGCCGACATCGGCCACGGTTTTGTCGCGCTGGTCTTCCAGCTCGGCCACGGACTTGCCGAGGGCCACGTTTGCGGAAATGAGGTGGTTGAGGTCTGAAAGGCGCTGGAGATCTACGTTGACTGCCGTTACGGCGGAGGAAATATCCTGATCGGCCTTGAACTGCAGGTTTTGCAGCGAGGTGCCGAGGCCGGAAACCTGCGTGGCGAGGGTGACGCCGTTATTGACGGCGGTTTGCTGGAGGGTGGTGTTCTGCGGGGTTTGGGCGAGCGACTGCACGGAGTTGGTGAAAGTATTGACATAGGAGTCGATGCTGTTCTTGTCGCCGGGGTTGCCGAGCAGCAGCTGGATGCGGGTGCTGTAATCATCGAGCACGCCGGTGCTGGCCACGATGGAGCCCTGCGTCTGCACGGCCTGGGTCAGGTATTCATCCACCTTACGGGTGATCTGGGTGATGTTTACGCCCTGTCCCACGCCATTGAGGTATACCGAGTCCTGCTGGGCCGTCTGCTTGCTGTAGCCGGGGGTGTTGGCGTTGGCGATGTTCTGCGACAGCACGGTCAGCTGCTGCTGGTTTACGTTCAGCCCGGTTAGTGCATTATTGAGTGCGACTGAGAGGCCCATGGGGTGCTCTTTAAATGGTCTTGTTCAGGGTTACGGAGAGGGTTTCGTACGGGATCTTGTTGGTGACGCCCTTGCTGCCATAGGCGCGGGTCTGGGTGTTTTCCTTGACCACGGCGGTGATGGCTTCCACGATCTTGTGGTTCACTTCCTTGGCCATCAGCAGCTTGCGGTGGTTTTCTTCGAGGATGTTGTTGAACACTTCCACCACTTCCTCGAGGTCTTTTTTGTCCTGCGAGGGGATGGATTCGATGAGGTAGGGGTTCTTGTCTACCAGTTTGCGCTGGGCTTCGAGGGCGCTGACCAGGAACAATTTTTCCTGCTGGAGGGCCTCAATCTGGTGGACTTTCATATCGCCCAGCAGGTCCACTTCCTCGGCCAGAAGCTGGGCGAGGCGGGCAGTGAGGGTGATAACGTCCTGAATTTTAAGCTTAGGAGCGTTTATAGGAGCGGAGGGCTGCGAGGTTCTTGGTTCCTGGTTCATCATTCGTCTCCTGAATTTTAAGTAGTTCCTTCTTAACGTAATCAGCAATTCCTATGCCACCGGACTTGCCGATCTCCTTGCCATAGGCATCTACCATCATGCCTTTGTAGATTTCGGAGGAGTCGGCATCGCCAAACGCGTCGGTGCCTACGGAGTCCCCGAACATCTGGCCGAGCATTTCGCTTAAGAACATGGCTTCGAAGTCTTTGGAGGCGGTGGTGGCCTGCGCTTCGGTCATTTTGCCGGCCTTGGGCAGGGTTGCGCCGGGGATGGCGGCCTGATTGGCGAAGAGGGTGGCGGTGGTGGCGGCATTGATCATGCGATTACCGGGTCTGGATTTCAGCCTGCAGGGCGCCAGCGGCCTTGATGGTCTGCAGGATGGTGATGAGGTCTCGCGGAGCCACGCCCAGGGCGTTGAGGCCTGCCACGAGGTCTTTAAGCGTAGCGCCGCGAGGGAGGACGGCCATATTCTTTCCGGGGCCGGAATCGGTCACGGAAACATTGCTCAGTTGCGTGGTCACGGTCTGGGAACCTTCCGGCGAAAGGGGGCCGGGCTGGGAGACGGCGGTGGTCTCTTCGACCTTCACGATGAGGTTGCCCTGCGCTACGGCCACGGTGTCGATGCGGACGTTTTCACCCATGACGATGGTGCCTGAGGATTCGTCGATGACGATGCGGGCGACCTGGTCGGTGGCGACGGAGAGTTTCTCCACGTCGGCGAGGAGCTGAGTGACGTTGTTGTGGTAGGAGGCGGGCACGGTGAGCACCACGGTGCCGGGATCGCTCACGGAGGCGAGGCCGGGGCCGACCTGCTGGTTGATGATGTTGGCGATGGCCTGCGCGGTGGTGACGTCAGGGTTTTTAAGGGCCATTTTGAGTTCGGGCATGTCGTTGAGGGCAAACTGCACTTCTTTTTCCACGATGCCGCCATTGGCCACGAAGCCGGAGGTGGGCACGCCCTTGGAGATGGTGACGTTGGCGCTGTCGGAAGCGGCGCGGAAGCCGCCGATGGAGATCTGGCCCTGCGCCACGGTGTAGACTTCGCCATCTGCGCCGTAAAGCGGGGTGGCCAGCAGGGTGCCGCCGGTTAAGTCCTTGGCGTCGCCCATGGCGCTTACTGTGACGTCGATTTTGCTGCCAGCGCGGGAAAAGGCGGGCAAGCGCGCGGTGACGGTGACGGCGGCGACGTTTTTGGTTTTTAAGGAGGTGCCGCGGGTGTTTACGCCCTGGCGCTCAAGGAAGGCGATGAGCGACTGCTCGGTGAAGGCGGAGTTGGTGAGCTTGTCGCCGGTGCCGTTGAGGCCTACGACGAGGCCGTAGCCCATCAGCATGTTGTCGCGCACGCCTTCGAAATTCACGATGTCCTTGATGCGGGACTCGGCATGGGCGGGGGTGGAGGTGAGGAGGTAGCTGCCCATGATGAGGGTGAAGAGCAGGGTGAGGTAAAAAAGGCGGAAGGCCACGCGGATCATCTGGTCGGAGGTTTTGTCGCGCTCGTAAGCGGCGGTTTCGCGGGTGCTGGCCCAAAGTTGCGTGGTATTCTCGGTCATAAGGTCTCTCCTGCTTTCCTGAACAGGGAGCGATTCCTGTGCCAGTTTGGCGGTGGCATGGCGATTGCATATATTTCATGCGCTTATTGAAGAACGGCAGGGGCGCCGCGGGAGGGAAGCTAAGGGCGGGAGGCAAAAATTGCCGCGGGGCTGTGAGGCCCGGCAAGCCTCCGCGCGGAAACGGTTTGTTTACCCGGGGCGGAAGCTGCTATACAATTGAAGGAAGGCAACCAGGACGGCTATGAAGATTACGGGTTTCGGCACTATCAGCTCCAACAGCAACGTGAACAAAAAGCGGGGCGCGAACGCGACGGGGCTGTTTTCAGACCTGCTGTCGGCGGCGGAAACGCCGGAAGGCAGCAGTACGCAGGCCACCAGCGATGTCGCCCCGATGTCGGCGCTGAATAACCTTCTGGCGCTACAGGAAATTTCGGAAGAGGACGTGTATAAGCGCAAAATGGTGCAGCACGGGCATTCGATGCTGGACTCGCTGGACAAGCTGCGCAGGCAGATTTTAACAGGGGCGATACCGCCGCACACACTGCAAGATATAGCGCGGCAGCTTTCGATACAAAAACAAGGGGTTGTTGATCCGCAGCTGATCGCCATCATGGAAGACATTGAGCTTCGCACGGCGGTGGAGCTGGCCAAGCTCGAAATGGCGGCCGCATCGGTGGCCCAGCTTTCTTCGGATAATGCGTAATCAAGCGTTAAATGCTAAAGGGTAGTAACTAATCTGATTGCAATTGCGCCGGGTTTTGCTACATAAGCTCTCTGCTTTAATGACCGCCCGCTTAAGAGGCCGGATATGCAACTGGGAATCTGTTTAACTCGCACCATCCATCGAGGTTCTAATGTCGGCTAAAATGTCCAAGACCTACCAGCCCACCGAAAATGAAAAATACATGAACGCCAAGCAGCTGGAATATTTCCGCCTGAAGCTGACCACATGGCGCGACGAGCTGCTGAAAGAATCGCAGGAAACGATCAATAACCTGAAGGAAGAAAACTGGCGCGAGCCCGATTTGTCCGACCGCGCATCGCTGGAAACGGAAGCCGGTGTGGAGCTGCGCACCCGCAACCGCTACCTGAAGCTGATTGGCAAGATCGACGCGGCGCTGAAGCGCATTGACGACAGCACCTATGGTTTCTGCGAAGAAACCGGCGAGCCGATCGGCATCAAGCGGCTGGAAGCGCGCCCTATCGCCACCATGACCATCGAGGCGCAGGAGCGCCACGAGCGCATGGAAAAACAGTATATCGACGAAGAATAAAAAGCGGCTTCCGAAGTCTACTATGCCGGGTGAAGCCCGGGACAGCGACTTCTGAAGCCATTTTTCTTTATAATACATTCGCCCGGAAGGCTTGCTTTCCGGGCGTTTTTGCGGGTAAATTGCCGTATGAGCGAATGGGCTGAGAAAAATCTTCAGGCGATTGAGGCGAGGCTGGCGCCGGTAAGGGCGATGCCGGACGGCATTTTGCTACGCATGGCGGAATCAGACAACGATATACTGGTCTATAAATCCGAAGGGGTGATTTACCTGTATTTCCACGCCGACCTCGACGCGGAAATACAATCGCGCATGGAGCTGGAGGCGCCGCTGCACCTGCTGTCGCCCTATTCGCGGCTGGTGATGCTGGGGCTGCTGTGGAACCCGGCGCCGAAACGGATTTACGTGATCGGCTTCGGCGGGGGGAGGATTCCCATGGTGATGCACCATGTGCTGCCCGAAACGGTGATCGACTGCGCGGATATTGACCGCGACGTGGTGGACGTGGCGATGCGGTTTTTCGGGGTGGCCAAGGATGCGCGGCTGAAGATTTCCATTCAGGACGGGCGCAGGAAGCTGGCGGAGCACCCGGCGGCAGAGCCGTATAACATGATCGTGGTGGATGCGTTTATCGGGGTGGGTAGCGGCCCGAGGGATTTTTCGACCTGCGAGTTTTTTGCGCTGTGCCGGGAAAAGCTCACGCCGGAGGGGGTGACGGTCATCAACCTGCTGGACAACGACACGCAGCACGCGCTGAAGAAGCGCACGATCATTGAAAGCTTTCCGCAGGTATTTTCGGTGCGCGACGAGGAGCGGGGCAACCAGGTGCTGTTTGGCTGCAATAGCGCCGCGCTGGCCCGGGAGGCGCTGCTGGCGCGCGTGGAGGGGCTTGAAGCATCGCTTGGGCTTTCTTTCGCGCTGAAGCCGCTGGCGCAGGCCATGAAGCTGCTGCCGCCGCCGCCGGTGGGGGCCAGTGCCTCGATACGCGGGGAGCTGCTGCATGACGCGAAGACGCTTTCTTTCGCGGAGATGGCCTCGGTGCGGCTGGGCAGGAATGATCCGTGCTTCTGCGGCTCCGGCAAAAAATACAAAAAATGCCACGGGTGATGATTGGGGCGGCGAACTGCGGCGTTGCTCCGGTGCTCGGATACTCATGTAGCTTGCGCTACACTGCGTTCCTGCGCTCCGGTGCGCCTTGCATTTCACTCGCCCCAATCATCACCCGCCTAATATTGGCTTTTTAAGGGCTGGCCGCTTTGCGGCATTGCAGGGGTGTGCTTTGGTTCTTTTACAATAGATGAGCGCGCTCATTTCGGGTTCCGCTTGGCAGGGGCGTGAGGTTGGTGTCGCCGACCCTGTGCCTCGCTTTGGGGGCGAGGGCTTTTTTTATCAGGCCTGATAGGGGTATTTAGGCATGGGGGCGGCAGAGCGGGAAGGGGGAAAGTGGATAGCAGGCATAAAAAAAGCCGCCCGGCGAGGGGCGGCTTTTTTTTAGCTTAACAAGCTTAGGCTGCGAGAGCCTTGCGCTTGCGGCTGCGAGCGAAGCCGAACATGCCAGCCAGCAGAGTGGCGAACATGGGGAGGGCTGCAGGCAGCGGGATGGTGGATACTGCGTAGGTTGCAGAACCGATGGCACGAGGACGCAGGGTCAGCAAGCCAGTGAAGATGGATTCAAAGCTTTCGAACGAGGTCGAACGGTTGGAGAACACCACGGTGCCATGGCTGGTACCGGGGTTAGCTACGTTCAGGCCAGCGGATGCGAAGATCAGCGGAGCGGAAGCTACGCTATTCTTGAAGCCTTTGGAGGTAGAGCCCAGCTGGCTGTCAGCCGAACCGAAGCCGTTGTAGTGATTGCCACCGTTGGTGTAATCATACTGGCTGTTGCCCTGCAGGTTGCCAGCGATGAGGCCGGTGAACGAGTAGGGGAAGGTGATGGTGAGGTTAGAAGGCAGGAAGCCGAAAATGCTGCCGCCGCCCACTACGTTCGGCGGTACGCTGAACAGGGTCTGGTAAAGGTTGGAGATGCTGCCGTACTGGCCTGCATGGACCGGGCCCATGGAGACGTTAGAACCAGTGAAGTTCGTCGGGGTCGTGTCTGCGAAAGCGGCAGAGCTGACTGCGACGAAAGCAGCGGTTGCTACAAAGGTGGTGAGTTTCATCGTGGTAATTCTTTTATATAGAGGGGTAGACGGATTTATGTTTCGTGGTGCCTTGATAGCAAAAGTTTACTTTACCAGCAAGCACTATTTTGTGTGTTTTATGAGAAAAATTTTAGAAAATAAAAAACCCATAAATTACCCATAAATAAGGACAATATGATCTTTATGCTCTCTTTACGCGGAGGTATTTACTCCTAATGGTGTTTTAATAAGAGGGGTCAAAGCTAAATATCCTTTAACAATTCCTGCGCCTTTTTGACAATTTCAGGGGAGGCTTCCTTAAGAGTAGCCTTTTGAAGTTCATCTTTAGCCTTGGGTTTATTACCGCGGGCAATCAAAATGGCGCCATAATGATAGTGCATGTTAGGACTTAGGGGGCCTAAGCTACTATTATGCTCCATGAGCGACTCGGCCTGAGTGAACTTGGCCTGGCGGTAATAGACCCAGCTTAAGGTGTCAATGAAGTTCTGGTTCTTGCCAGCGGCGAAATGCTCAACGGCCTTGGCGGCCTTTTCTAACTGCGCGGCATCGGTATATTCATTGTCGGCGATGAGGGATGCCATGTTGTTGGCGGCGACATCGAGGTCGGGGAAGCGCACGAGCAGATCCTGATAACGCTGGATGGCGTCGGCGAACTTGGCGTTCTTGGTGTCCACATCGGCAAGGAAGAGGTCGGCGCGGACGTCGCTGGTGTTGGCGTCATGTGCCAGTTTCAGGAGTTCGACAGCCTTAGCTTCGTCCCCGGCATCATAATACATCTTGGCGCGGTTCAGGTAGGCGTCCTGGGTGACGGGGTGGTTGGCGATGGCCTTGTCGAACGCGGCAAGGGCCAGGTCTGGCTTTTCCAGTGCCATGTAGGTTTCACCGATAATGGTATTAATATAGGCGCTGTCAGTGTTGAGGGAGTTCAGGAGCTGCAAGGTGGCAGTGAGCTCTTCGGGAGAGTGGTGCTTTTCGACCATTTCAAACACGGCGCGCTCAGCGAGGGGGGATTTGGGGTCCTTTTTGATGATCTCGGCGTAGGTGCCGAGGGCAACGGATTTGTCGCCGCTGGCCTGGGCGAGCTGGCCGGTAAGGAACTGCGCCACCTGCTCCTGCCCTTTAAAGCCCTGCAGATGGGTGATGGCGAGGTTGGCGGTTTTAAAATCATTCATGCCGATGGCCAGGCGCGCCATGCTTTCCCACGCGACGGGGTAGCCGGGGTCCAGCTTCGTGACGGCATCGAGGATTTTCATGCCGTGCTCGGGATCATGGTTCTGGTTATACATCTGGGCGAGGCGCACCTGCGCGGGCGAGTTGGCGGGGTTCAGCTCTACCACCTGATTGAGGGTTTCGATGGCGAGGTCGGTGTAGCCCTGCAGCAGCAGCACTTCAGCGAGAAGCTGGAGCGCGTCAGCGTTTTTGGGATTGTTGCGGATGATAAGGCGCAGGTCGTTTACCGCATTCTGGTAGCGCGCCTCATCGGTGGCGATGCTGGCGCGGACATAAAGCGCTTCAGGATTCGTGGGGGCTTTGGCGAGCACGGCGTTCACCAGCTGTTCGGCCAGTTCCTTGTTGCCTTTGCGGAAATTGATACGGGCGAGGGATGAGCGGGCGAGCAGGCTCTGGCGGTCGGAATCATCCCGGGCCACGATCTGTTCGAGGAGGGCCACGGCTTTGTCAATCTGGTTGTGGTCTATATAAAGCTCGGTGAGCCAGAAATACAGCTCGGTATGGTCGGAGTCTGACTGCATCATGGACTGGATTTCTTTTTCGGCGACATCCACGCTGCGGTAGCGGCCGAGGAACATGACCAGCTGGTGTTTCAGGTCCCAGTTGTCAGGCATGTCATGCGTGGCGCTGCGGAGGGTGGTTTCGGCGTCGTCGAGCCTGCCGCCCTGCATATAGATGTCTGCCAGCACGGTGCGCAGCTGCACGTCGCTGGGCTGGAGCTTGATGATGTCGTTATAGGCCTGGTTGATTTTTTCCAGGTTCAGGGGTTTTTCGAACATCTTCACTTTCAGCAGGAGGAGCGAAAGGTCTTTGGGGTTGTGGGCGATGCCGTCGTCCACGGCGGCTTCGGCCTTGGCCATGTCGCCTTCGGCGATGTAGAGGCCGGTGAGGACGGAGGCGGCGGTGATGTTGCCGGGGTCCGCGGCGGTGGCCAATGCGATTTCCTTGCGGACGTCGTCATACTGGTGCTGGTGGAGAAGGAGGGAGGCTTTCAGGGCGTGGGCCTCGGCGTTGGCGGAATCATCCGCGAGCACGATATCGAGGCGTTTCTGCACTTCGCCGTATTGCTCCACCACGAGCTGGTAGTGGGCGAGCTTGAGCAGGGCGGGGGCATAGTGCGGGTTCTGCTGCTCGGCGCGGAGATAGTTGGCGAAGGCATTGCGGATGTCGCCCTGCGCTTCATCGACCATGCCCCAGCGGTAGCTGATTTCGGGGTCGAGGGGCATGAGCTTGGCGGCGTTGCGGTATTCGACGCGGGCTTTTTCATATTCCCCGGCGTTGAAGAGTTCGTTGCCATGGGCGAGGTAGCGCTGCTCGCGCACCTGCGGGGTTTCGCGGTGCAGGGAAACATAGGCCGCGACGGCGATGGCGGAGGCGATGGCGATCTTGGTGCTGGTCTTCATGGGGTGGGGCTTTCTGGTGGGAGGCTCAGGTTACGGCCGGGGATGAAGGTGGCCAGCGCGGGATGCGCCAGCTCCATGAAATGCTGGAGGCGGGTGTCTGCGTCTTCGGTTTTTTCGGTGGCGTCCACGGGGGTGACGAGGCGAACGAGCGCGCCGTCGCTCCTGCCCATGGTGATGGAATCCACGAACAGGTACCATTTGGCATAAGAGGTTTCGGTGATGTTGCGGCCGCGCTCGTCAAACCAGAAATAGACCAGCTGGGCGGCCTCGGCGCGGCGGATGAGCATACGGGTGACGGTGATGACGGTGCCGTCCGACAAGGTGACGGGGAGGAGGGATTTCTTTTCTACCTGCCAGCCGCCGCCGGGAATGCAATGCGCAGGCGAATGGGTGGAGGAGCCGATGCGCTGGCTGGCATAGTAGGCGATGTAGAAGTTGACGGGGGAGGGGATGCCGTCATGGGTATAGTCGGCCAGCCAGTAATCGGTAAGCTGGAGGCTGTTCAGGATATCGGGGCTTAAGCCCTGCTCGGTGGCGTGCCAGCCGTCAATATCTGCGGGGAAGGTGGCGAAGGAGGGATGGTCGGGGATGGTTTCGGCGCGTTCTTCGATCATGCCGCTGCCGAAAATGCCCGCGAGCGCCGCGGCAAGGCCGAAGGTGGCAAGGGCGGCGGGGCGGGGGATGAGGGGGGATTTGAGCATACGGCCCGAGGGGATGCCGAAAATTTCAAAGCGGAAATGGCCCTTGTGGCGGCCAGCGGTGGCTTTCATGAGCCACGCGGCCTCGGCCAGCATGATGGCGACACAGAGGGAAAACACCACCCAGCCTTCAAACTGGTGGAGGAGGCCCTCGGCCATGGAGGGGCCCCACTTGTCGACGGTGACGCCGATCAGGGCAATGCGCAGGGTGTTCATGAAAATGGTGATGGGCACGGCGGAGGCGAAGATGACGAGGCGTTTCCACATGGCGTCCTGCATCAGGTAGGCCACGAGGTAGCCGAAGCTTACCAGCGGGAAAAGGTAGCGAAGGCCGCTGCAGGCTTCCACCACCTGCAATTTATAAAGCCCGAGGTCAATGACGTTTCCTTCCTGATAGACGCTGATGCCGAGGGCTTCGAGGAGTTTTACGCCCAGGGTGGAGGAGAGGAGCTGGAGGTCCTGCGAGAGATTTGCATACACAAGATGCGGCAGGGGGATGGCGAAGAAGAGGTAGATAAAGGCGGGAAGGAGCAGGAATGTGCCGCGCGTGCCGAGGAAGGCAAGGGAACAGGCGATGAGGGCGATGATGAAGCCGTAATGCGCGGCGGCCTGAAAGGCGGCAAGGGCGGCGATAAGGAGGAACAGGGCGCTGAGCAACATGACGGCGGGGCCGAGCCATGAAGGGGCGGGTTTTTGCGGGTGGCTGGTGAGGATGTGCCAGCCCATGAGCGCGGCGACGAAGGGAATCACCATGCCGTGGCCGTAATCTTCGGACGACCACGCGACGAGGAGGTCGCCGCGCATACGGTGGAAGGCGATGAGCAGCAGGCCGAGGGTGATGGCAAGCAGGGGGGCTGCGGAATTCCGCTTGTAGCTGGGGCCGGTCATGCGGGGGCGCCCTGCATACGCTGGGCGAAAGTTTCGGCCAGTTTGCGGAGGAGGTAGAGCGGCACGGGCCATGGGCGCAGGAAGGTGGCGAGCGCGGCTTTCACGTTGCGGTGCTTGACGGCGAGGATGAGCAGGCGCCATTGCAGGCGGCAATCAAGGCTCAGGTAATGCTGGCGGAGCGCCTGTTTGGCGGAGGTGTTCAGGGGCAGGCTGGCGAGGAGGGCGTGGTCGCAGTCGCGCAGGTTGAGGAGGTCGGTTTCGGTGTGCTGGCCGCTGAGTGAGTTGGGGCGGACGACGGAGATGTAGCCCTGCGCGGGAAGGAGCAGCATACGCGCGCCGAGGCCGAGGGCGCGGGCGTATAGTTCGAAATCTTCGCCGAGGCGCATATGTTCCTGATAGCGGAGGTTGTGGCGGTCGAGGAAGCTGCGGCGCATGAGGGGCTTGATGAAGCCCAGCTCGGCGCGCTGCTTGCCGGGGCGGGTGACGTTTGACAGCACGAAGCGGTCGAAATTCACGTGCTCGGGCGCGGTGGGGGCGGGGTCGAGCAGGGAGGTGCGGGGGGCGTTGATATCGGTTTCGGGCACCTGCCACATATTATCGGCGATGAAGTCCGCGTTTTCGGCGTGGCGGAGCAGGCCGCAGAGGCGGCCGGGAAGAAAGAAATCATCGGCATCGAGCACGGCGAGCCATGGGCTTGTGCTTTCGGCGATGGCGCGGTTGCGGGCGGCGGAGGGGCCGGCGTTTTGCGGCTGGCGGAGGAGCTTGAGGCGGTGTGTGCCGTCGTCGGCGGAGAGGGCGGCGGCGAGGGTCTGGTCGGTGGAGGCATCGTCTACCACCACGATTTCGGCGGTTTCGCCTTGCGCGAGGGCGGAGGCCACGGCGCGGGCGATGGTTTTTTCGGCGTTGTAGGCAGCGATGATGATACAGACCTGCGGCGTTGGTGTCGTTGCACTCATTTTTTTTGGGGCGTTACACTCGGGGGTATGGGGTGGCTAAGTTTTAACTTGCGGTATTGTAAAGGTTATCCGCGCTGAAGTAAAGCCATGCCTTGCGCCTATGCTTTGGGGGCCATCATTGATTTATATGTATTTATTGCCTCGGGCAGGGTCTGGGCGCGGGATAAAATGCCAAGATCCTGGGTCCAGACTTCGGAGAAGCGGCGAATTTTACCGTAGTTATTGTCCAGCACGGTATGGGGGATGTTGAGCAGCAGGCAGAGGATATGGGCGTGGAGGCGGTCGGTGATGACATAGGGCGCGGAGGAAAGCTGGCGCAGGCCACGGGTGACGCGGTCTTCGGCGAGGAAGCGGTACAGCATTTCGCGCTGGTAGTCGCGCACCAGGGCTTTGAGGCCGAGGAGGGGGAGGTAGCGCTTGGTGAGCTTACGGATGCGGCCATTGATATGGGGGTCTTCTTCCAGCCAGTCTTCGACGGAGGCGCCCGGGGGGAGGTCATTGGCGGGGGGAGCGGCGGTCTGGGTTTCGTGGTCGGTGCGCAGGAGCAGGAGCAGCTTGTGCAGGAGCGGGCCGTGGCGGGTTTGCGCACCGAGGCAAAAGGCCATGTCGGGGCTGAGTTCGGTTTTGCAGGTGAAGTGCTTTTTGGCGAGGTCGTAGCTGTGCTGGTCGCGCACCAGCAGGGTGAAGTTGGGGTGGGCGTTGATGATGGCAGCGGTGCGGGCGATGCTGGCCTCATCCGAAAAATGGATGGATTGGGGGAGCTGGATGATGGGGCGGTCTGGGTATTCCTTGATAATCATTTCGCGGAAGTCCTGGTGCTTGGGCCAGACATCGCCGAAATTGCCGCCGCCGTGGAGGAAGATGGGGCCGGTGGGCAGGGCGGCGCGGAGGTCTTCATGGCGGAAGTTTTCCACGGTGCAGACATAGCGCGGGGTGGTGCGGTGCCAGCGTTTGAGATAGGCGATTTCGCCGAGCCAGATGGCGCTGTCGCCGACATTGGGGTGGTCGGGGAAATCCAGCAGGGCGAGCTTGCCGCCGCTGGGCATGTGGGGGGCGAGGAGGGCGTGGATTTTATCCTGAAGGGTTTGGATGATGACGGCGCTGGTGGTCATTTTCCGGCCCCGCAAAGGCGGTGTTTGCCATAGAGCGCCATGCCGCGAAAAGTGGCGCAGAGATAGTCGCGGTAGGTGATGTTGAGGTCTTTGTCCATGATGGTTTCGCCTTTCGCCCATGCCCGCAGCGCGCCCTTGATGTCCCAGTAGAGGTGGCGCAGGAGGAAGCGGTCGGTGAGGTGCTTGGCGAACATGGCGCCGCCGCCGAGGAAATAGCCCTGGCTGAGCTGGTGGATGGCGGCTTTGTCTTTACGGCCATGGAAGTGCTGGACGATGAGGTCAGGCACGTATTCCACGGGCGTTCCGGCGCGGTAGGCGCGGTAAATATAGTCGCTTTCCTCACCGGCCTTGAAGGGCGCGCCCGCGCCGAAGCGCTCGTCGAAAAAGCCGGTGCTGTGCAAGACGGACTGGGGGATGGCCATGTTGGCGCCGATGATGAAGCCGGAAGGGGAGATGGGGGATTGCAGCTTTTTCGGCTCGGGGCAGAGGAGGATGGTGTAGGGGATGTCAGTGGGGTCGCCCAGCTCGACCTTGCCGCCGCGGATGGTGGGGGTGGTGTCTGCGGCGTAGTAGCGGGCGAGTGTGGTGAGGTAGTCGGGGTTCAGGGTGCAGTCGTCGTCGGTGAAGGCCACGACATTCCCGGTGGCGGCGCGGATGCCCGCGTTGCGCGCGGCGGAAAGGCCGGGGGTTTTTTCGAAGATGTTTTTGACCGGGAAGGGGACGGAGGCGGCCCACTGGGCTATGGTGGCGGAGGTGTTGTCGGTGGAGCCGTTATCCACGAGGAGGACTTCGACGGAGAGGGAGGGGGCGTGGGCGATGGCAGCTGCGACGGAGGCGAGCGTGTTCTGCAATTTGTCTGCGCGGTTGCGGGTGCAGATGAGGATGGAAAAATCGGTCACGGGGCGGCCCTTGTTGTGCTTCTGGGGTTTCATAATGGAAACGGGGGGAAAAACCAACCGTTATCATGGATATAGGGCGGTTTTTCGCGCTTTTCGTGGGGTGCGGGCGCAGTAATTTGCTGTAACTCTTTGGAAAATGCTGTAAGAGAGTGCCTTTAACGTGGCGAATGTGATGCTGGTTTCAGTCATTATTCCTTATTATCAGCGTGATAGCGGCATTTTGCGGCGGGCGCTTTCTTCTATTTTGGCACAGGCGCTGCCCGGCGGGGTGGCGGTGGAGGTGATCGTGGTGGACGACGCTTCGCCCGTGCCGGTGGCCGGTGAAGTGGAAGGCCTTGTTTTCCAACCGCCTTTTTCACTTAAAATTCTTTCGCAGCCCAATGGTGGGGTGGCGGCGGCGCGCAATACGGCGCTGAGAGCCGTTTCCGCGGACACTACTTATATTGCGTTCCTTGATTCCGACGATAGCTGGTATGGGGGGCATGTGGCCAAGGCGGTGGCGGCGCTGGAGCAGGGGTTTGACCTGTATTTCTGCGATAATGAGCGCGACGGGCACCATGCGTCGCATTTCTCGGCGGATGGGGGGCTGATCCTGCCGCTTATCACGGCAGCGAAGGGGGCTGACCCTATCGCGGTGAGCAGGGACGTGATGACCACACTTACGCTGCGGGATTTCCCGTGCCAGATTTCTACCGCGATGTACCGGCGCAGCGTGGCGGCGGAGCTGTTGTTCGATACTTCGGTGCGCAATGCGGGCGAGGATGTGATTTTTTTCCTGACGCTGGTGGCGCGGGCGCGGGTGTGTTTTTCACCGGCGAAGATGGTGTATTGCGGCTCGGGCATTAATTTGTATTTCAGCAATATGGGTTGGGAGACGCCGGGCTATATGCAGCGGCTGATCGACAATATGCGCGCGCATACGCTGATCGGCAGGACGGTGGCGCTGAACGCTTCGGACCGGGAGTGGAACGACCGCCATATTGCGCTGCATAAGCGCGACATCGCGTTTCACACGCTCCGGCGGCTGGCGAAGGGGGGCGGGATGCCCCAGGAGGTGCGCACGATGGCGAAGCGGGATGCGCGGGCGTATCTGTGGCTGCCTTATTACGCGGTGCAGGCGGTGGTGGGCAAGGCCCTCGGCCTGTATAAGCCGAAATGAGGGCCGCATGTCGCTGAAGAAAACCCTGTTCGATACGGCGGCGATGTCGCTTTCCAGCGTGGTGCGGCTGCTGGCGCAGTTCCTTGCGATACCCATCCTGTCGCGCATTTTGTCGCCGGAAGATTATGGCGTGGTGGCGATGGCGATGCCGTTTGTGCTGTTTGCGATGATGATCGCCGATGCGGGGATTGGCATGTCTTTGGTGCGCACGCCGGTTTCGGAGCGGCAGACATGGTCTACGTGTTTCTGGCTTTCGGTGATGCTGGGGGGCGGGCTGGCCGCGATCATGATTATCTGCGCACCGATTTTTTCGGCGGTGTTCGAAGAGCCGAGGCTGGGGCCGATTGTGATGGCGCTGGCGGGGGTGGTGTTTTTGCAATCCATCTGCTCCATTTCGGGGGCGGAACTGCAGCAGGCGCAGCGGTTCAAATTACTGGCGGGCACGGAAGTGGCGGGGGTGGTGCTTAGCATCACGGCGGCGGTGGTTTCCGCCCGGCACGGGGCGGGTGCGTGGGCATTGGTGATTCAGCAGATTGTGCAGTATAGCGTGCGGACGGGGGCGACGTTCTGGTTCTCTTCGTTCAGGCCACTATTTGCCATCAATGTGAAGGAGGTTTCCGAGCATATCGCGTTTGGGCGCAATGTGCTGAGCGTGAATGGCATCACGTTTTTTACGCGCTCGATTGACAACCTGGTGATCGGCAAGGTGATGGATGCGGCGGCGGTGGGGGTGTATTCCATGGCGTTCCAGTTTGGGCGGATGCCGATGATGCTGGTGAGCGGGCCGCTGCAATATGTGTTTTACGCGAAGCTGAGCCGGGTGAAGGAAGACAAGGCGGCGATACGCGCTACCTTCCTCTTGCTGACGCGGATACTGGCGATTGTGATCGTTCCGGGCATGGGGATGGTGGCGGCGGCGTGGCGGCCGGCCTTTACGGTGCTGCTTTCGGAAAAATGGATGCAGTCGGGGCAGGTGTTCATGCTGGTGTCCTGCGCCTGCACGATACAGGCGATCATGGGGCTGTGCGGCACGATACGCATGGTGCTGGGG
Organism: Alphaproteobacteria bacterium; assembly: GCA_025360345.1. GTDB lineage: Bacteria > Pseudomonadota > Alphaproteobacteria > Rickettsiales > SXRF01 > JANYBV01. The sequence continues at coordinate 558 of JANYCJ010000170.1, read as the reverse complement.
CGCACCGATTACCAGCTGCGAGCAACCGTGGAGACGGGCGTGCTATGGGTGGTGACGCTGATGATTTCGGTGTGGTTCGGGCTGGAATGGGTGGGGGCGGCGTATAGCATTGTGTTCACGCTGTATGCTCCGCGCACGCTGATGCTGACGCTGCCGCTGATCGAATGCGGCTACGGGGCGTATTGGCGGGCGGTGCTGGTGCCGGTGAGCGCGACCGCCGCGGGGATTTGTTTATTCACCGCCTTGCAGGCGGCGCTGGGGCTGGGCAATATTGCGCAGCTGGCGATGGCGGGGGCGATCATGTTTTTATGCATGGGCAGCAGTGGCGTGCTGCAGTTGCGGCGGCTGAAGGAAGAAGTGGCGTTCATGAAAAGCGCGGTGATCCATTAGCATGAAAAAAGAATTCTCGGCATTGCTGGATGTGACGCGCTGGGGGGCGGCGGGGCTGGTGGTGCTGAACCATGTGCGTCATTTGCTGTTCGTGGATTTCGGCGAGGTGCAGCAGCGCAACCCGTTCGTGGATGCGATGTATTTCATTTCTGGGCTGGGGCATGAGGC
>JANYCJ010000145.1 GCA_025360345.1 Alphaproteobacteria bacterium | reverse complement strand
GTGATCTTGCTGGATATTGAAATGCCGGTGATGGACGGCATAACGGCGCTGCCGGAACTGGTCAAGGTTGCACCGAAGGCGAAAATCATCATGGCTTCCACGCTTACCCTGCGCAACGCGGCGGTGAGTATGCAGGCGCTTTCGCTGGGTGCTACGGATTATTTGACGAAACCGACCTCCAAGGTAGGGGGCGAGGTGGCTTTGTTTTACCGCGAGCTGATTACCAAGATTTATGCGCTTATGGGCAGGGGCCTGCCGGTGTTTGCCGATGCAAAGCCGGAAGTGGCCGCACCGGTTGCGGCTGCGCCCAAGACCGTGATGCGGGTGAGCCCGCTGCCCTTTGGCGGCAAGCTAAACCCGATGGGGCTACATGCGCTGGCGATTGCCTCTTCCACCGGGGGGCCGCAGGCGCTGATGCAGTTTTTCGGGCAGATCAAGGGGCATCTGGCCCATGTGCCGGTTTTTATTACGCAGCATATGCCGCCGACCTTTACCACCATTCTTGCCGAACAGGTGAGCAAAGCCAGCGGCCATACGGCCACGGAAGCCAAAGAGGGCATGGAGGTGAAGCCGGGAACGATCTACATCGCGCCGGGGGACTACCATATGATTGCGGAGCGGGCCGATACACGGGTGGTGGTGCGCATCAACCAGAATCCGCCGGAGAATTTCTGCAGGCCCGCCGCAGACCCGATGCTGCGCTCGCTGGCGCAGGTATATGGCAGCCATCTTGTGGCGATGGTGCTGACCGGCATGGGACAAGACGGCATGGAAGGCGCAAAGGATGTTGTGAACAAGGGAGGAAGCGTGCTGGCGCAGGACGAAGCTTCCTGCGTGGTGTATGGTATGCCCAAAGCGGTGGTGGAAAACGGGCTGTGCAAAGTGGTGTTGCCGCTGGCAGAGCTTGCCCCCTTCGTCATCCAGCAGTTCGAAGGAGCGCGCTGATGCAGAAAGAAGAGTTCCAGTACCTGGCCTCTATGCTCAAGAAGCGCTCCGGCCTCGACCTCGCGGAGGACAAGTCTTACCTGATAGAAAGCCGCCTGCTGCCGATTGCGCGCGGGCTGAAGCTTGAGGGTATTTCGGAATTATGCGCTTACATACGCAAGACGGCCTCGGAGTCGCTGCTGGTGGAAATCACCGAGGCGATGACGACGAATGAATCGTCCTTTTTCCGCGATATCAAGCCGTATGAGCAATTGCGGCAGCTGGTACTGCCGCAGCTGATGGCCAAGCTGGGGCATTCGAAGCGGATGCGCATCTGGTCTGCGGCGTGCTCAACCGGGCAGGAGCCCTATACGATTGCCATCTGCCTGCAGGAAGACATGCACAAAATGCCGGGATGGCAGTTTGACATGGTGGCGACCGACCTTGCAAAAAAAGTGATCGATAAGGCGGCTCAGGGCATTTATTCGCAATTCGAAGTGCAGCGCGGCCTGCCGATCCAGTTGCTGGTCAAATATTTCAACTCGCTGCCGGATACGTCATGGCAGTTGAAGGACACTATCCGCGGCATGGTGCAGTTCAAATTGCAGAACCTGCTCACCGATTATAGCGCGCTGGGAAAGTTCGACCTGATTTTCTGCCGCAACGTATTGATTTATTTTGATGAAGAGACGAAAGCCAACGTGACGCTGAAGATGGCGGAGCGGCTGGAACCGCATGGCGTGCTTATTTTAGGGTCTACCGAGACACTGATCGACCCGACGGGCAAATTTACGGCTTTGCCTGATTTACGAGGCGCTTACCAGCTTAAGGCCTGATTTACCTGCAAAAATGTTTGTCAAATGGCGTAAAACCGTCTATGGAACTGCTGTTTTTAACGATTACACGAGGAAGCCCCCATGAAGATGACCGCCGAAGTAAAAAAGATCCTGTCTGCTTATGAAAGCGACTGCCCGGGCACGAAAGCCAATCTTGCACGTATCCTGATGCAGGGACGCCTGGGTGGCACGGGCCGCCTGGTGATCCTGCCGGTGGACCAGGGTTTTGAACATGGGCCCGCACGCTCTTTTGCGAAAAATCCTGCGGCGTATGACCCGCATTACCACTACCAGCTGGCCATTGATGCCGGGCTTTCGGCGTATGCCGCGCCGCTGGGCATGTTGGAAGCGGGCGCAGATACTTTCGCCGGGCAGATCCCGACCATTCTTAAGGTCAACAGCTCCAACAGCCTCGCGCCGAAGAACAGCTCCGCCGACCAGGCCGTTACCGGCACGGTAAACGACGCGCTGCGCCTCGGCTGCTCCGCTATCGGCTTTACCATTTACCCCGGCAGCCATAACACCTTCGACATGATGGAAGAAATCCGCGAACTTTCCGAGCAGGCGAAAGACGCGGGCCTTGCTGTGGTAATGTGGTCTTACCCGCGCGGTGAAGATATTTCCAAGGACGGCGAAACGGCAATGGACGTGTGCGCCTATGCCGCGCACATGGCCGCGCTGCTTGGCGCGCATATCATCAAGGTTAAGCCGCCTACCGGGTTCCTTGAGCAGGCTGAAGCCAAGAAGGTCTATGAATCTGAGAAAGTGACTATCGGCACCATGGCGGAGCGCATTGCGCATGTGAAGCAGGCTTGCTTCGCGGGGCGCCGCATCGTGGTGTTCTCCGGCGGCAATGCCAAGGGCGAAAATGACCTGCTGGACGAAGTACGCGGCATCCGCGATGGCGGCGGCAACGGCTCGATCATCGGCCGCAACACCTTCCAGCGCCCGCGCGACGAAGCGCTGAAGCTGCTGGACAGCATCATCAAGGTTTACAAGGGCGAGCTGTAATCCCTTTTTTCTTTTATCAATGGCAGGGCAGCGCAAGTGCTGCCCTGCCATTTTTTCACACGACCCCGGAGTGCTGACATGGAACAGGAACGCGAATGCCACCTTTACCTTGTAAGCCCACCGCAGATTATATTGCCTGAATTCACCGAACAGGTGAAGGCCGCGTTTGACGGCGGGCATGTGGGCAGTTTCCAGCTAAGGCTGAAGGGCGCCAGCGACAGCGATATTTTGCGGGCGGCGGAAGCGATCATCCCCATCTGCCACCAGCACGGGGCGGCGTTTATCATGAATGACAGCCCGGAACTGGCGGTGCGGGCCGGCGCGGACGGGGTGCATATCGGGCAGGATGACGGCTCAGTAGCGGCGGCGCGCAAGGTGGTGGGCAAGGACAGGGTGATCGGGGTTTCGTGCCATGACTCACGGCATATGGCCATGGATGCAGGGGAAGAAGGCGCGGATTACGTGGCGTTCGGGGCATTTTACCCCACCAAGAGCAAAAGCGCGGAAGCGCTGGCGCGTTACGGCGTGCCTACCCCCGACATATTGGAATGGTGGCAGACTTTTATTGTGCTGCCCTGCGTGGCCATTGGGGGGATTACACCGGAGAATTGCGGGGCGCTGGTGAGCGCGGGCGCGGATTTTATCGCGGCGATCACAGCGGTGTGGAGCCACACGCAAGGGCCGAAAGCGGCGGTGAAAGCGTTTAACGAGGCCATCGGCAAAGCGCTGTGAGTGGGGCGTGGCGCTGTTTAAGGCGGCGTTACGGCGTTTCCAGTTGCCGTACCGGGAGGAAGTGGTAGAAGAATGCTTGCCTTTTCCCTGAAAGAATGAGCATTAAGGAACTTCAAAATATACGTTTTCGATAATTTAACGCTAGCAAGAGTGCAGGAAGTATGAAAATTGACGGTGGCGCAGTGCGCATGGGTATGGTGATCGAATGGCAGAACAAGCTGTGGCTGGTGGTGAAACACGAAATCCGCACGCCGGGCAATTTGCGCTCGTTCAACCAGGTGGAGCTGAAGGATATTATTTCCGGTACCAAGAATAACCCGCGCTTTGCCTCCGACGAAAAAATCGAGCGTGTGTCGCTGGATTCGCGCCAGTGCAATTTCCTGTTCGCCGACGGCGAAGACCTGACCTTCATGGACAATGAGAGCTACGAGCAGTTCGTGCTGCCCGCCAGCCTGATCGGCGATTCGCGCCCGTTTTTGCAGGACGGGATGACGGTGGACATTGAAACCTATGAAGGCAAGCCGATTTCCATCGCGCTGCCGACGCGGGTGACGATGAAGATCGTGGAAGCAGACCCGGTGGTGAAGGGGCAGACGGCAAGCTCTTCTTACAAACCTGCCATCCTTGAAAACGGGGTGCGCATCATGGTGCCGCCGTTTATCCCAGCGGGCGAAACCATCGTGGTGGACACCAATACGCTTGAATATATCGAACGCGCGAAAGCCTCGTAAATGCCTTCAGCCCTGATTAATGTCATGAGCGCGGCGGTCGTGAAAGCGGGCAAGGGTTTGCTCCGCGATTTCGGCGAAGTGGACCGCCTGCAGATTTCCCGCAAGGGCACGGCCGATTTTGTGACCAGCACGGATTTGCGCACCGAAAAATTCCTGCAAAAAGAGTTGCTGGCCGTGCGCCCGCTGTTCGGCTTCCTGCTGGAAGAGGGCGGTGAGGTGGTGGGCAAGGACGCCAAAACACGCTGGATTATTGACCCGATCGACGGGACGAGCAATTTTATCCACGCGGTGCCGTATTTCTGCATTTCGGTGGGGCTGGAACGCACTAATGAAAAGGGCGAGGCCGAAATTATCGCCGGGGTGATTTACGACCCCATCCATAATGAGCTGTTTGCAGCGGAAAAGGGGCAAGGCGCGTTTTTAAATGACCGCAAGCTCAAGGTTTCGGCGCGCAACACAATTGAAGACTCGCTGCTGGTGACGGGCAAAGCGGCGCGCAATACCGGGTATGACCAGGAAATGTTCGACCTGGCGAGCAGGCTTTCCGCCACGGGGGCAATTGTACGCTATTTCGGGGCGACGGCGCTGGATCTGGCTTATCTCGCTGCAGGGCGGCTGGATGCGTGCTGGTATTACACGGTGAAGCCGTGGGACATCGCCGCTGGCATGTTGCTGATTTCCGAAGCGGGCGGCATGGTGCAGGATATGGACGGTAAACCAGCCACGCCCTACAGCAAGAACCTGATCTGCACCAACAAGCTTTTACAGGAGCCTGTGCTTAAGCTTCTGGCGAAAGCTGCCTGAGATGCGTGCCTCCGTGTCAGCGGAGTGTAAAAATTTAGGTTGCTTGAACTAGCTTTTTTGTCTTAATCACATTATAGATTATTTTCCCTTAAGCATTTTATTCAGGATAGCTATGGCTAATTCACCCGCATATACCAGCTCCCGCCCGCGCCGCCTCTCACTTGCACGGGCTTTATTGATGACGGCCCTGTACCTGCCGTTGCTGGCGGGGATGCCAGCATTGGCGGCAGATGCCGTATCGGGAGACCGCGCAGCGGGCGCAGCGCTGAACCCCTATGCGCTGGATAATGACAGCAGCGAGCGCGTGCCGCTGGGACAAATGTCCGATAACGGCAGCCCGATTCGCAGGGTCAGAGCTGAGCAGGTTGCCCAGCTTGCACCCGCCGCAGGAGCATTTCCCAGCAGCTCACGCCCGATTGACACCTATACCCATAGCGGCACGGTGCTGAACGAAGAAGACCGCAACAACCAGCAGGCTCCCGTACAGGCAGCCCCGGCCGCCGCACCCGCCCCCGCATGGCATATGGAACCCGGCGCACCCGCCGCCATGGCCCCGGTTCAGGCCGCCCCGATGACGGCCGCACCCATGCAAGCGCCGCAGGGAATGACGGAGCAGGTGGTTTATCCGCCTGAACAGCAAACCGCGCCGATGCCCGTGCAGCCGCAGCAGGCCATTGGTGCCGCGGCCGCACCGCAACAGCCGATGACCAGCGGTGCAGCCCCAGCCGCTCCGATGCCCGCGCAGCAGGGCTATGCCTCGCCGGTGATGAGCGCGCCTGCGACCTCCGGCGCGCCGCGACTGGTATGGGTGGAAGGACCCAAAGGCCAGCCGATGTCCAATGTTTCGAAAAAGCCGGAAACTCCTGCCGCAAGCGCCAAGGCTGCCAAGCCGGCCGCCAAGGCGCATAAGGAAGCCAAGGCCGCCAAGGCTGCTAAGCCCGAAGGCAAGGCGGCCGCCAAGCCCAAGAGCCATGCGGATGAATCCGGCGAAGACCAGTCTGCCTTCTCCAAGGCCGCCAAGCGCAAGGCCGCCGCCAAGGAAAAAGCCGCCGCCGCCAAAGCAGCCAAGGAACAGGCCGCCAAGGATGCCAAGGCTGCGAAAGAACAAGCCGCCAAGGATAAGGCGCAGGCTGCCAAGGACAAAATCCAGGCCGCAAAAGACAAGGTACAGGCTGAAAAAGATAAGGCCGCCGCCGATAAGGCCGCCAAGAAGCAGGCCGCTACCGATAAAGCGAACGAAGCTGCGAAGGCCGCTGAAGAAAAAGCCCATCCGGATATCCAGCCCGCCCCTAAAGGCGAGCGCCATAACCGCAACAAGGGCGATGGCGAAGCACCGAAAGCCGATGCTGCTGTAGCACCGACCGCACCGCCCGCGCCTGCGCCGAAGGGTGAAGAGCCCCCGCCAGCTGCGCCCAAGGTAGCGCCGCCAGCACCGCCGCCCCCGCCAGCCCCTAAAGGTGAAACTCCCCCCGCTCCCAAGGCCGATGTGCCGCCTGCGCCGAAGGGCGATATTGCCCCGGCTCCTAAAGGTGAAGCACCGCCGCCTCCCCCGCCGCCTGCACCGAAAGCGCCAGACGCCGCTGCGAAGCCTGCCGTGACGCCTCCTCCCCCGCCGCCGCCAGCACCGGCTGCTGCCGCTGAGAAGGCTGCACCACCGCCCCCGCCGCCGCCAGCACCGAAAGCTGACCCGGATGCGAAGGCCGCTGTGACTCCGCCGCCTCCGCCTCCACCGGCACCTAAGCCTGCCGCGGCCGACCCGGATGCCGCAAAGCCAGCGGTGCCCGCTCCGGCTGCTGCTGATCCCGATGCCGCAAAACCTGCCGTGCCAGCCCCTGCGGTTGCCGCCGCTGCGCCGCCGGCGCCGCCGGCGCCCAAGGCTGCTGCGGCCGATCCTGATGCAGCCGCCAAGCCGGCCGCTGCAGATCCGGATGCTGCAAAGCCCGCCGCTAAAGCCGATGGTGACGAATCCGCCGCGGTAAAGGCCACGGCTAATGCTATTGCGCAGCCCGCCAAGATTGCCACAGACGGCAAGACCCCGCCTTCCCTGCGTATCGTGTTCAAGACCACGGAAACGACCATTCCGCTTACCGTGAACGACGAGCTGAACAAGCTGGCCAAGCAGTTGATCCAGAATGACGGGCAGCGCGTGACGCTGATCGCCTATGCCACGGCAGCAGGCGACCAGGTGAGCACGGCGCGGCGCATTTCGCTGAGCCGGGCGCTTTCAGTGCGCGCGTTCCTGATTGACGCGGGGGTGAACAACCTGCGCATCAACGTGCAGGCCGAAGGGGATAAAAACCCCGGCGGCGAGCCAGACCGCGTGGACCTGTATGTGCAGGACGCCGCTAAGCAGTAGGACATACCATGGCAGGCCATTCACAATTTAAGAACATCATGGTGCGCAAAGGGCGCCAGGATGCGAAGCGGGCAAAAGTTTTTACCAAGGTTACCCGTGAAATCATCTCGGCGGCGAAAACGGGTATGCCTGACCCGGCGGCGAACCCACGACTTCGCAGCGCCATTCAATGGGCGCGGGAAGAAAACATGCCGCGCGACCGCATTGACGCGGCGATCAAGCGCGGCGCAGGCGACAAGAGCGGTGACACGTTCGAGGCTATACGTTATGAGGGCTACGGACCGGCGGGCGTGGCCGTGATCGTGCAGACGCTGACCGACAATAAAAACCGCACCGCGCCGGAAGTGCGCTCGGCTTTTGCCAAAGCGAACGGCGCATTGGGGGAAACGGGGTCGGTAAGCTTCATGTTCGATTTCGTGGGGCTCCTGCATTACAAGCTGGCGGCAGCAACGGAAGAAAAAATGTTCGAGGCCGCACTGGATGCCGGCGCTTCCAACTGCGAAACGGATGCTAATGGCCATTCCATTACCTGCGCGCAGGAAGATTTTGGCGCGGTGCGCGATGCGCTGGAGAAAAAATTCGGCGTGGCCGACAGCGCCAAGCTGGTGTGGCAGCCGAAGAACACGGTGCCGGTGAATGAAGAAAACGCCCGGATCCTGCTGAAGCTGATCGACACTTTGGAAGACAATGACGACGTGCAGGAAGTCTATTCCAATTTTGAAATTCCTGAGTCGGTGCTCGCCTCTTTGGACGCATGACGATCATCCTTGGTGTGGACCCGGGGTTGCAGCGCACCGGCTGGGGCGTGATCCATTCCAAGACCAACCAGCTTTCCTTTATCGCCTGCGGGACGATCACCTCTGACGCGAAAGCGCCGCTGGATTTGCGGATTATGCAGTTGCATGAAGGGCTGAACAAAGCGATTGCGCTATATAAGCCCGAAGAAGCCGCGGTGGAAGAGACTTTTGTGAATGTGAGCGGGAGTTCCACGCTGAAGCTGGGGCAGGCGCGCGGCGGGATTCTCTTAACGCTTTCCCTGATGCGGCTTCCGGTGTACGAATATAGCGCAACTTTAGTAAAGAAAAGCGTGGTGGGAACCGGACATGCCGATAAAAAGCAGGTGGGGATGATGGTGCAGACGCTGCTACCGGCAAGCAAGGCCAAAGGGGCGATTGACGGCGCCGATGCGGCGGACGCGCTGGCGGTTGCCATTTGCCACGCCCATCACCGGAGTTTACGCAGATTAACCGGGGGGGCAGCATGATCGGAAAATTACGCGGGCTGGTGGACGACACGGATGAGGATGGCGTGATCCTGGATGTAAACGGCGTGGGATATAACGTGTTCTGCTCCAAACGCACGCTTGCGGCGCTGCCGCAGCGCGGGGAAGCCGCGCAGCTGGTGATCGAGACCCATGTGAGGGAGGACCAGTTCCATCTTTATGGGTTTCCGGACGATGTGGAGCGGGAGTGGTTCCGGCTGCTGGCCACCGTACAGCGGGTAGGCAACCGGATGGCGCTGACCATTCTCGGCGCGTATACGCCGGAGCAGCTGGCACATGCGATTTTAGCCAAGGACACGGCGGCGTTTAGCAGGATCAGCGGCGTGGGGCCGAAGCTTGCCGAGCGGATTGTGACGGAGCTGAAGGACAAGGTGACGAAAATGCCAACCTCCAGTTTCCAGATTTCGCCCGGCGCGGCCACGGCCACGCAGGAGATGGATGCGAAGGGGAAAAAGAAAGCGGCCCCTGCCCCGGCTGATAACACCACCGATGATGCGATTTCGGCGCTGGTGAACCTTGGATACTCGCGCAGTGAAGCGTATGGCGCGGCACTGAAGGCGGCGCAGGAAGCAAAGGGGAAGCTGAACCTCGACCAGATGATACGGCTTAGCCTGAAGGAGCTGGTGCGTGGCTAGCGAGGCGGAAGATACACGCATTTTAGACGCGGGAAGGAATGAAGAAGATGCGATGCAGTCTGCATTGCGGCCGCTGAGCCTTGAGGATTTTACGGGGCAGCCGGAAGTTTGCAGCAATCTGAGCGTGTTCATTTCGGCGGCGAAGGGGCGAAGCGACGCACTGGACCATGTGCTGCTATACGGCCCTCCCGGGCTGGGGAAGACCACGCTGGCGCAGATCATCGCCAAGGAGATGGGGGTGGGTTTCAGGCCGACATCCGGGCCTATCCTCACCAAAGCGGGCGACCTGGCGGCGGTGCTTACGAATTTGCAGGCGGGGGATGTGCTGTTCGTGGATGAAATTCACCGGCTGAACCCGGCGGTGGAGGAAATCCTTTACCCGGCCATGGAAGATTTTAAGCTCGACCTAATGATTGGCGAGGGGCCAGCGGCACGGACGGTGCGGATTGACCTGCCGCCTTTCACACTGGTGGGGGCGACGACGCGGATGGGGCTGATCGCGGGGCCGCTGCGCGACCGGTTCGGGATACCGCTGCGCCTGCGGTTTTATGATGTGAAGGATTTGCAAAGCGTGATTGAGCGGGCAGCGAGCCTGCTAAAGATTGATATTACGCAGGACGGCAGCCACGAAATTGCGCGCAGGAGCCGCGGCACGCCGCGCATTGCCATAAGGCTGTTACGGCGGGTGCGGGATTTTGCCCATGCGGGCAAGACCGGGGTGATCGACAAAGCACTGGCCGACCAGAGCCTGCGGCGGCTGGAGGTGGATTCGCTGGGGCTGGACAGTGCAGACCACCGGTATTTGCGGTATATCGCAGAGTTTTACCAAGGGGGGCCTGTGGGGGTGGAAACGATTGCCGCCGGGCTTTCCGAACAGCGCGACGCGATTGAAGAAACGATTGAGCCTTACCTGCTGCAGGTGGGTTTCCTGCAACGCACGCCGCGTGGGCGGATGCTGACTGCCGGATGCTTCAAGCATCTTGGCCTGAAGGCGCCGCAGCTCCTGCAAGAGGTTTTGCCGCTGCTGGAGGGGGAATAATGCTGATCGTGGCGGCGACGCCGGAAAATGCGGAGCGGATTTCACGCGTGGCGCGGAAGGGCTATACGGACACGTTCGGGCATTTATACAGCGACGAGAATTTGCAGTACCATCTCGATAAGACCTGCTCCCCTGCTTATTTCAGGCAGGCGATGGCGGAGGGCGACGTGATCCTTATGGCGCTGGTGGACGGGGTGCTGGCAGGATACGTGAAATTCGGTGCGCTGGGGCTGCCGGTGGAGGCGGGTGACGGGGCATTTGAGCTGCACCGGCTTTATGTGCTGGGGGAATACCAGGGGCGCGCCATCGGCAAGGCGCTGATGGATGCGGCGATGGCATCGGCGCCGCTGAAGGACGCGGATGAGGTGTATCTCGGCGTGTGGGAGAATAACCATAAGGCGCAGGCGTTTTACAGCCATTACGGGTTCCGGCCTTATGGCGAGTATGATTATTACGTTGGGACGCATGTGGACCGGGAGCTGATTTTCAGGCGGGATAGCCGGGCATGACCAAGGGCACACACAGCTTTCCGGTGCGGGTGTATTACGAGGACACGGATGCGGCGGGCATCGTGTATTACGCCAATTACCTGAAGTTCGCGGAGCGGGCGCGCACCGAGGCGCTGCGGCTGTGCGGGTTCGACCAGTCGGATTTGTTGCGGGAACAGGAGGTGGGCTTCGTGGTGCGCAGGGTGACAGCTGATTTTTTAAAGCCTGCCATGCTGGATGATCTCTTGACAATCGAGACCCGGTTAAACGATATAAACAGGGTCAGCATTCACATGCATCAGGCGGTTATGCGCGGTGCGGAAACATTGGTGACAATGGAAGTGAAACTCGTGGTGGTGGGAGCCGGCGTGAAGCTGGTGAAACTGCCCGAGCCGATACGAAAAGCGATGCAAAAACTGTTCAAACACTAACTTATTTCGAAAGCAAAACCATGGCCGATCCCGTTTCCACAGCAGTGCAAGGCGTCGATTCCGCTACGCTCGCCGGCACCACAGCGATGGTGCATAACTTCTCCATGTATGGCATGTTCATGCAGGCGGACTGGATCGTGAAGATCGTGATGGTGCTTTTGCTACTGGCGTCGTTCTGGTGCTGGGCGATCATTATTGAAAAATGGTATTTGTTCCGCACCATCAAAAGCAAGGCGGCACGGTTCGAGAGCGATTTCTGGTCTTCTGAGGCGCTGGACAAGTTTTACGAGAAATCCAAGAAGCGCGCCAATCACCCGATGGCGATCATTTTCGTGGCGGCAATGGAGGAGTGGTTCCGCTCCAAGACCACGACCAGCCCGCCAAGCACTTCAGCCGCGGCGGCCTCCCCGGGCGCGGGGCTTAAGCTTTCTTTGCGCGAGCGCATTGTGCAGGTGATGCAGGTGGCGCGAAACCGCGAGCTGGAACAGATTGAAAGCGGGCTTTCGTTTTTGGCCACGACGGGCGCGTCCGCGCCGTTCATCGGGCTGTTTGGCACGGTGTGGGGGATCATGAACAGCTTTAACTCCATCGCGGCGTCGAAGAACACCTCGCTGGTGGCGGTGGCGCCGGGGATTGCGGAGGCGCTGTTTGCGACCGCTATCGGCCTGTTCGCGGCAATTCCTGCGGTTATTGCCTATAACAAGTTTTCCAACGAGATGAATAATTTTGCCAATAAGCTGGAAGATTTCAGCACCGAGTTCGATACCATCCTGTCGCGCCAGATGGAGGCATAGCCATGGGCATGACCTTAGGCGGGGGAAACGGCGGCAGGGGCGGACGCAGGCGGCCCAATAACCGTTTTAGTGAAATCAACATCACGCCGATGGTGGACGTGATGCTGGTGCTGCTGATTATCTTTATGGTGGCTGCGCCGATGATGACGACCGGGGTTACGGTGGATTTGCCAAAAAGCAACGCCTCGCCGATTGCGGGACAGGACGAGCCGCTGGCGGTGAGCGTGACCGCAGGCGGCAAGATTTTTGTGCAGAAGACGGAAGTGCCGATCAACGCGCTGGCCGAAAAGCTCAAGGCGATCACGGGCGAGAAGAAGGATACGCGCATTTTCGTGCGTGGGGACCGCAACGTGGATTACGGCAAGGTGATGGAAGTGGTGAGCGCCATTAACACGGCCGGGTATGGCAAAGTGGCGCTGATTACCGACGTTGGGGCTAACAACAACGGTAAAGACAAGTAAGCAGCAGCGTTTCGAACATGCGCAAGAACATCAGTTATTATGTCAGAGAGCGTCACCGGGGGCGCATCTTTTCGGCTATTTTGCACTTTGTCATGTTTTTGTTCATCATCTTCGGGCTGCCGTCTTTCCTGACGCCAACGCCCCCGGAGGAGCCGATGGCGATCAGCGTGGAGATTCTGCCGATGGTAGCTATCTCCAACGTGAAACCGACGGAACCGCCGCCGCCTGAAAAGGAAGAGAAAAAAGAGACAAAGCCGGCGGATGTAAAGAAACCGTCGCCGCCTGTTAAAGTGGTGCAGGATACCCCTCCCCCACCTGCGCCTGATGCCGTGCCGCTGCCGCAGGAAAAAAAGCCTGAGAAAAAACCGGAGCCGCCCAAACCTGTGGAAACACCACCAGAGCCCCCGAAGCCGGTTGAGAAGCCCAAGGATAAACCGAAGGAAAAGCCCAAGAAGAAGCAGGAAGATCCGCTGGATGCTATTTTGAAAGCGGTGAAAAATGATGCTAAAAAAGAAAAGAAAAACGAAGAAAAAAAGAAGATAGACGCGCCACCCGCGCCGGAGACGCCCCCCGACAAGAAGGCGATTTCGACGCATTTCGACCCTAATATGGTGATGGGCTTGAGCGATAAAGATGCAATCCGCAGCCAGATCAGCAAATGCTGGAACCCGCCGATCGGTGCGAAGGACGCGCAGAACCTTGTTATTCTGGTTAATGTGGAATATGGCACGGACGGGCGTTATATACGGGCGGAAATTTCCGACAAGAGCAAGGCGAGCTATAATTCCGACCCATTCTTCCGGGCGGCTGCGGATTCGGCCATACGCGCGGTGCAGCGCTGCTCGCCGCTGACGGGACTGCCGCCAGACAAGTATGACGCATGGCATTATATGGAGATTAATTTTGACCCAAAGGATATGCTTAACTAGTTTACTGCTGGCGATGCTGGCGGGGCCGGCACTTGCGGCGGATGCACCGAAGGAAGCGGCGGCTGTAGATGAAGCTGCGGCGGATGCCCTGCTGGAACAGAAAACAAATTCGGCCTGCGCATGGGCATTTCCGCAAGATAAGAAATATGCGGGGATGGTGGTGAAGATCCATGCGGCGTATAACCCTGACGGGCGACTGCAGATGGCGGAGATCAGCCCCGAGACACGGGCACTGGCGGTGGGGAACGCCGATTTCCAAATGCTGGCAGCCAGCGCGCTTGCCAGTGTGGAGAAATGCACGCCGCTACGGGGGATGCCCGCAGCGGATTATGACAAGTGGCATTTCATGGAGCTTACTTTTGAAGCTGATAAGTAAACGACCTTATTGACTTTTTATATCGAGTAGACCTAAATCCGCCTCATGGTTTTTGAGGCATATTACTGACAAAGGAATAACTATGCGGGCAATCGGCCAAGTTCAGAAGGTTTTTGCGTTTATCATCCTTGCGGTGGGGTTCAGTTTTTCCGCGCAGGCAGCGGCGCTGCATATTGATATTACACGCGGCAACCCCGACCCGATGCCGATTGCGCTGCCCGACTTAAGCGGCACGCAGGTGGGCGCGGATATCATGCATGTGGTTTCGGCCGACCTTGAGCGCTCGGGACTGTTCCGGCCTATTCCACCTTCTTCATTTATCGAACAGGTGAATGCGCAGACCTCGGTACCGCGCTTCGCCGACTGGCGCCAGATCAACGCACAGGCGCTGGTGACCGGCACTGCCACGTCCGAGGGCGGGGATAAAGTGAAAGTGACGTTCCGGCTGTGGGATATTTACGGGGAGCAGCAGATCGCGGGGAAGGAATATAACACCTTCCAAGGCAACTGGCGGCGCATTGCCCATATCATCGCCGATGAAATCTATTCCAAGCTGACGGGCGAAAAGGGCTATTTCGATTCTCGCATCGTATATGTGGCGGAAAGTGGCCCGGACCTGAAACGCGTAAAGCGACTGGCAATCATGGACCAGGACGGGGAGAACCATAAGTTTTTGACCGATGGGCAATATCTGGTGCTGACGCCGCGCTTCTCGCCGAATAGCCAAGAGATCCTGTATATGTCTTATGCGGGCAAGGAGCCGCGGGTGTTCCTGCGTGACCTGCAGACGGGGCGTGAGGAGTCTTTAGGCTCTTTTGAAGGCATGTCATTCGCGCCGCGCTTCTCTTCGGACGGCAATTCAATCATCATGTCCATTGCCAAAAACGGCACAACGTTTATTTACAAAATGGATTTGCGCAACCGCAACCTGGTGAAGTTAACCTCCGGCTCAGGCACTATCGATACGTCGCCCAGCTATTCGCCGGACGGCTCGCAGATCGTGTTTAACTCCGACCGGGGCGGCTCACAGCAGCTTTACGTAATGAACGCCGATGGCAGTAATGTGCACCGCATCAGCTTTGGTGACGGCAAGTACGGCACGCCGGTATGGTCGCCGCGCGGAGACCTGATAGCCTTTACCAAGATGTCGGGCGGCAAATTCTCCATCGGGGTCATGCGCACCGATGGCAGCGGGGAGCGCCTGATCACGGAAAGCTACCTCGACGAAGGTCCAAGCTGGTCGCCCAATGGCCGCGTAATCATTTTCCACCGCCAGACCCGCTCTTCTGGTGGCAAGGCGGGGGCCATCCATCTGTATACGGTAGACGTTACAGGCTATAACCTGAGGCAAGTCGTAACCCCGATGGAGGCGTCTGACCCGGCATGGTCACCACTGTTGCCGTTATAACACAGGGGAGGCTAAAGTGGCACAAATGCTCAAGTTGCGCTTGATTTACAGGAGGATTCCTTTAACTGATAGGGCCATGGTTTAGTGTCCGGGCGGATTCAGACCCAAAAAGCTGTCTGCGCTGTTCGTATCTATCGATAATAACTTATTTTTTTGAAATAAACTTTTACGCTTCGGAGAGTATTATGAATTTAGTTACCAAATCCCTCGCTATCGTTTCCGCTTTGTTCCTGCTGTCTGCCTGCGATTCCACGCCCAGCAGCTCCACCTCCGGCAAAAACGGCACCGGCGGCGCCATGAGCGGTACCGCGCCGCATGACGGCAGCCAGGCCGACCTCGCCCAGAACGTTGGCGACCGCGTATTCTTCGAAACCGACAGCTCTACCCTGACCAGCGAAGCACAGGGCACGCTTGACCGCCAGGCCGCATGGCTGAAGCAGTACTCTTCCGTAAACGTGACGGTTGAAGGCCATTGCGATGAGCGCGGCACCCGCGAATACAACCTTGCACTCGGCGAACGCCGCGCTAACGCCGCCAAGAAATACCTGGTTGGCGCAGGTGTTGGCGCTAACCGCGTTTCGACCATCAGCTACGGCAAGGAACGCCCGGCTGTGATCGGCTCTGACGAAAGCGCATGGGGCCAGAACCGCCGCGCTGTGACGGTACTTACCAACCAGTAATTGGTTTCACTGTTCGCCCCACGCAGTTTCGGCTGTCGTGGGGCGAAGTGTTTTTAAATACCAGAGAAGTGCAAATCCTACTGGTAATGCAACGCAAAAACACTTAGTATTCCGTCGTTTCACACTTTGAAGTGCTTATTATGACCCTTCGCCCGCTCCTCTTCTGCCTGCTTGCTTCCGCCAGCTTTCTTCCCCTGCCCGCTTTGGCGCAGACCGACCCCGGCGCCATGGAGCGCATGGACCGGCTGGAGCATGACCTACAGCTCCTGCAACGCCAGGTGGCGCAAGGCGGCCCTGCCACTGGCGGCGCGGACACTGGCGCGCCGATTACTAATTCCAACCAGCTGGAAATGCGGCTGACGGGCATTGAAGACCAGATTCGCGAATTACGCGGCAACGTGGAGCAAAACCAGAACGAAGTGCGCAAGCTTGCCGATAATCTTGACCGCTTCCAAAAAGATACCGAATTCCGGCTAAACCAGCAGCCTGCGGCAGGTGCCGCTGCCGCGCCCGCACCTGTTGGGCCTCCTAAGATCGTCTCTAATATTCCCGGTCAGCAGGGTGCGCCCGTGGTGGCCATGCAGTATAAGGCAGATGCGCCGCAGCCACCCGAGGCAGACTCCTTGGGCGAGGAAAACAAAGACCCTACGCGCGGCGACCCTTCGAAGAAAAAGGTGGTTCCGGGTGAGCTTAAGAGCAATTTTGCCACGCCACGTGACCATTATAACTATGCTTTCCGCCTGCTGAACCAGACGCAATATGAGCAGGCCGCCGCTTCTTTCGACGATTTCGTGGCGAAATATCCCAAGGATGCGCTGGTGGGCAATGCTTATTACTGGGGTGGCGAAACCTATTATATCCGTCGCGACTACGTGAAATCCGCCGATTATTTCCGCCAGGGCTATGAGGCCATGCCCGAAGGCCCCAAGGCCGCCGACAATCTCTACAAACTTGCCCTGTCGCTGAACGCGCTTGACCGGGCGAAGGAGGGTTGCGTGGTGCTGCAGGAGGTTGTGGCCAAGTTCAAAAAGACCTCGACCAATATCGCCGCCAAGGCTGAGCAGGAACTGAAATCCAGTGCCTGCCGCAAAGGCTAAGCCCGCACAGGCCATAAGCCCGCTGCATTTCGAGGAAATGATGGCGCGTTGCGCGCCGTTTGAACGCGCGCCATCGCTTGCGGTGGCGGTTTCGGGCGGGGTGGACAGCATGGGCCTGCTGCATCTGGCGCATGGTTGGGCGCAGGCGCGGGGCGGCAGCGTTACGGCGCTCACCGTGAACCATCATTTGCGTGATGAAGCGGCAGCGGAGGTGGCACAGGTGGCGCAGTGGTGCGCAGGCCTTGGCATTTTCCACCACACGCTGCACTGGGAACCGCCGGAGGGGCGCAACCAGCTTCAAGCAAATGCCCGTGAGGGACGATATGCGCTGATGAGTGAATGGTGCCGCGCGCAGCAGGTGCTGCACCTGCTATGCGCGCATACGCGTGACGACCAATGCGAAACGTTGTTTTTTCGGCTGGCGCGGGGCAGCCAGATGGAGGGGCTGGCGGGGATGCCGCTGGTGAAAGACCTGCACGGGGTGCGGCTGTTGCGCCCGCTGCTGGGCACTACAAAAGGGGAACTGAAAGCTTATTTGCAAGCGATTGGGCAGGCGTGGGTGGAAGACGCCAGCAACCATAAGCCGGTTTACAGCCGCAACCATATCCGGCTGCAATTGGCCGAAGGCGTCAATGCCCAGCGGGTTTCTGAGCAAGCCTCCGGCCTTACCCACGCTTTTGCAGCAATTCGTAATGCATTGTTTTTAAATAATGTCAGCTTTCTGACTGATGCGGTATGCCTTTACCCTGAGGGCTATGCCCGAATAGATGGCGAGGCCATACGCACCTGCGGGCAGGAAGAAGGGGTGCGCTTGCTGGGGGCACTGCTCCCGGCGCTGGGGGGAGAATACCACCCTCCCCGGGCGGATGCCTTGCAAAGGCTGTGGGAGGGTCTGTCGAACGGGCAGAAAAGGAGCCTGGCAGGGTTTGTTTTCAGCATGGACAGGCACGGGCTCCTGGTGACGCGGGAGAAAGCAGCATTGCCGGAAATGCAGGTCTTGCATGGTAATTACTGGGAAGGGCGATGGGATGGGCGCTTTTCTGTATGTTTTGACAATAGTGGCCCCTTAACCGGGTTTTCCCTTGCGCCGCTTGGGAAAGCGGGAGTGAATGCGGCTTTGCGGGAGGTGAAGCTGCCCAGCGCCCTGCGCGTGCCCCCAGCGCTGAAAGCATTGCCGGCGCTGTGGCATCTTGAAGCATTGGTGGCCGCGCCCCATATTGGTTACCGGGACCGCAGTTTTAAAAACATACGCTTTGAGGCGATGTTTTGTCCTGCGAAACCGCTTGCTGACAGCCCTTTTTTCAGTTTCAATACAGCTATGCTAAACCCTTTGCAGGAGAGATAATTCATCGTGCCCAATATCGGCAAAAACCTTTTTCTTTGGCTCATTATCGGCATCATGCTGGTGGCCTTTTTCAGCATGTTCCAGGGTGGCATCGACCAGGGCGGGTATAACCGCCTCGCTTTCTCCGATTTCCTCGACAAGGTAGACCAGGGGCAGGTCAACGACGTCATCATCCGCAATAACGCGATCAAGGGCTCTACCATTACCGGGCATAGCAGCGACGGCAACATGTTTGCCACGCAGGCGCCCGACTACCCGAACCTGGTGGACAAGCTGGCCGCGAAAAACGTGAAAATCA
The DNA here is from genome assembly GCA_025360345.1 of Alphaproteobacteria bacterium. GTDB lineage: Bacteria > Pseudomonadota > Alphaproteobacteria > Rickettsiales > SXRF01 > JANYBV01. The sequence continues at coordinate 24,131 of JANYCJ010000145.1, read as the reverse complement.
CGGCTATGAATGATGATGGCAAGATGGACTCCTTCTGGAGCGCGCTTCTTTCATGGTTCCCCATTTTGCTGCTGGTATGCGTATATATTTATTTCATGCGCCAGATGCAAAGCGGCGGCGGGCGCGGCGGGGCGCTGGGCTTCGGCAAGTCGCGGGCAAAGCTGCTTACGGAAAAGACCGAGCGCGTGACGTTTGAAGACGTCGCTGGTATTGAAGAAGCGAAAGAAGAACTTTACGAGCTGGTGGACTTCCTGCGCGACCCGCAGAAATACCAGCGGCTGGGCGGCAAGATTCCCCGCGGCTGTTTGCTGGTGGGCCCTCCGGGGACGGGTAAGACGCTTCTGGCGCGCGCGATTGCGGGCGAGGCGAAGGTTCCGTTTTTTACCATTTCCGGCTCTGATTTCGTGGAAATGTTTGTGGGCGTGGGCGCAAGCCGCGTGCGCGATATGTTCGAGCAGGGTAAAAAATCTGCCCCGTGTATTATTTTTATCGACGAAATTGACGCGGTGGGACGGCATCGCGGCGCCGGGCTTGGCGGCGGTAACGATGAGCGCGAACAGACACTGAACCAATTGCTGGTGGAGATGGACGGGTTTGAGGCCAATGAAAGCGTGATTATCATTGCGGCGACCAACCGGCCGGACGTACTGGACCCGGCGCTGTTGCGCCCGGGCCGTTTTGACCGGCAGATCGTGGTGCCGAACCCTGATATCAACGGGCGGGCGCAAATTCTTGAAGTGCATTTACGCAAGGTGCCGAAAGCCCCGGACATTGATGCACGCGTGATTGCACGCGGGACGCCGGGCTTTTCGGGCGCGGACCTGGCCAACCTTGTGAATGAGGCGGCGCTGCTTGCGGCGCGGCTTGGCAAGAAGGTGATCACCATGCGCGAGCTGGAAAACGCCAAGGACAAGGTGATGATGGGTGCGGAGCGCAAATCGCTGGTGATGAGCGAGGACGAGAAGAAGATGACGGCCTATCATGAAGGCGGCCATGCTCTTGTTTCGCTGCACAAGCCCGCTTCCGACCCGATCCACAAGGCGACGATCATTCCCCGGGGCAGAGCGCTGGGCATGGTGATGCGGCTGCCGGAATCGGACAAGCTGTCTTACCACCGTGAAAAAATGTATGCCGATCTTGCGGTTTCAATGGGCGGGCGCGTGGCCGAGGAGATTATCTTCGGGTATGACAAAGTTTCTTCCGGCGCATCTTCGGACATTAAATACGCGACGCAGCTGTCACGCGCGATGGTGACCGAATGGGGCATGAGCGAAGCGGTGGGGCCGTTGTATTACGGAGCGGGCGGGGAGCAGGAAGTGTTCCTTGGCTACAGCATGGGACAACCGACCAAGATGATGTCCAATGAGGTTGCGGGGCTGATTGACTCCGAGGTAAAGCGGCTGGTGTATGACGCACATGCGGAAGCCACCCATATCCTGACCGAAAATATTGACATATTGCACAAGATCGCCGCGGCGCTGCTGGAGCACGAAACGCTCACCGGGGATGAGATCATGTCGATCGTCAACGGCGAGGAGATCAAGAAGGTGATACAGGTGAACACGGCGAAGCTGACGCCGCCGAAATCTTCGCTGCCCTCTTCGCGCAAGAAACCTCCGGTGGATGGCGCGGCTGCGGCTGACGGCACAGCCTGATTTTTTTTGCGGGGACAAGGTGAAACTTTTCGGTACGGACGGAATTCGCGGCAAGGCCAATATTGCGCCGATGACAGCGGATATTGCGCTGAAGGTGGGCATGGCGGCCGGGCAGCAGTTCATGCGCGGCACGCACCGGCACCGGGTGGTTATCGCCAAGGATACGCGGCTTTCAGGCTATATGCTGGAACCGGCGCTTACGGCAGGGTTTATTGCGGCGGGGATGGATGTGATCCTTGTGGGGCCGATGCCTACCCCGGCAGTGGCGATGCTGGTGAAAAGCCTGCGGGCAGACCTTGGGGTCATGATATCGGCTTCGCATAACGGGTATCAGGATAACGGGATCAAACTGTTTGGGCCGGATGGCTACAAGCTTTCCGACGAGGTGGAAGCGCAGATCGAAGCGCGGATTACGGGCAACCAGTTTTCAGAGCTGGCCAAGCCGGAAACGCTGGGGCGCGCCCGGCGGCTGGACGATGCGCAGGGGCGCTATATTGAATTCGCCAAGAGCACTTTTCCCAAAAGCCTGACACTGGAGGGGCTGAAAGTGGTGGTGGACTGCGCCAACGGGGCCGCCTATCAGGTTGCGCCGATGATTTTGCGCGAGCTGGGCGCGGAGGTGGTGACGATCGGCACTTCGCCGGACGGGTTTAACATTAACCGCGATTGCGGCTCCACCGCGCCGCACTGGTTGTCTGAAACGGTGCGCGAGGAGAAGGCGCATATCGGCATTGCGCTGGATGGCGATGCAGACCGGGTTATTATCTGTGACGAGACCGGGCACATCGCCGATGGCGACCAGTTGATGGCGATGATTGCCACGCAGTGCCAGAAGGCGAAGATTTTACGCGGCGGGGGCATCGTGGCTACGCAGATGTCCAATATCGGGCTTGAGCAGTATTTGCGCAGTATCGGCCTGAGCATGGTGCGCACCAAGGTGGGTGACCGCTACGTGGTGGAGCATATGCGCGCGCATGGGTTTAACGTGGGCGGGGAACAGTCGGGGCATATCATCCTGAGCGATTACGCGACCACCGGGGACGGCATCATCGCGGCGCTGATGATTCTGGCTTATATGCTTGAGGATGGGCGGAAACTGAGCGTGTGCGGGAAATTGTTCACGCCGCTGCCGCAACTTTTGAAAAATGTGCCATATGCGGGCGGGGTTTCGCCGCTGCATAAGCCCGAGGTGAAAAAAGCCATCAGCAGCGCGGAAGCAACGCTGGGCGCGAAGGGGCGCATTTTTATCCGCGAATCGGGCACGGAGCCGCTGATCCGGGTGATGGCCGAAGGTGAGAGCGAACCGCAGATACACCAGATGGTAGACGGCATCTGCGAGACGATCAAAAACGCGTTATGATTGCCGAGAAAATTTTTTATTGCCTGTTGCTGCTGCTTCCGCTGATTGCGCGGGCGGTTCTGGCTGACCATCACTTCGGGCATGGCATGGGCAGCATCGATATGCTGATACTGCCGGAAAACATGGTGGGGCTTTATGTGGTGTTCGTGGCGGCCTGCTGGGTGTATTTGTGGCGGAAGACGCCCGCGGCGGCTTTTTCATTCCTGATGTATTCGCCGGTGATGTTCTGCTTTTTGCTGTTCCTGATCCAGTATGCGCCGAAGGTGGGCGAAGAGGCGTATCACGGCGCATGGCCGGAAATGCAGGAGCGGCTGCTGGTGTGGCTGCGGCTTAGCGGGACAGTGGTGGCGGTGGGATATGTGTATGTCGGACTGGGGATTATGCTGCGCGGCCTGATGCGGATGCTGAGGGTTGTGAAGGCATGAGCCGGGTGCTGATTATCGCCGGATCGGATTCCGGTGGTGGGGCAGGTATCCAGGCCGATATCAAGACGGTGACCTGCCTTGGCGGGTATGCAGCCACGGCGATTACGGCGCTTACCGCGCAGAACACCCAAGGGGTATTCGGGATTCACGATGTGCCGGAGGATTTCATCCGGCAACAAATTTCCCTGGTTTTAAGCGATATCGGCGCGGATGCCATTAAAACCGGGATGCTGCATAAGGCGAGCGTGATCGAGGCGGTGGCGGAAGCCCTTGCCCCCTACCCCGTCATACCGCTTGTTTTAGACCCGGTGATGTTTGCCAAGGGCGGGCACGCATTGTTGCAGGCGGATGCGCTCGATACACTAAAGGCCGTGCTGATACCGAGGGCGGCGGTGATTACGCCGAATATTCCCGAGGCGGAGTTTTTGACGGGACTTTCCATCCGCAGCGCGGATGATATGCGCAAGGCGGCGGAGCGCATTTTGCAGGGCGGCTGCAAGGCAGCGCTGATAAAAGGCGGGCATATGGAAGGCGAAGTGCTGACCGACATGCTGGTGAGCGCGGATGGGGTGGAGGTGTTCACACAGATGCGGATCAACACCCTGCACACACACGGCACGGGCTGCACTCTGGCCTCGGCGATTGCCACAGGGCTGGCGCAGGGGGGCAGTTTGCGGGACGCGGTAATGCGGGCGCGGGATTATGTGCGCGAGGCGATTTTACATGCGCCGGGGCTGGGCCATGGGCATGGGCCGCTGGGGCATGGGCATACGCTTTACAGCTCTATTTTGAAATAATCAGACTTGCTGGGTAGCGAGCTGTTGCTGCTCGCGCTGCTGGTCGATACGCTCCACATGGGCGAGGTCGGCGCTTAAGGGTGCGCGGCCAAGGCGCTGGACATGGTTTCCCATACCTTCGGGCCGGGTGGTCACGGTGGTGGTTTCCGAGGCGATGGCGGAGATGCGCTCGTGGGTGGGGTCGCGCTCGATGGTGGTTTTTACACGGAAAGTGTTTTTAATGCCGGTGAAGAGAGCGTTTACCAGCCCGGTTTTTTCCTCGACGGGGCGGCCATTCTGCACGCCGGAAATCTGGCCTTCCACGGCGAAGGCGAGCTCAGTGACGTTGACTTTGCCGGAGTTGATGTCGGTAGCGATCTTATCCAGTGGGATGAGCTTGGCCATTTCCACGGCGACGAGGCTTTTCTGGTCGGGGGAAAGGGCGTCGAATTTCTTGCCGTATTCGCGCTTAATCATGTGATCGAGCGTGGGGTGGGCGGAGGCATACACGGAGAGCACCTGCTCACGGGTGATGTTGCGGCCCGCTTCCTGATCGCGCTTGAGGCCTACGATGTGGTCATGGGTGGTGGAGTAGTCGAGGTCGAAAAGCTTATCGGCTACGTGATGGAGGGGATGTTTTACGGCGTTGTAGGTGATGAGGCCGGTGATGGCTTTTAGCGCCAGCGCCCCACCCCAGCCAAGGCTATGCATGGCAGCAGCGCCGGTGACAGCGGTGCCGGCAGCAGCGGTGGCAACAGCGCCAGCAATGGCGGGAAGTGCGAGAATGACGACCGAGAGCGCAGCCATACTGGCCACGAAGGACATGGCCACGCCGAAGGTGCGCTGTTTTTTGATCTGGCGGAGTTCATCGCCGAGGACGGCGTTTTCCTTGGCCACGGTATCAAGGTCTTCACGGGAGATTTTGTTCAGGGGCTTGTGGAGGCGGGCGGCGATCTCCTCCTTGTACATGTCCTTGATGTTATCCTTGCGGTGGATGTAGTCCATCTGCGTGAGGGTGGCGGAGACACCGGCGGCGAGGCCCACCGTGACAAGGCCCGCGGCGCTGCCGCCGAGCATGGTGGAAAGGCCGAGCATCTGGCCGCCCTGGGATTCGGCCAGGGTTTCGCCCACGGCTTCAGCCGCGCCCTTGCCTGCCATATACAGGCCGCTGCGCTTGGCTAAATAGCCAAGTTCTTTGGTTGGGTCATGCGCTTCGGTATGGGCCATCGCGGAAAGGTTTCCTGTTCTTTAGAGTTATTGTACAGGAAAGGGCGGCGAATAATGTGACAGATTTATGAAAATGGCCCCTTATGAATCAGGACTTTAGGGCCAGATATTCACGGGCATGTTTTACATAGTTTTCCGCAGAAACAGGGAAAAAGGCCACGTCTTCGGGGGTTAAGTCCCTGAAATACTTAGCGGGGGAGCCTGCCCAGAGCTGGCCCGAGGGGATGCGCTTGCCGGGGGTGAGGAGTGCGCCAGCGGCCAGCATGGCCCCGGATTCGACCACGGCGCCGTCCATGACGGTGGCGCGCATACCGATGAAGCAGTTATCTTCCAGCGTGCAGGCGTGGAGCAGCACGGCATGGCCGATGGTGACGCCGCTGCCGATGGTGGTGGGGCCGGTGTCGCGGGTGACGTGGATGGTGGTGCCGTCCTGAATATTGGTGCGGGAACCGATGCGGATGCTGTTTACATCGCCACGGATGGTGCAGCCGAACCAGACCCCGGAATCCTCGCCGATATGCACGTCGCCGATCACGGCCGCGCCGGGGGCGATAAAGGCCTTGGGGGAGATGGTGGGGCGGATGCCGTTGGGGTGATATTCGCCGCGGTATTCGAGGATGTAGGGTTTATCGGTCATAGGGTCCTCTGCAGGGTTTTTATCATTTTGATGGTGGGAAGGCCCACTTCGGTGAAGGGCTCGCCGGTGGGAGCATAGCCGAGTTTTTCATAAAAATTCAGTGCTGTCATTCGCGCGTTCAGCTCGATAGCGGTGAAGCCCTGAGCATGTGCCCAGTCTTCCCCGAAACGGACCAGTTTGCTGCCGAGGCCCCTGCCCTGCTGGTTATCTGCCACGGCCATCTGGCGGAGTTTTACGGTGTTGTTTTCAAGCGGTTTAAAAATGACGGAGCCGATAACTTTTCCCTGTTCGAGGGCGCAAAAATGGGTTTGGGTTTCTTCGCCCGCTATATCTTTTTCACTCAGGGTGAGGCCAAGGGGGGTGCGAAGCACATCTTGCCGCAGGCCAAGGATCTGGGCGTATTCGGGTGAGCCATGGGGGGATGATGGCGAACTCCATTTTATGGGAAAACGGCAGTGAGGTTTAATGCGGTGGTTTCAGGCAGGCCGAACATGATGTTCATGTTCTGAATGGCCTGACCGGATGCGCCCTTGACGAGGTTGTCGATGACGGAGACGAGGATAGCGCGGCCGGGGATGCGGTCGGGGAAAACAGCGATCATGCAGTCATTGGTGCCGCGGATCATATGCGTGCTGGGGGTTGCGCCTTTGGGCAGGATATGCACGAAGGTCTCCGCGCTGTATGTGCTGCTGAGGGCTGCGTGGAGGTCATCGGCGGTGGTGCCCTGTGCGAGCTTCACGTAGATGGTGGAGAGGATGCCGCGATTCATGGGGATGAGGTGCGGGGTGAAGGTGAGTTTTACGATTTTCCCACTGGCGAAAGACAGGGTTTGCTCGATTTCGGGGGTATGGCGATGGCTGGCGATGCCGTAGGCATTGATGCCGTCATTGATTTCGGTATAGAGGCTGGCCTGCCGGGGGCTTCGGCCTGCGCCGGTGACGCCGGATTTAGCGTCGATGATGATGCCTTCGTGCTCGATGAGGCCCTGCTTCATGAGGGGGGCCAGCGGGAGCGCGGCGGATGTGGGATAGCAGCCGGGGTTGGCGATGAGGCGGGCGGAAGCAATGGCGTCACGCGCAAGTTCGCACAGGCCGTATACGGCTTCTTTCTGGAGTTCCACGGCTTTGTGGGGATGGCCGTACCACTGGGCGTAGGACTCCGGGTCGGTGAGGCGGAAATCGGCGCTCAGGTCGATAATGCGGACATGATTGGGCAGGCCTGCGATGACTTCCTGCGTGGTGCCGTGGGGGAGGCAGCAGAAGGCGAGGTCGATCCCGCTGTAATCCACTTCCGCATGGGTGACGAGCTTGGGGAGTTTTTTGAAGCGCAGGTGGGGGTAGACCTCGGCCATGTCCCTGCCGGCCTGCGAATCGCCGGTGAGGGCTTTGATATTTGCGTGGGGGTGGGTGAGCAGGAGGCGGATGAGTTCCGCGCCGGTGTAGCCGCTGGCCCCGATGATGGCGATATTGATTTTCTTATCCATTATAGTGCTCCTTGAAATGCAAAAAAGGCGCCCAAGAGGAGCGCCTTTTTTGATATTTTGTGTTGGCGTCTCTTAGCGTTTGGAGAACTGGAAGCTACGGCGGGCTTTCTTATGGCCGTATTTCTTACGTTCGACAACGCGGCTATCGCGGGTGAGGAAACCACCGGAGCGGAGGGCCTTGTGGAAAACGGTATCGTATTCATCGAGCGCGCGGCTGATGCCGAGGCGCACTGCGCCGGCCTGGCCGGACAGGCCACCACCGCACACGGTGCATTCGATGTCGAAATTGCCTACGCGCTCAATGGCGGCGAAAGGCTGGTTGATTATCATGCGCAGCACAGGGCGGGCGAAATAAGTTTCGAAGCTCTTGCCGTTTACGGTGATCTTGCCGTTGCCGCGCTTTACCCATACGCGGGCCACTGCGTCTTTGCGGCGGCCGGTGCCGTAGGTCTTCAGCTCTTTGGGAGCTGCGGCGGCTTTTTCTTTCTTCGGGGCTGCCTTAGGGGCGACTTCTTTTTTCACTGCTTCTGCTTTAGCCACGGATTACCTCTTGTTCTTAGGATTCTTGCTGGCGAAGTCGAACACTTCAGCCTGCTGTGCGGTGTGGGGATGTTCTGTGCCGGGATATACGCGGAGCTTGCCGAGCTGCTGGCGGGCCAGCGGGCTTTCTTTCGGCATCATGCGTTCCACGGCCTTTTCGATCACGCGCTCGGGGTGCTTGCCGCCGAGGATGAATTCAGGGGTCTGCGTCTTCACGCCGCCGGGGAAGCCGGTGTGGCGGTGATAGAGCTTGTTTTTCATCTTTTTGCCGGTGAGCTTCACCTTTTCAGCATTGATGATGACGACATGGTCGCCGGTATCAATATGCGGGGTGAACATGGTTTTGTGCTTGCCACGGAGCAGCATTGCGATTTGCGAAGCCAAGCGGCCGAGGACAACGCCATCAGCGTCGATAACAAGCCATTTCTTTGTAACTTCAGAAGGTTTTGCGGAATAAGTCTGCATATAACGTACGTCTACACCGGATTAAAATTCTATAAAAAGGAGCTGGAATCTATTGGAGGATGCGGGTCAAGTCAACCACAAAATAGCGGAAATCTTCACTTATTGCGAGAAAGCGGTAAGATACGCTTTGTGTTAGCTAAAAAGCTTGAAACGGACGGCCCCGAGGATGGCAACCACGTTATCGCCCTCGCCCAGCGGCAACAGGCACTGACGGAATTTTACGGTGGTGCCGGCGATATTGAGGAATTCACCCTCTTCCAGCACGGGTTTGCGGGTTTCGACGACTTTGCGGTAATTCTTGGTCAGTTCGCTGATCTTGGTGGTCTTTTCGTATACTTCCTCTTCTTCCAATATGCCCTCGTTTAACATATGGGCGATGTCGTCTCCCAGGTAGGTATAGTTATAGTCGGGCTTATCGAGGTCTTTGACATGGATGAGAAAGCAACAGTCCCACAGATCGTCGAGGTCGTCGGGGTCGATATTTTCTTCCGCGGGCATGGGGCGATCCCCGCGCAGGCGCTCCCAGTAAGACAACATACGCACGGTGATACGGCGTTCGGCGGGGGAGGTAAACTGCATCGCTTGCTCTGTATATCTCATTGTATTTATATAAAATTTTATGGATCAGCGCATCTATAAAATTATACCTTATGGGCGAGGATAGGCACAAGGAATACTTGAGGCAGGCCAGAATGGGAGCTATCCGGTTAATCAACCGTAACGGCCGGTGATATAATCCTGCGTTTGCTGGTGTTTAGGGGTGGTGAAAATCTGCTTGGTGGGGCCGGTTTCGATGACCTTGCCCATGTGGAAGAAACAGGTTTTCTGGCTGACGCGGGCTGCCTGCTGCATGGAATGGGTGACGATGACGATGGTGAAATTATCTTTAAGGTCGGTAATCAGCTCCTCGATGCGGGCGGTAGCGATGGGATCGAGGGCGCTGCAAGGTTCATCCATGAGGATGATTTCAGGGTTTACCGCGATGGTGCGGGCGATGCACAGGCGCTGCTGCTGGCCACCGGACAGGCTGGTGCCGGGGTCGGTGAGGCGGTCTTTGACTTCTTCGAAAAGCCCGGCTTTTTTCAGGGAGTTTTCCACGAGGGCGTCCAGTTCGGCTTTGGTTTGCACCATGCCGTGGATGCGGGGGCCATAGGCCACGTTATCATAGATGGACTTGGGGAACGGGTTGGGCTTCTGGAAGACCATGCCGATCCAGCTGCGCAGCTGCACCACATCCTGTTCGCGGGCATTGATGTTTTTGCCGTCCACCATGATTTCGCCTTCGACGCGGGCGCCTTCGATGGTGTCGTTCATGCGGTTGATGCAGCGCAGGAAGGTGGATTTGCCGCAGCCGGAGGGGCCGATGAGGGCGGTGACGGAGTTTGCGGGGATGTCTATGTTCACGTCGAACAGCGCCTGCTTTGCGCCGTAGAAGACGTTGATGGCATTGGCGTTGATTTTCGTATCGTTCATATTACCACCGGACTTCAAAGCGTTTGCGAAGGAAAATGGCCAGCGCGTTCAGCGCGAGCAATATCACGAGGAGAATGAGGATGCCAGCGGCGGTTTTTTCCGCGAAGCCGGCCTCCGGCGAGCTGGCCCACAAATAGACCTGCACGGGCATGACGGTGGCGGAGGATTTGAAGCCGGAGGGCAGGTCGGCCACGAAGGCGACCATGCCGATCATGATGAGGGGAGCGGTTTCGCCGATGGCGCGGGCCATGCCGAGGATGGTGCCAGTCATGATGCCGGGCATGGCCAGCGGGAGGACATGGTGCCAGACGACCTGCACAGGGGACGCGCCGAGGCCGCGGGCGGCATCGCGGATGGAGGGGGGGATGGCGGCGATGCTGACGCGGGTGGTGATGATGATGACGGGGAGGATCATCATAGCGAGGGTCATGCCGCCGACGAGGGGAGCGGAGCGGGGGAAGCCGAGGACATTGATGTAGACGGCGAGGCCGAGCAGGCCGAAGACGATGGAGGGGACGGCAGCAAGGTTGTTGATGTTGACCTCGATAAGGTCGGTCCAGCGGTTTTTGCGGGCGAATTCTTCAAGATATACGGCGGTGGCGACGCCGATGGGGAACACGACAGAGAGGCAGACGACCATGGTGAGGAGCGAGCCGATGATGGCGCCGAGGAAACCCGCCTGCTCGGGGGTGCGGGAGTCCCCTTGCGTGAAGAGATTGGTGTTGAAGCCGGTGCGGATGGCGCCTTTGGCTTTGAGGCCGTCCAACCAGTTCAGCTGCTGGTCGGTGAGGGCGCGGTCTGCCTCGGGGGTGGCGCGCTGGATTTTATCTTTGAAGTAAAGATCGGTGACGGAGGAGGCGAGCAGCCATTCGTCGGCGGTTGTGCCGAGAAGGGAGGGATTGGCGGCGGCATCCTGCTTGATGATGTTGCCGTTATTGGCGCTGAGGAGGGCGAGGAGCTGCTTTTGGGCATCATGGTCGGCGGCTTCGGGGAACTCTGCCTTCAGGGAGGACTGGGCGAGGCGCTGGAAGGAGGATGCGGGAGCGGCATCGGCCTTTTCGCCGGACTGGAGGGAGAGTTTTTCGGCGTCGAAAGTGACGGGGATTTTGATCTGGGTTTGCAGGAAGCCGGGAATGCCCTGTGCGCCGAGGGCGGTGAGGATAAAGAGCAGAATGCAGATGGCGGTGGTGATGGCGCATTTGCCCAGCAGGCGGAAGCGAGCCTCGGCCTTGCGGCGGTTGCGGTAAAAGGCTTCGAGCTGCGCTGGGGTGCGGGCGTCAGTCATATTTTTCCCGGTATTTATTGACGATGGAAAGCGCGATGATGTTGAGCGTGAGCGTAACGCAGAAAAGTGTGAGGCCGAGGGCGAAGGCGGCGAGGGTTTTGGGGCTGTCAAATTCCTGATCTCCTACCAAAAGGGCTACGATCTGTACGGTGACGGTGGTAACGGACTCCAGCGGGTTCAGGGTGAGGTTCGCGCTCATGCCGGCGGCCATGACCACGATCATGGTTTCGCCGATGGCGCGGGAGACGGCCAGCAGAACCGCGCCCATGATGCCGGGCATGGCAGTGGGGAGGATAACTTTTTTGATGGTTTCGGACTGGGTGGCGCCAAGTGCGTATGAAGCTTCGCGCAGGTTGTTGGGTACGGCGGTGATGATGTCATCGGTCAAGGACGAGATGAAAGGAATAATCATGATGCCCATGACGAGGCCCGCGGAAAGGGCGGATTCAGAGGCGATGTCCACGCCGATATGGGCACCGAAATGGCGGAGTGCGGGGGCGATCAGGATGATGGCGAAATAGCCGTATACGACCGTGGGGATGCCGGCGAGGATTTCCAGCATGGGCTTGGCGATGTTGCGGGTGCGCTTGGTTGCATATTCGGACATGAAGATGGCGGAGAAGAGGCCAATGGGGATGGCCACTACCATGGCGATGACGGTAATGAGCAGGGTTCCGGCGAAAAGCGGGATCATGCCGAAGGAGCCGGAGGAGCCGGACTGGTCGGCGCGCAGGGCCATTTGCGGGCTCCAGTGCAGGCCGAAGAAAAAATCCATCGGGGGAATGACCTTGAAGAAGCGCAGCGCCTCGAACAGCACGGAAAACACGATGGCGAGGGTGACGAGGATGGAGGTGGCGGAGGCCACCCATAACAGCGTGCGGATGCTATTTTCAACCAGCTTTTTACTGCGGGGGATGTGGCGGTCTTTTAAGGAAAGGGCGGTCATGCCACGGTCTCGGGTTTGTTTTCGGGGCGGCCAGAGGAGATGTCGTCATAAACGGGCAGGTAAACGGAGAAGGTGCTGCCCTGCCCTATTTCGCTTTCGATGGTGAGCACGCCGTGGTGGCGGTTCAGCACATGCTTGACGATGGCGAGGCCGAGGCCGGTGCCGCCGACTTTGCGGGTGCGGGCCGTGTCTACGCGGTAGAACCGCTCGGTGAGGCGGGGAATGTGTTCTTTCGAAATACCTTCGCCATGGTCCTGCACAGAGAAGCAGATGGCGCGGGAAAGGTTGCGGAACACGGGATCTTCCGGCAGGGCGGAGGTGAGCTTGGCGGTGAGCACGACCTCGGTATCGGGATTGGTATATTTGACGGCGTTTCCGATGAGGTTGCGGATGACTTGGGCGAGTTCTTCGTCGTCGCCCTTGGTGGGGGGGAGCGTGTCGTTGAGCTTTACTTTGAGACTGACGTTTTTCTGTTTGCAGGCCCATTCGAAATGCTGTTTTTCGGCGCGGATGATGCGCAGCACATCCACCTTGCCGATGGGGGCGGCGTGGGCGTTCATTTCAATCTTGGAGAGGGAGAGCAGGTCGTTTACCAGCTTGGACATACGCTCGGCCTGATCGGCCATGACCTTCAGGAATTCGTCGCGGGCGACGGGGTCGTCCTTGGCGGGGCCGCGCAGGGTTTCGATGAAGCCGATGATGGAGGCGAGCGGGGTGCGGATTTCATGGCTGGCATTGGCCACGAAGTCGGCGCGCATACGCTGGATGCGCTTTTGCTGGGTGATGTCGGTGAGGGTGATGACGACGCTGATGCCGCCCTCGGAGGGAATGGGGAAGCGTTCGATAATGGCCTGAAAATCTTTCACATAAGGCTCGCCGAGCTGGAACTCGATTTCCTGTCCGTGGAGGTCTTCGATCACGGCGGAGATGGCATTTATCAACTGCTCATTGGGGATGACGTCCTGCAGGTGGCGGTGGGCGAGGTTCTGGCCGAAGATGTTGCGGGCGGCGCGGTTGGTGCGCACGATCATTTTGTCGTCGTTGGTCATGATGAGGATGTCGGGGAGGGTATCCACCAGAATTTCACGCTCGGTGATGACGGTTTCCATTTCCTGCCGCTTGTTTTCCCAGCTGCGCTGGAGGCGGCCCAGCGCGCCGGAAAGCTCGGCGACGTTGGAGAGGAAGCTCAAATCAGGAGCGCGGACGCGCTTATCCAGCGCCAGGTCGTTCACATAATAGGTTAGCGCGGAGATGTTGGACAGGAATGGCATGACGAAAACGGTGGAGACCAGCATGATGCCAATATAACCGTAGACGAAATAACTGAAATTCAGCTCGCCCATGATGGCGAAAAACGACAGCACCAGCAGCGAAGGGCTGGAGACCACCATGATTGTCTTGATTAGGGTGGGGATGGTCGTTTTCGATGACATAGGGGATGTTAGCGGGTTGGCAGGTGAAGTGTTTTACCATGCCCCCGGGGGTTTAAGCAACGCTTAAAGGAAGCCCACTAAATCCTTGACTTCACGCATGGTTTGGGTGGCGGTACCGCCCGCTTTTGCCACGCCTTTGGCCAGCACCTGATCGATATAGTCGGGGGTGGCCAAAAGTTCTCGCATTCTGGCGGTGATGGGGGCGAGTTTTTCCACGGCGAGGTCGGTGAGGCTTTGCTTGAAGGCGGAGAAGTTTTTGCCGTCCTGCTCGGCCACGGCCTGCTCGCGGGTGATGCCCTTCAGGGTTGCATAAATATTCAGGAGGTTGGCGGCTTCGGGGCGGGCGGTTTCATCATAGGTGATAGGGCCTTCGACCATGTCGGACTTGGCTTTGCGGAATTTAAGGGCGATGGTGTCGGTGTCGTCGGTCAGGTTGATGCGGGAATAGTCGGATTCGTCGGATTTGCTCATTTTCTTGGTACCGTCGCGCAAACTCATAATGCGGGTGGCGGCGCCAAGGATGACGGGCTCTGGGATGGGGAAGAACTCGGTTTTGTATGCGCGGTTGAAGGCCCCGGCAATATCGCGGCAGAGTTCGAGATGCTGCTTCTGGTCTTCGCCGACGGGAACGTGGGTGGCTTTGTAAAGGATGATGTCGGCGGCCATTAGGACGGGGTAAGAATAGAGGCCGAGGGGTGCGTTTTCCTTGTTCTTGCCGGATTTTTCCTTGAACTGGGTCATGCGGTTAAGCCACCCCAGGGGGGTATGGCAGCTGAGGATCCATGCGAGTTCGGCGTGGCCGGAGATGGCGGACTGGGGGAAGATGGCGGCTTTTTCAGGATTCACGCCGCAGGCGATGTAGGCGGCGGCGGTTTCGCGCACGGATTTGCGCAACGCGGCGGGCTCCTGCGGCACGGTGATGGCATGGAGGTCTGCCAGCATGAACAGGCACTCATAGCTATCCTGCATGGACACCCAGTTGCGGATGGCGCCGAGGTAGTTGCCTAGATGGAGGTTGCCGGTGGGCTGGACGCCGGAAAGGATGCGGTTCATAATCTTCTGTTTCGGTTGGGTTCTTTGGCTTTTTAGTAGCAGCCCCTGCCCTGCTGGCAAGCAATAAATGGATGGGGTTGCGGAAATTGGCGGATTTGCTTATAGTCCGGGCGTATTTCATGACACTTCAGAGGATGTTTTTATGGCGGTGCCCCCTTCCCTGCCCGGTTCATTTCCGGCTATCCGGCTGCGGCGGCCACGAATGCAGGCGTGGAGCCGGGAGCTGGTGGCGGAGCATGTGCTGAGCCCGGCCAACCTGATCTGGCCGGTATTTATACAGGACGGTGAGAAGCTGGAAACGCCGGTGGCGGCGATGCCGGGGGTTTCGCGGGTGAGCGTGGATGTGCTGGTGGAAAAAGCAAAGCAGGCAGCGGCACTGGGCATCAAGGCGATTGCGCTGTTTCCCAAGGTTGACGAGAAGCTGAAAAGCCCGCTGGCCGACGAGGCGCTGTTCCCGGACAACTTAGTGTGCCGGGCAATACGGGCGCTAAAGGAGCAGGTGCCCGAGCTGGGCGTGATTGCCGATGTGGCGCTCGACCCCTATACCGACCACGGGCATGACGGGATTGTGGAACACGGACATGTGGCCAACGACAAGACGGTGGCGGTGCTGTGCAAGCAGGCGGTGGTGCTGGCGAAAGCGGGCTGCGATATCGTGGCGCCTTCAGACATGATGGACGGGCGCATTGGCGCGATACGGGCGGCGCTGGACGGGGCGGAGCACGGGAACACGCAGATTCTGGCGTATAGCGCGAAATACGCGTCGAGTTTTTACGGGCCGTTCCGCGAGGCAGTGGACTCCGCCAAATTCCTCGGGGCGGCGGATAAGCGCAGCTACCAGATGGACACGGCCAACGGCGACGAGGCGATGCGCGAGATTGCCATGGATATTGCCGAGGGGGCGGATTTTGTAATGGTGAAGCCGGGCATCAGCTATCTCGACATTGTGTACCGGGCGGCGAGCGGGTTTCAGGTTCCTGTGTTCGCCTACCAGGTGAGTGGGGAATATGCGATGATAAAGGCGGCGGGGATGCAGGGCTGGATCAATGCGGAAGCGGCGATGATGGAAAGCCTGCTTTCGTTCCGGCGCGCAGGGGCGCGGGCGATTTTTACCTATGCGGCGCTAGAGGTGGCGGCGCTGCTGAAGCGCTAGACGTGCGCCCACCAGTCGTTTACCGGGCGGCGGGCACAGGGGCTGCCGTCACCACCTACGCAGGGGCTTTTCAGATCTTCGACCTTGTCGGCGCAGGCGCTTAACATCACCAGCATCATTCCCACCAATACAAGACGCGCCATAACGGACTCCTTCCCTGAAACCCCAACTGCGGAGTGGTTTTAAGAGGCATAAATATATGGCCTGCGCGCGGCTATGGCAACAGCATTATTATGCCCCGGGCGTTCGGCGCTTATCCACGGGAACCGTGGTGCCGCCCGCTCGCGGGGGTGGGCCTTTGGGGTCGCCGCCGGGGTTGTCTTTGAGCAGGCGGGCAATGTCGCCCAGGCTGCCGGGAGCACCGCGCACACCGGTAGAGCCAGCGCTCTTATTGCCAAGGGCGCCGAAGTCGGTGGCTTCGCTGAACCATTTCTTGATGCCTTCCGCGCCCATGCTCAGGTCGGTGGCGGCATTGGACAAGTCTTTGGCTATTTCGATGACGATGTGGTTGAAGCGGCCCGCTAGGTCGGCGAGAATCCAGATCATCAGCGGGAGGATGATGCCCATGGGGTGCACTTTGCCCTGGTTGCAGGCACCCACATCCTGCCCTTCGGCGCCGTTGAAGCCCCACAGACCGTCGAAAGACTGGAATTTGGTTTTGCCGTTTGGCAGGGTGACGACATTTGAGCCGTCACATACGGCAATGGCGAAACGCCAGAAATGCGTGACGCCGGGTGAGCCGAAGCGCACGCCCGTGGGCATCCAGCAGACCGGGGTGGCCAGCACCTGCTCCAGGCACGAGCGGATAAGTAATACGAAGAAGGCGAAGAAAGTGAACAGGAAAATAGGCTGCAAAGTGGCGTTGATGATCTGGTTCAGCCAGCCATCGAACAGGTGGCGGGTGCGGGAGAAAAGGATACAGACGATGAACAGCGGGGCCATGCCGAACATCAGGGTGCGGATGACATAGGCCATCACGTATATATACAAAGCATTGAAAAGCGCTTTCAGGAAGCTGCCGATGCTCATGGCGAGGATCAGGCCGATCACGAAGCCGTAGGGGCCGGTGGCGAAGGTGGCCAGCAGGGTTACGGCCATTTTGGAGGAGGCAAGATAGACCAGCGCCTGGTCGAGGGGATCGAAGGGGGAGCCCATAAGCGAGCCAACAGCGGTGCCGGACTGGTTGACGGCGATGGCGGAGACATTTTTGATGATGTCATCCACCGCGCCGTTGAAGAATTTTACAACATAGTTGTTGAAATACGTCCAGGCATTTGGGGATATGAGCACGTTGATAATGGCGATTTTGCACAACCTTACCATCAGGTCATGGACGGTGATCTGCACCATGCCGAAAGTGAAAAACAGCCCATACACGGCTACATAGATTGTGGCGGCGATACGAAGGGCGTTTTTGAAATCCGGGTTGCCGACGATGCCCTGAAAGGTTTTTGAAGCGACATCGGCAAGCGGTGTCTGCACTCGGTCAATGACGCTGGAAACCAGCCCCATTCCGGAGTCGGGCTCATCTATTTTGAAGTATTTGTCTTCGCTGGTGCAGGTGCCGTCTGGAATATTGTCGCTCAGCGGATCAGCAGCATAGGCGGCGTGGGGCGCGGCTATGGTCAAGGCAAAGAGCACCATTAGCAACGAGCAGAACATGACCATGCGCGTGCAAAGCCGGTTCGGCCTGAGGGGCACATCGCGGTGTTGGAATGGGGAATATATTATCATCATCTGCGCCCTATCAGTGCATTATTGATTTGCTCGGCCACCTGGTTGGTAATGGATACCGATACTTTTTCGCCAGCGGAGCCACCAAGCAACATGCCCGCTACCGTGCCGGCAGATCTCCCGCCGAAGCTGTTTGAAGAAGCAGCGCCGCCAATCTTGCCGCCCAGGAAGCCGCCGGTGATTGCGCCAATGCCAACGCCTCCGTCTTTCCTTGCCATGGCGATACGGTCTTTGAAATTCTGGGGGCTGATGCTGATTCTGACACCGGCGGAAATCTGCTGAGCAATTTCAGGGATTTTGCGAATAATGCCCTGAAGCAGCTTGCAGTATATCCATAAGGTAATAAAGGTAAAAATGATTTCCTTAATGGTATCTGCATCATAGTCCACGCCGGGGAAATTGGCGAGGCTGATGTCCATGGCGACACGATCAAAGGGATTGATTTCGGTGGCAATTGGCGGAAATACTTTTTTAGTATCCGGCGATATGTTTTTTTTCTCATCTGCCGGGAGCGTCTTTGTATAGGTTTCAACACTCTTGCCAAGTTCGTCAACTTTGTTCGGGTCTGCGGAAGCAAGCCAGCTAAATACCGGTTCATTTACCTTGAAAAATTTGTCGTAAACAGGGTTGCCATTCTTGTCGATGATGCCGGCGCTAAGGGTATCAGTACACTGTTTAATAAGAACGTCGAAGACGCCCAGCACATGCGACAGGAAACCAAAAAGCAGCATCGGCATGATTATGGCGCCAATCATGATCTGGCACCATTTTTTGAAATAGCGATCTGTAGCGGCAAACAGCGCG
Organism: Alphaproteobacteria bacterium; assembly: GCA_025360345.1. Lineage (GTDB taxonomy): Bacteria > Pseudomonadota > Alphaproteobacteria > Rickettsiales > SXRF01 > JANYBV01. The sequence continues at coordinate 5,682 of JANYCJ010000145.1, read as the reverse complement.
AGAGGGATGATCATCGGGGAAATGATGATGGTGAAAGACAGCACCAGCACCGCGGTAAGATAGGCATACACGATATCAAGCACAAACAGCATGAGGCTGAAGAAGGCCATGACGGCTGAACTGAAAATGGCCGTGCCTGTGGAGGCAGAGAGGGCCGCGGCGAAGATGACGCCTGCCACGCCGTTTACCATGGTGCGCTTATCGCCACCGAAGCCGAACAATCGCCCCACAAACGCATCTATCACTTCCCATGGGGACCAGCCGGGGCTGGGGCCTACTAAGTCTACCAGCCAGTCCATCAACCTGAAGAGCAGGTCTGTGTTATTGGGGAATCCAAGGGCATAGCCGTACAGGAACACAAGGGCAAGGCGGGAGAGGAGGCCGATGGTTTTGGACGTGACTTCCGCTTCGCCGCCCACAAGGCGCATACCGAATAAGGCGACCGCTACGGCGAAAGCGACTGTGGTGGTGGTGACCATATAATCAGATACCGCGAACATCATTTTTTCTGTGACCTTGATGATCGTGGTCTTTACGCAATATACAATCTGCGAGGTTATCTGGGAATCCTTGAACCCGCTATCGGCTGCGCAATCCTGTACATTGCTGGGAGGGGGCGTGTCATCGGCATAGGCAGGCTTCAGCTGAAGCGGGTTGGACACAAGCAAGGTGACAAGCGCCAGCATGAGGAGCGTTTTATTCATAATGCTGAGGAAGCGCTTCATCATCCGACGAATGTCTTTCCTTTTATCTGCTTCATAAAGTCCGCGCCGGGGGGCGCCATTTTTGTCAGGCCGCTCATGCCGAGGGATTTTTCGTCCACGATACCGCTACCGAGGGCGAGGCCCTGGCCCACAAAGGGCAAGGTATCCAGCAGTTCGATGAATACATAGCCGGTGAGCAGCGACATGAGGAAGGAGACATAGACCTTAATCATGTATTGCACCACTTTGCCGTTGGCCTGATCGCCCGTATCGCCCAAATCCACGTTATACCCGTTTTTCCAGGCGAGGAAGTTCCAGTCTACGGTTTCCTTGGGGATGCTAATTTCAAATAGGTTCAGGTCGCTTTTTTTGCCGTTTTTGGCTGCCAGAGCGCCAAGGCCGATATTGTTCAGGATCTTGTTCTGGCGGTTCTTGGTTACGTTCATGCCGTCGCTCGATTCGTCGGGCTTTGTAACGAGGGAGGCGATGAGGCCCATCACGCCGGTGTCCACGGTGCCGGTGCCAAGGGGGGTTCTCTTAGCGTCGCTGGCGCGTTTGGCCAGATAATCCTTGGTCCCTTTCGAGTTGATGTCCAGCGCGAAGGGCGATTTCCAGTCTTTTTTGTAGCCGCCGTTCTGAAGCACTGTGCCTACGCCGCCTAAGCCCCCATCTGCCACAGGTTTGCGGAAATTATCCTTATTCGCATCGTCACCGGCCAAAACGCCGTACAGCGAATGAGGGCCACTGAAAATGACCAGGTCGAAGGCAGTGAGCAGCATGGCGATGTAGGCGAACAGAATAACTGGCTGGAGCATGAAACTCATGAGCAGCCTGAGCCACCGCTCGAAATAAGCACGGGTGGCCTGGAATAGAATGGTGGGAATGAAGAAGGGCGAAACCAGCACCATGATACAAATGCCGAGATAGGAACCCACGAAGATATAGAGGCAACGGAACAGCGCCCAGATGAGCTGCAGGATGAGGCGAATGCCGAGAAGACCGATGGCCATGCCCAAAGTGTTTGAGAAAAGCGCGGATACGAGGAAGCCGATGATGCCCATTTGCAAGGTGAAACCGCTGGGGTCAACGATGCCGCCCACCAATGTATTCAGGGAGCAGTCCGCCGCGTCCCATATAGTGTTGCGCAGGGCGGTGTCTTCTATAGTGCTGTAATCCATGCAGCTGAGCATGGGGCTGGTGTCTATAATATCAACGAGCACGACGTTGGTCACAATATCCAACATGCCGTCCATTACATCCAGTATCTGGCCGAAAAACCCGCCGAAATTATTGGTAAATACACGTATGAACGCCAGCTTGACTATCAGGACCATGGTGTCCTTGAAAGGCGCAGTGGTTTTACCACCAATCATCAGCGCGCCCAGCAGGGCGATGGCGAGGGTGCACATGACGGTGACCGTGTTGGCCGCATATTTGGAGATGGGGATAAGCATCTGGTTGGTCACGTTTACCACCGTGTCCTTGATGCAGGGCATGATGCGGCGGAGCAGGCCGATGCCGGGGCAGACCTCGCCATCCCACTCCCCGGTTTTGGTGTCAGGGTCGTAGGTGTAGCCGAAATCGGGTTCGTTGAAGGTATAAGCGTGCGCTTGCCCGGGGGTGAACACGGGCAGGAAGACCATCAGGGCAAGCATCAGCCAAAGAAGGATTGGCTGGCTATTTTTTGACTTCCTTGGCGGCAAGCTTCTCTCTTTCCAGTTTGACTCGTTTTTGGAACGGGGCCATCCATGCTTCCGGCGCGTCACCATATTCGGCGCGCACTTCATCGAGGATAGACACCGTTTCAGCGCGGGCGGACAGCACGTTGATCACATCATCCATGCCTGAAAGGTCGATACGGGCCACGACCACGTCTTTGCCCTGCTTCACGAGGAAGTAGCGGCTGCCGGGGTCGGTGGTTTTGAGCAGGTTGAACTCACGCTCGGAGACCATGAAGGCCTTTTTGTAAGCGTCGGTGGCTTTCGGGTTTGGCAGGAAGATCTGGGTTGCGGTCTGCTGAATCAGGGTTTCAGAAATGGCGGAGTTGGTGGCATCCTCTACCGACTGGGTGGCGAAGACCACCATGCCGTTCAGCTTACGGAGGGTTTTCAGCCAGTCGCGGATGCGGCCGGAGAAGATCTTGTTGTCGATGAGGGCCCATGCTTCGTCGAGCACGATGACGGTGGGGGTTCCGTCCAGCGAGAGGCTGATGCGGTGGAAGAGGTAGAGCAGCGTGGGCTCGAGGCTGACACGCTCTTTGAGCACTTCGCCCATTTCGAAGCCGAAGCAGGAGCCGATGGAGAAATCCACCACGTCTATCTCATTGTCGAAGAGACCTGCATAGGGGCCTTTGCTGTGCCACATCTTGAGGCGGCTGGCCATGGTGCCGGGGCCTTCGATGCCGAGGAAGGGCGCGATGTTGCGCAGGATGCGGTCTTTTTTGGCAAGTTTGTAATTACCAGCCACGGCGTCGGTGATGCGGTCCATGTCGTCGGAGGTGAAGGGCTCGTCGTGGATGGTGACGAGGGTATGCAGCCATTCGCCGAGGAAGGTGCGGTTTTCCGGTGTTTCAGGGAGCTGGAGGGGGTTGAAGTTACAGATTTTGCCCGGCTCGATCACCGTAAATTTACCGCCGATGGCGCGAATGAAGATTTCCGCGCCCCTATCCTTATCGAAGAAGAAGATGCGGCAGTTGAATTTTTGTGCCTGCGCGCAAAGGAAGTTCAGCAGCACGGTTTTACCCGCGCCGGTCGGCCCGATGATGGTGGTGTGGCCCACGTCGCGGTTGTGGAAGTTGAAATAATAGGGGGTGCCGGAGGAGGTGTCGAACACGGTGACCGAGTCGCCCCAGTGGTTGCCGTCGATTTTGCCGATGGGGTAGTTGTGCAGGGAGGCGAAGCCGGCGAGGTTCATGGTGCTGATATCCGCGCCGCGGGCGATGCAATCGAAATTTGCAGGGAGCTGCGCCCAGTAGGCCTGCTCCATCACGAATTTTTCGCGCACGGGGTTGATGCCGAGGTTTACCAGTTCGGCGATGGCCAGCGAGAGTACTTTTTCCAGTTCGGGCAAGCTTTCTTCGAAGCACATCACGGTGAGGTGATGGGGGCCGAAGGCGACGTGGCCGGACATGGCCATATCGAGGGCATCTGAAATTTCGGCGATTTGGGAGATTGCGGCGTCTTCTGCGGCCATCATCCGGCGCTGGCGCAGCTGCATACGGTTGATATTCACGCTGCGGTTATGGAAGGAAAAGCTTTGCGAGATGATGAATTCGAAGGGGAGCTGGAGGAACCCGTCTAGCAAACCGGCGGCGGTGGCGGGGGAGTATTCCTTAATGCTGATGAGGCCTGCGAAGCGCTTGCGGGGGGCGCCTGAAACTTCTACGGCGCGGCCGCCGAAATAGAGGCGGTAGATGGGCAGGTAGCGCGACATGTCGGTGGCGGTGAAGCGCATGGGCTGCGAGAAGCCGCAATTGATGAGGTTGGAGAGGAACTCCATGGGCTCGGAGAATACGCCGTGTTCGTTTTCATACGTCGTGAGCAGCTTTGCGCCGTAGTCACGCAGCGTGGCGGCGAGTCGGCTTACGGCTTCAGCGAGTTCCTTTTGTGCGTCGCGCATGGAGTCGATCTGCGCGGTTTTATTGCCGGCAGCGCTGGCTTTTTTCAGGTAATGGTGCACTTTGGCAGCGCCTTTGGTGTCGGCTTTACGCACTACGGTGATGTAGATTTCGTTGACGTAGGTGTCTTTGGTGGTGTGCTTTTCGTGCCAGAGCTTATCCACGTAAGCCGCGAAGCCGGGGGGCTGCTTGCCGCCGGGATAGGCGGACTGGCGGCGGCGGATGGTGTGGAACCACACGGCAAACGTGCCGTCGGCCATGGATTTCAGGAGCGAATTGCGGACGAGTTTTTTCATGTCCACGTCTTCGTCGTCGGCGGTTTCGAAGGAGAAGCCCTCGAGCCGCAGGATCTGGACGAATTCTTTTTTCTTGGTCAGCAGGGTTTCCCGGTCCCAGTGGTATTCGTAGGGAATAAAGGTCGCCGCGGATACTTCCAGCTTCGAGTAGGTTGCTTTCTGGGTTTTGCGGCGCTGGAGCGAAAGTTTCATATTATGCGAGTACCATTACGAAAGATGTTGGACGCGCAAGCCGGGAGCAGCGCGATTAATACGGGTCATAGGAATTGGTGAAGCCGTGATAGCCACGGTTCATGCATTTGTAGCCTTTGGCCATTTTGATGATGAAGAGTTCAATGGCGCGCGGCTCTTTGAGGCAGATGAGGTAGCCGATGAGATGCACGACGGGAGCGACCATGAGCAGCACTTTGAAATCCTGGCTGTTGATGAACAAAATCATGTTCACGATCGCGTTGATCACGAAATACATGTAGCTCACGCCCATGATCATGGTGGGGCGGGTTAAGCCCTGGAACAACGGATCGGATTGGAGACGGCCTGCTGACATCGTAAAACCCCTATAGGATGGTTTAATTTACAGTATGTTGCTTAACAAAGCGTGAAGCCATTTTTACTGCTACCAAAGCATAACATAGATTTATTGCAATTTTATGGCAGCGGCGGCAGCAATATTTCGGTTATATGACTATTTTTCATTGCCTATTTCCTGTGGTTGGCATAAGGGGCACCCCCTGTTTTGGGGGGTAGTTATTAAGAAAGAATTAAGTTCGCCGCCAGCTTGTGGCTGGGTGGGGGGTTTTAGGGGGTTAAACTGCCAAAAATGCTTGGACAAAGGGACGGGCACTCATTATGAGTTTGTTCGAGCTATGATGCGCCCATTACTGGGGCCATTTGCTGAAATGGTATAATTTTTTAAAGAAACCTGAGCTGCTATGAAAATTGTTATCCTGGGTTCCGGCCTGCTGGGCGTGACCACTGCTTATGAGTTAGGCAAACGAGGCTTTGACGTGACTGTGCTGGAGCGCAACCAAGAAAGCGCCCGCGAAACCAGCCATGCCAATGGCGG
>JANYCJ010000108.1 GCA_025360345.1 Alphaproteobacteria bacterium | reverse complement strand
GCGCCCACGCTTGCCCTTGGTATGCCCATAAACCCGCTCGACCATCCTGATGTGCCGCCCGCCAAATACGCCGCCATCACCTTAAGCGAGGAAGGCAGCTACGATTCAAACCCCCTTCGCCTCGTGCACAACACCAAGTCGCTCAAAGGCTCCGAAAGCACCGCCGAGCTGCTGCTCAACACCAGCGACCCCACCACCCTCTTCCAGCTGCGCAACATCATCAGCCAGGGCCTGTACGACAATTCCATCTTCAACTCCACCAACGCGCATGAATACCTCAGCATTGGCCGCAAGAACCAGCGCTGGGACGCAACGCTGAACGGCCGCTTCGATTACGACACCACCCGCAGCACGGAAATCACCTCTTTCGGCATCACCGCGCCCAATGTGCGCAACAAGGTATATTCCATCATCCCCGGCCTCACTTTCCGCGTCAATAAGCGCGACAGCTTCGGCACCACCTTCAACTATCTCAAATCCACTTACGACAATGCTGTGTTCGTGGACTACACCAGCATGGCAGACGGCACCTACTGGAAGCACCGCCTCGACACGCGCAACTCCGCCGTGCTCACCGTAAACGCCCAGCAATACCAGACCAACCAGGGCGCGCAGAACACCACCACCAGCATCGGCCCCACCGTCGGCTGGGTCTGGGAATACAGCGACGCCCTCACCGCCCATATCGACGTCGGTGAGCAAACCACCCAGCAGAAAACCCAGAACGGCACGCCCACCAGCTCGCAATCCACCTATGTCTATTCCGGCGCGCTGAACTACCGTACCCAGCGCTACATCACCGACGCCAAGGTCCAGCGCGCCCAGCAACCTGCGGGCAACGGCCTGTCCATCCTGCTCACCGACCTTAAGCTGAAAGAGTCCTACCTCGTCAGCGACCGCCTGTCATTGCGCGGCTCTGTGGGTTACCGCAAGGCCAGCTACGTGGTGCAGCCCATCGCCACCAATCTCGACCACGAATATAATGCCTCCGCCGGCATCGCCTACCGCCTCATGAAAGACCTCGACGCCACCGGCACCTTCTCCTACATCCGGCAGGGCCTCATCGGCAATGGCGCTGGCACGCTGGATTCGCAGTCCGTCATCGTCGGCCTGTCCTATCACCCGCCGGAAGACGCGCTATGACACTGAAACACACCACACAGGGAGCCTGCGCATGGAGGAACTAACCGTCCGCGACATGCTCGCCATTCTCATCCGGCAGCGCCGCACCTTTTTCTTCAGCGCCTCGGTGCTGTTCCTCATCGCCATGGTCTTCGTCATGCACTGGTCGAACTACCGCTCCACCGCCACCGTGCAGATTGAGCAAAGCTACATCGCCGCGAACGTGACCAACGCCAACGCCATCATCGAATCCCTCGCCGACCAGCGCATCAACCAGATCCAGCAGAAAGTCACTTCGCTGGAATCCCTCGCCGAGATCATCACCAAGTTCAACCTCTACCCCGGCTCGCGTGACAGCGTGCCCGTCTCCGTCACCGCAGATAAGGTGCGCAACAAGATCAAGGTAGACCTGGTAAGCGGCAACCTCTCCAACCCCGCCGCCGCCCAGAAACAGACCGCCGAGCAGCTCTCCGCCATCGCCTTCAACCTCAGCTTCGATTATAACGACCCCCAGATCACCCAGCAGGTCGCCGACGAGCTCGTCACCCGCTTCCTCGATGAAGACCTGAAGCAGCGCCGCCTTGAAGCCGAAGAAACCTCCGGCTTCCTCGACAGCCAGATCAAGGCCCTCGAAAACTCCATGGCCGAGCAGGAAAAAGCCATTGCCGATTACCGCGCCAAGCACGGCGAATCCGGCCCCGCCGCCCTGATGTTCAACCAGCAGGCCGCCGCCAACGTCTCCATGAGCCTGCAAAACCTCGATAGCCAGATCACCACCAATGAAGGCATACAAGGCTCCCTCAAAAGCCAGCTCGCCATGGTAGACCCCTATTCCCGCGTCATTGCCGACGGGCAGATGGTCACCACCCCCGCCACCCAGCTCAAGGCGCTCGAATCGCAATACGCCACCCTCACCGGCCAGTACGGCCCCAACCATCCGGATGTCATCAAGGCGCGCCGCCAGATCGCCGCCATGAAATCGCAGATGGCCCCGGAAAGCAAGTCCGCCCAGCTCGAAGCCAAGATCACCGACCTGAAAACCAACCTCGCCGCCGCCAAAGCCACCAAGGGCGCAGACCACCCCGACGTCAAATCCCTTGAGCACCAGCTGAAAACCCTTGAAGACGAGCAGGCAAAGCAGGGCACGCCCGACGCCGATGACGACAACCTCAAAAGCGACGCCGACAACCCCGCCTACCTCCAGCTCGCCTCCCAGCTGAAATCCGCCGAAGCCCAGCACAAGGCCCTCCTCGCCCAGCGCGACACCATGCTCGAGCAGCAGCAGAAATACGAGCAGTCCATCGCCGCCAACCCCGGCATCGAGCAGGAAATGTCCAAGCTCACCCGTGACTATGACAACGCTCAGCTGCGCTACCGCGAGCTGAAAGAGCATAAAATGGCCGCCGGCATGAACGAACAGCTGGAGCTGGATCGCAAAGGCCAGCGCCTCATCGTCATCAACCCGCCCGCCGTGCCCGACAGCACCCAGCCCAAGCGCTCCCTGCTCGCCCTCGGCGCGCTGGCGCTTGCCATCATGGGCGGCCTGAGCAGCGTCATCGTCGCGGAAATCTTCAAGCAGAGCATACACGGCGCAAACCACCTCGGCAGCCTCGTCGGCGCTCCTCCCCTCGTGGTCATCCCGCACATGTACACCGACCTGGAAAAAGACCCGGTCAGCCGCATCATGCCCTTCATCATGTTCGCCGCCAGTATCTTCGCCATCGTCTGGCATGGCGTGGCCGGCATCGTGGGCTGGCCATTGCGCAAAATCCGCAGGCATAAAGGGAAGCAGGCATAACCATGGACAAACTAGAAAAAGCCCTGCAAAAAGCCCGCGAAGCCCGTGAAATCAAGCTCCAGCAGCAGCGCCTGCAGGAAGAGCAGCTCCCGCCCCTTCCCGAGGCCCGCCACGTCACCGCCACCGAGCAGCAGCAATCGGTCATCGTCCCCATCCACGACGGCTACCTCGAGCGCTACCACGTCATCGCCCATCGCCTTCGCAACCGCGAGGCGGACGTGTTCCGCATCCTGCGCACACAAGTCCTGCAGATCATGAACCAGAACGGCTACCGCACGCTGGGCATCACATCCGCCAATTACGGCGACGGCAAAACCACAGTGGCCCTGAACCTCGCCGTCTCCATCGCCCTCGACCAGAAGCAAACCGTGCTGCTGGTGGATCTGGACCTGCGCAAACCCAGCGTCACCCAGTATCTCGGCATCGAGCCGCCCTACGGCATCAGCGACTATTACAACAACGATGTCCCCATTTCCAAATGCCTCCTGCGCCCTTCGTTCGAGCGCCTGAACATCCTGCCCGCCGGCAGCCCCATGGATAATTCGTCCGAAGTCCTCGGCTCCCCGCGCATGACCCATCTCGCCCAGGAGCTCAAAACCCGCTATCCCGACCGCATCATCATTTATGATCTCCCCCCCACCCTCGCGCAGGACGACCCCATCGCCTTCCTCCCGCAGGTAGACGCCGTGCTCCTCGTGGTAAACGACGGCAGCACCCGCATCACCGAGGTCAAGCAGTCCATGAATGTGCTGGTAAACGCCAACGTCATCGGCACTGTGCTGAACAATTCCGACGGCCATCTTAAGGAAAGCAAGCTCAGCCTGGCCATGAAACACGCCAACCGGGTCTATACCCGGTTCAAGAAAATGCGGTAACGCCCATGCGCAAGCGCCCCGCCCCGTTCCGTACCCTGCTGCGCTATGCCGCCGCCGCTGTCCTGCTTTCCGCACCCGCAGCCCACGCCGCGGGCGACCTGCCTTTGTTCCTCCCCTACCCAAAGATCGACACAAACCGCTGGTACATCGCCAATGGCTGGACCAACGGCCCCGTGCAGTCCTGCGAGTGGCGCGCCGAGGCCTTCTCCGGCCACGACAATAACCTCCGCCTCACCCTGTCAGACAAGGGCGGCAAAGTCAGCAAAATCTCCTGCGCCGAACTGCAATCCACCATGAAATACGGCTATGGCTCCTTCTCCTCCCGCATCCGCGTGGCCAAGGGCTCCGGCCTCAACACCGGCTTCTTCACCTATATCGGCCCCCCGCAAGGCTCGCCCGTGCATGACGAGATCGACTTTGAGTTCCTCGGCAAAGACACCACCATGGTGCAGCTGAATTACTACATCAACGCCAAGTCGCAAGGTGCCTTCTTCGTAAAGCTTGGCTTCGACGCGTCCGAGGACTTCCATGATTACACCTTCGTCTGGCAGCCCGACAAAATACGCTGGTATGTCGACAACAAGCTGGTGCATGAAACCGCAGACGGCGTTCCCATCCCCACCCACCCCGGCAAAATCCACCTCACCCTGTGGTCCGGCACGCCGCAGGTCAACGACTGGCTGGGCCCCTTCGAATACAAGGAAGACGTGAGCGCCGATTTCGCACGGGTGAAATACACCCCCCTGCACTAGCATGACCAAACCGCTGCATATCCTCTACCTCGTTCACGACGTGTCCGACCCCGCCGTCGCCCGCCGCACCGCCATGCTCACCGAGGGCGGGGCCGCCGTCACCATCGCTGGCTTCCGCCGTACCGAAAACCCCGTCGCCACCATCGGCGGCAGTGCCGTCATAGACCTCGGCCAGACCTATAACGGCGGCTTCGCCCAGCGCTTCCTTTCCGTCCTGCGCGTCGTGGCCAGCCTGCGCCGCCACAAGCCCATCCTCGAAAGCGCCGACCTCATCCTCGCCCGCAATCTCGAAATGCTCGCCATCGGCGTGCGCGGCCAGAGCCTCTGCCGCCCCAAACCCCCGCTGGTTTACGAATCTTTGGACATCCACCGCCTCCTCCTCAATCAGGGCGCCATCGGCAAAGCCTTGCGCAACCTCGAAGGCTGGCTGAGCAAGCGCGCCTCCGCCCTCCTCACCAGCTCCCCGGCTTTCATCCACGAATATTTTGAAAAGCGCTCCCGCGTGCGCCTGCCCACCTACCTTGTGGAAAACAAGCTCTACCCCGCCTCCCTCGTGGGCGAATCCCCCACCCGCATCGCCTCCGCCCCGTGGGTCATCGGCTGGTTCGGCGCCATACGCTGCGCCAAAAGCCTCGACCTCCTCACCGCCCTCGTCCGCGAGTCGCGCGGTCAGGTGCAGGTCGTCATCCGTGGCCGCCCCTCGCATGACCAGTTCGCCGATTTCGAAAAGCAAACCTCCGCCACCCCCGGCCTCACCTTCGAAGGCGCGTACAAACCCGCCGAACTCCCCGCCATGTACGCAAGCTGCCACTTCACCTGGGCCATAGACATGTTTGAAGAAGGCCAGAATTCCGCATGGCTCCTGCCAAACCGCCTGTATGAGGGCGGCGCCTTCGCCTGCGTGCCCATCGCAGCCAGCGGCGTGGAAACCGGCCGCACCATCCAGCGCCTCCATATCGGCGTGCCCCTCACCGAGCCCAAGCTCGATGCCCTGCGCGCCTTCTTCGCCACCCTCACCCCCCAGCGTTATCAGGCGCTCGAAGCCGCCTCCCGCGCCGTGCCCGCCGAAACCTGGGTGGCAGACCGCAGCGCCTGCATCGACCTCGTAAACACGCTGCGCAATTTCTGCCCCGTCACCATCCTGCGGAGGGCCGCATGAAACCCGTCCTCGTCGTCATCCCCTGCCTGAATGAGGAGGCCCACCTCGCCCCCCTCGTCACGCATGTGCTGGCCACCAATACCACCCTGCCACTGCACATTGTCATCGTCGATGGCGGCAGCACCGACCGCACCGTGTCCATCGCGCAGGAACTCGCCCAAACCCACCCTTGCGTCACCTACCTCCACAACCCTAAGCGCCTGCAAAGCGCCGCCGTAAACCTCGCCGTCGCCACCTATGGCGATGAAGCCGACCTCCTCGTCCGCATCGACGCCCACGCGGATTACCCCGCGGGCTACATTCAGGCCTTGGTCCTCGAAGCCCAGACCCGCCCCGCCGCCTCCGTCGTCGTGGCCATGGACACGCAAGGCATCACCCCCTTCCAGCGCGCCGTGGCCGCCGCCCAAAACTCCAAGCTCGGCAATGGCGGCTCCGCCCACCGCAATGCGGGCAGCGAAGGCAAATGGGTAGACCACGGCCACCACGCCCTCATGCGCATCGAAACCTTCCGCGCCATCAGCGGCTACGACGAAACCTTCTCTCACAACGAAGACGCCGAGCTGGACACCCGCCTGCGCGCCCATGGCGGCACCATCTGGCTCACCGGCAAAACCTCGCTGGTCTACTACCCCCGCGCCACAGCCTCCGGCCTCTTCAAACAATACATGAATTACGGTAAAGGCCGCATCCGCACCATCCTGAAGCATAAGAGCAAGCCCAAGCTGCGCCAGATGCTGCCCGTCGCGGTCTTTCCCGCCTTCCTCCTCGCCTTGCTTGCCCCCGTCTGCATCGTCTTCGCCCTGCCCTTCGTGCTCTGGGCGGCGCTGTGCTGCACCTACGGTCTGCACCTCGCCCAGAAAAGCCATAACCGCGAGCTCGCCGCCTCCGGCCCGGCCGCCATGGTCATGCATTTCGCATGGTCGCTCGGCTTCTGGCGCGGCCTGCTCGCGCATCTGCTGGGCAAATCATGACCGCAGGCCCCATCGATATCTGTCTGTGCACCTTCCGCCGCCCGCAGGTGGAGGCCACCTTGCGCTCCCTCGCCGCCCTTATTACGAAGCCGGAATGGAATCTCCGCGTCATCGTCGCCGATAACGACGAAACCCCCAGCGCCAAAGCCCTCGTCGAAAGCACCGCCGCCGCCACCGGCCTGAACCTGCTCTACCTCCATGCGCCCGCCCGCAACATCTCCATCGCGCGCAACGCCTGCCTCGAAGCCGCCACCGCCCCCCTCGTCGCCTTTCTGGACGACGATGAAATCGCCACCCCCGAATGGCTCATGGTGCTCGTCTCTACCCTCGCCTCCTCGCAGGCAGACATCGTCCTCGGCCCCGTCCGCGCCCTCTACCCAGCTGCCGCCCCCCAATGGATGAAACAGGGCGATTTCCACGCCACCCTTCCCGTCTGGGAGAATAACCACATCATCACCGGCTACACCTGCAACGTCATCTTCCGCAAAGACGCTATCGGCGCGCTCCGCTTCCGCACCGAGCTGGGCCGCTCCGGCGGCGAAGACACCGAGTTCTTCACCACCTTGCACAAGGCTGGCCACCGCATCGCCTTCGCCCCAGAAGCATGGCTCACCGAAAACGTCACCCCGGAGCGCGCCAGACTCGGCTGGCTCCTCAAGCGCCGCTTCCGCGTGGGCCAGACCCATGCCGTCACCCTGCTGCATGGCGCGGCCCGCCCCAAACTTATCGTCCGTGCGCTGACCACCATCGCCCTCTGCTTCGCCATGGCGCTGTTCAACCTCGCCAGCGCCGAGCGTATGCATTTCTGGCTCCTGCGCGCCACCATGCATATCGGCGTGCTCTCCCGCCTACTCGGCAAGCAGGAGATCACCCAGTATGGCTGATCCCCAAATCTCCGTCATCCTCACCAGCTACAACGTCGAAACCTATATCGAACGCGCCCTCGCCAGTGCGCTGGCGCAGGAAGGCGTCACGCTCGAAATCATCGCCGTCGACGATGCCTCCACCGATGCCACCTGGGACATCCTCTCCCGCGTCACCGATCCCCGCCTCAAAACCATCCGCCTGCCCGCCAATGGCGGCCCCAGCGTCGCCCGCAACACCGGCATCGCCGCCGCCACAGGCCAGTGGCTCGCCGTGCTCGATGGCGACGACACCTTCCTCCCCGGCCGTCTCGCACACCTCCTCGCGCAAGCCAGATCCCATAACGCAGACATCGTCATCGACAACTTAAGCGTCCACCGCGAGGAAGACGGCAGCAATTATCCCATGTTCCCCCCCACCGAGTTCGCCCGCATCCGCCTCCTCGACCTCGCAAGCTTCATAGATGGCAACCGCCTCTTCTCCGGCGCCTACGCGCTGGGCTATGTCAAACCCCTCTTCTCCAGCGCTTTCCTGCGCCAGCACCACCTGTCGTATGATCCCGCCATCCGCATCGGCGAAGACTACCAGATCATGGCCCAGTGCCTCGCCTCCGGCGCCCGCTGCGCCATCGAGCCCAGCGAAGGCTACCGCTACACGGTGCGTAAATCCTCCATCTCCCACCGCCTGAAACTCGAAGACATCACCCGTATGCGCGAGGGTGACGCCAAACTCCTCGCTACCTACACCTTCTATCCCGCCGCCGCCGAAGCGCAGCAGCGCCGCGAAAAAAGCTTCGCCCGCGCCTACGCCTTCACCCAGCTGCTCAACGCGCTAAAAGCTAAAAACCCCAAAGCCGCCCTCTGCGCCGTCGCATCATATCCATCCTGTGCCCTCATGCTATGGATGCCCGCCGCCTTGCGCCTGCGCCGCCTTTTCCGGAAGGTTGTGCCATGACCGTCACCACCCCCCCGCCCCGCGGTGCAACCCCGGCGGATTTCCGCAACACCACCACCGGTCTCAAGCTCCGCGCCGAAGACCCCGGCTACGTGCCCCGCATCGGCAGTCTTTACGGCATCATCGCCATGGCCACCACCTGCTACACGCTGGCCTATGCCGGGCTATACGGCTTTTCCTTCATCATCATTTTCTACCTCTGCTGGTTCCCCTTAAGCAAATATCGCGGCCGCGTCACCCTGCGCATCACGCCCGACGCCATTTATGTGCTGCTCCTGCCCGCGCTGGCCATCGTCTCCACCATATGGTCGCCCATGCCCTCCACGTCGCTATATTCGGCGCTGGAATATACCTCCTCCATTTTCGCCGCCATCATCATTGGCCGCCTCGTGCGCCTGCCCGCCTTCCTGCGCGGGTTCAACATCGGGGCCACGCTCGCCCTCATCGCCTCCATCGCCAGCCGCAACTACGGCGTAGACCCCTTCACCGGCAACTATTCGCTGGTCGGCCTCTTCGGCTCCAAAAACCAGGTCGGCCTCTACGCCGAGCTGTGCATTTTCATGTCCACCATCGCCTTTTTCCTTCCGCAGAAATTCGCCGCCCGCATCGTCTTTTGCGTCATCCCCTGCGTGATCGCCCTCATCGCCCTTTACCTCTGCGGTTCCGCCGCCTCCGCCATGTCGCTTATCATGACCTTCCTCATGCTGCTGGGTGTCTATTTCGTCACCCGCATCCGCCGCAAATACCGCGTATTCGCCCTCGCCGCCATGACCGTCTGGTTCGCCGTCATCGTAGGCGTAGGCAACATGACCGACGCCCAGAAAGTCATTTTCAAAAGCTTCGGCAAGGACACCACCATGACCGGCCGCACCCTGCTCTGGGAAAAAGGCATCGAAGCGGGCTGGGACATGCCCGTCCTCGGCCACGGCTATTCCGCCTTCTGGATTCCCGGAAACCCTGTGGCTGAAGAGATGTGGTACAAATTCAGCATTGGCGGCCGCTTCGGTTTCCATTTCCACAGCCTCTACGTGGAAACTTTCGTT
Source organism: Alphaproteobacteria bacterium (assembly GCA_025360345.1). Lineage (GTDB taxonomy): Bacteria > Pseudomonadota > Alphaproteobacteria > Rickettsiales > SXRF01 > JANYBV01. The sequence goes on along the minus strand of JANYCJ010000108.1, from coordinate 3,440 downwards.
GAGCTGGGCGGCGTGGGCCTGTTCCTGCTCTGCCTGCTGCTGCTGCAAAACTTTTTCAAGAGCCTCTCGGGTATGCTCCGCTGCGGCATGGAGCGCGAATACGTCTACACCTTTGGCATCTCCGTCATGTTCATCATCCGCGCCTACGTGGAGGTAGACCTCATCGGCACCTTCGGCATAGGCCCCATCCTCGCCATGTCCATCATGCCCCGCCTCGCCACCTATGAAAAAGAGAAAAAATACATCGCCCTCCAAGCTGAAAAGGCCACCGCATGACCGACCCCAAGCAGGACGCATTGCAAAATCTCGAAACCACTTCCCGCGGCCCCCTCGTATTGCTGTTTTACGATGGGTATGAGTGGCAGGCCGTCCCCGGCCTCGTCGGCGGCCTGAAATCGCAGGCCCGCCGCTTCCTGCGCTATGCCAAGCGCAGCCTCTGCCGCCAGCAGGTGCGTACCGGCTTCTACACCGCCTTCCTCGCCCTCAAAAACAGCCTCCAGCTCATCGGCTGCGACGTGCGCGTGAATGATTTCGCCGCCGCCGCCAAACGCCCGCACTATCCCGTCGGCATCGGCGGCTACCCCAGCGTGCTGGAAAAAACCAGCCAGCTGCAAAACCCCGCCATCTTCGGCCCCGGAGACTGGGGCCTGCCCGACAATTCCAAAGCGGTTGCCCAAAACCCCCGCTTCAAAAAACTCATCCAGCCCTCCGATTGGTTCTGCGACGTCTACCGCCCCTATTGCGGCGACAAGATGATGACCTGGTACGCCGGCATCGACACCAAGCTCTGGCCCGACTACGCCAAAGAAACCAAAACCACCGATTATGTCATCTACGACAAAATCCGCTGGCACCGCGAAGAGCGCGTCCCCACCATCTTAAACCGCATCACAAAGCATCTGGACAGCATCGGCAAAACCTACACCGTCCTGCGCTACGGCCACCACCACCACACTGAATTCATGGCCGCCCTTAAAGTAAGCCGCGCCCTCATCTTCGTCTGCGAGCATGAAACGCAAGGCCTCGCCTATCAGGAAGCCCTCTCCACCAATGTCCCCGTGCTGGCATGGGACGAGCTGGAAATGGTAGACCCCCTGCTCAAACCTTTCGTCACCCCCGAAATGAATATCTCCTCCGTACCCTATTTTTCCCCCGCCTGCGGCATGACCTTCAAAATCGCCGGGTTCGAGCAGGTAGAAAAAGCCTTCTGGCAAAACCTCGCCACCTATCAGCCCCGCCGCTACGTGGAAGAGCACCTCTCCCTCACCCGGTCCGCGCACACCTACCTCGCGGCCTACGCCTCCCTCGTCGAAAAATAAATGCGCAGCATCGGCCAGATCCTCGACGAACATAAAGGCGTCGCCCCCGGCTTCGATTTCCTCCGCCTCTGGCTGGCCCTGTCCGTGCTGTGGTTCCACAGCTTCGTCATCGTCGGCACCATGTCCGAAATCGAAGCCACCCCCATGTGGTATTACATCTACATGATTATGCCCATGTTCTTCGCCCTCAGCGGCTTCCTCGTCGCCGGCAGCGCCCTTCGCCTCAACACCCCGAACTTCTTCATCAACCGTTTCTGCCGCATCATCCCCGCCCTCGTCGTGCAAACTTTCTTCGCCGCCCTCATCTTAGGCCCCCTTTTCACCACCTACACCCTCACCCAATACGCGCTGGACCCCCTCTTCCGCCGCTATTTCCTGAACATCATCCTCTACATCCAGTATGAGCTGCCCGGCACCTTTACCACCCACCCCTCGGGGGCCATAAACCAGTCCATCTGGTCCATCCCCTTCGAAGTCACCTGCTACGCCATGGTCATGGTCAGTATGCAGCTCAAAGGCGCGCAAAAGCACCCGCTGGCCATCTTCATGCTGGTGGCGGCCCTTCTCATCATGCCCACTTTCCTCCAGCTTCTCGGCATGGTAAATCCCGACGGCAAAACCAGCCACACCCTGCTCAACTACGCCTTCTTCACCCGCGGCTCCCTGCTTTTCCCCAGCTTCCTCATGGGCACGTTTTTTTACTGGGTGCGCTACCATATTCCCTGTTCCAAACTCCTCGCCCTTGCCATCCTCGCCGCTTCCGCCAGCATCGGCATTTTCGGCCACGCCGAGTGGCGCGCCAACTACGCCTTAAACCTCGTCTGCGTCCCCATGCTGGTCTACCTCACCGTCTTCATCGGCTGCTGTCGCTTCCCCAAAATCCCCCTCTATTCCAAAGGTGATTATTCCTACGGCATCTACCTCTACGGCTATCCCCTCCAGCAGGTCATCCTCGCCCTTTGCCCGGCCCTGCTCGGCCTGTGGCTGCCGCACTTCATCGCCTCCGTGGCGCTCACCACGCTGGCCGCCATGCTCTCCTGGCACTATATCGAAAAACCCATTCTCGCCACCCGCAAGAAATACAGCATCGCCGCCCAGAAACTGGCCGCCCCTAAAGCCGCGTAAACCGCTGCAGCAGCCACGCCCGCACCCGCGGCGTGCGCCGTTCGCTCACTAGCGAAAACACGAAGGCATAGGCATAAATCCACGCCACCATCGCAAAGAAATACCCCCATTGCGGCAAGGTGGCAAACCCGATGCCATACACATCCTTCATCCCCGCCGCCATAATCACCAGCATCGGGAAATGCACCACATAGAGCGAAAAGCTGAACTCCGCCATCCACCGGTGGGCAGCCTTAAACGGAATCAGCCTCCGCTCACAGCCATACATCCCCCCCAGCAGCAGCACATAGCCCGCGCCAATCGCAAAATCCTTCACGAACAGCACCAGCATCGAATCCGGCGCCTCGGCGTGCGTGCTCATGCGCGAATACGCCATCGCCGCTAAAAACAGCCCCAGCCCCAAAGCCGCGTGCGGCTTCCACAAGCCCGATTCGCAATATTTGAATGCCGCCACCCCCAAAAGCCAGATCAGCATCCACAGCAGCCAGTGCAGCGGCATCAGCCCCACAATCACCGCCAACCCCGCCGCGCACAAGGCCCGCGTGCCCGCATCCTTGCGGAATGCCATCCCCAGCAGGCAGATAAACGCGCAGTAATACCACCATTCATACACCAGCGACCACAGCGGCCCGTTGCTGCCCAGTATCGGCACCCAGTTATTTCCCAGCATCAGCAGGTTGCCAAAAAATATTCCCAGCCCCAACTGGTTGAAAATCGTCAAATCCATGGAATTGGTGTGGTACTGCGCCGAGTTGGTATACATCTCCGCCCCGTTAAAATGCGTCCACCCCACATAATCCAGCAAGCCCCCTATAATCAGCGCCGGCACGAACACCGTGTAAATACGGCTGAACCGGCTGGCGAAATACTCTGCAAAACTCTGCCGCCCGCTCTCCCATTTCTTAAGCGTGATCCCCCCCACCAGGAAACCGCTCACCACGAAAAACACTTCGACGCTGGCTCTCCCGTAGTCTGCGAGCCGAAGGAAGAGCTGCG
>JANYCJ010000102.1 GCA_025360345.1 Alphaproteobacteria bacterium | reverse complement strand
CTCGACCGTATTAAGAAAGTGATCCGCATGGGCATCTTCGTCGCCTCCGCCGAAGGCTTCACCGACCAGCCCAAAGTCGCCAACGGTGCTTCGGACCTGATGGTGGAAATTTTCGGGGAAGCAGGCAAGCACGCCCGCTTCGCCGTGGGCGTGGCCGAACTCCCCTTCGGCGTGGCCGTAGAAGTAGACGCCACCTTCGAAATCGCCTAAGAAGCCAATATTAAAGAAAAAAGTCCCGCTCAAAAAGCGGGGCTTTTTTATTTATCCCCTGCCCCTGAGAATCCCCTTGATGTAACCCGCAGGAGCGTGCGACGACTAGGCCCATTGAGGGCCGCAGCCAAAGCGAAGCGGCGGCACCGAAGTAAAAACTAATTACTACCCCCCTGGAGGAGAGCTTACGACGACTAGGCCCATTGAGGGCCGCAGGCAAAGCGAAGCGGCGGCGCCTGAGTAAAAATACCTAGTTACTATAAGGCGCCACGCCCGTGAGCCACATCAGCATCATCAAATGCGCCACGTAAATATAGCCCGAATACCGCGATAGCAACTTCAGCACATACCGCACCACCTTCGGCAGCCAGCGCGCCCGCACCTCGCGCACCTCGAAGCACATGCACCATAAAAACACCGCCCCCATCACGCCCGCGCTGATCGGCGGGCTGATGGCGGGTGCGAAAAACTGGATCTGGAACGCCCCGAACGTGGCCAGCATCACCACGCTTAAACCCTTGCGCAGCGCTGGGTGGTAGGCCTCCTTATGCCTGCGCATATAGCCCGCCAGCGCCAGCAAAAACCCCAATGAGCCGTAATCCACCACTGCCGCCAGTACAAAAAGCGCCGTCGCCGCCACATACCATTCAATCGGCCTGCGGATAATGCGCCCGCGTGATTCGAACCAGTTAAAAATCGCCCGCGACACTAAAATGCTGAACAGGATATTCACCGTGTCGATGCGCCAGAAAAACCACCACTCAAACACCGTGAGCGCCACCGCCAGCCCCAGCAATTCCCAGCTGAACCGGTAGGATTTCGCATAGCCCGCAAGAAACAAAAAGATCGGTGCCGCCCCGCGCCCTATGGCTCGCAGGTAATACTGGTCATGATCGCTGGTAAAAACATAATTGCCCGCGTGGTCCACGAACATCAGCAGCAACGCCACCAGCTTCAACACATCCCATGTATCGAAAGCCCGCTGCGTTGAGGCCATATCAATGCCGCTCGGCGATTGCTGCTTCGCTTTTGGCGCGCACCTCTTCCAGCGTCACCTCCGGCGCAAGCTCCACCAGTACAACGCCCTTGGGTGTAATGTCGAACACGCCCAGGTCGGTAATCACCATATGCACCACCGCCTTGCCCGTCAGCGGCAGGTTGCATTCCTTCACCAGCTTCGCGCCCCCGTCCTTGGCGTTATGGTCCATGATGATGACCACCTTCTTCACACCCGCCACAAGGTCCATCGCCCCGCCCATGCCTTTCACCATTTTGCCCGGCACCATCCAGTTCGCAAGGTCCCCTTTTTCAGAAACCTGCAATGCGCCGAGGATCGCCAGGTCCACATGCCCGCCGCGAATCATGCCGAACGAGGTGGCGCTGTCGAAATAGCTGCTCTTGGGCAGCTGCGTAATCGTCTGCTTGCCCGCGTTGATTAAATCCGGATCGGCCGTTTGCTCGGTAGGGAAGGGGCCCATGCCCAGCATCCCGTTCTCGCTTTGCAGCGTGAAATTTACGCCCGAAGGAATATAATTCGCCACCTGCGTCGGAATGCCGATACCGAGGTTCACGTAAAACCCGTCCTTAAGCTCCGCTGCGGCGCGCCGGCACATCATTTCGTGGTTCCATGCCATATTACTGCTCCTTCTTCTTGCCAGTCGGGTTCGCCTGCGTGGTCAGGAACTCGATGCGCTTTTCAAAATGCTCGCCCTTGAAAATGCGCTGCACGAAAATGCCCGGCGTGTGGATAGTATCCGCATCCAGCTGCCCCGGCTCCACTAATTCTTCCACTTCTGCCACCGTCACTTTCCCCGCCTGCGCCATGATGGGGTTAAAGTTCCGCGCCGTCTTGCGGTACACAAGGTTGCCCTCCGTATCGCCTTTCCACGCTTTCACAATCGCCACATCTGCCTTCAGCGCGCGCTCCATCACATATTCCACGCCGTCGAATATCTTCGTTTCCTTGCCCTCGGCAATCACCGTGCCCACACCTGTCTTGGTATAAAACGCGGGGATGCCCGCACCGCCCGCGCGGATGCGCTCCGCCAGCGTCCCTTGTGGGTTGAACTCCACCTCCAGCTCGCCGGACAGGAACTGCTTTTCAAACGTCTTGTTCTCCCCCACATAGCTCGCCACCATTTTCTTGATCTGGCGTGTATGCAGCAGAATCCCGCTGCCGAAATCATCCACCCCGCAATTATTAGCGATCCAGGTAATCCCTTTGGTATTGGCGTCCTTAAGCTGGCGAATGCAGTGTTCAGGAATGCCGCACAGCCCGAAACCGCCGGACATTATGGTCATGCCATCAAATAACAGCCCCTCAAGGGCCTTCGCCGCATCCCGATACACTTTTCCCATAATCAACCCTTGTTACAATGTGTTGCCCAGATCCTAAGCCGTAATGGTTAGTATTTCATGAAGATACAGCCCCTATAAAAAGGCGATACGGAACAAGGAAATTAACTAAGATTAACTATGAAAGTAAAAATTAACTAAAATTTTACGAATATTGTGTAAAAATACATTATAAAGGTTTATTTAACCTTTTGCTTATAGCCTTCAGCAAATTTAACGTGCCCAAGAAACGTAATAAAAAAAGAAATCACCTAAAAGCCTGCTGGAGAGATCTGCTTGAACACTGAAGGCGTAAGCTCAACCCGGAAGGCACGCATGACGCAAACCACGTTCATGGATGTTCAAAAGCTGTCCCAGGAGCCCTCTGCAGAGACAAGGGGGCTCCTGGCGACAAGCGTACTGGCCGACTTCCGCTCCCGCGCCTTCAATGAATCCGAATCCCTCATCGCCGAAGAAATTTTCCGCCTCCTCGCCCGTGACGCGGAAGTAAAGATCCGTAGCGCCCTCGCGCAGGAACTGGCCCACTGCCCCAACGCCCCGCATGATGTCATCATGCGCCTCGCTCATGATGAAACCATCGTCGCCCTCCCCGTGCTCGAATATTCTCAGGTGCTCACCGAGGAAGAACTCATCACCCTGGTAAAGAAAACCAGCGAAAACGTGCGCCACTGCGCCATCGCCCGCCGCTCCACCCTGTCTCAGGATTTATCCAAAGCCCTGCTGGAAACTTCCGACACCCTTGTGCTCCACACCCTCTTCTCTAATAAGGGCGCCGTGCTCAACGAATCCAACCTCCTCCATTACTGGCAGGACATCCCCTTCACACAGCCCTTGCTGGAAGCCCTCGTCAAGCGCGGCCAGCTGCCCATCGCCATCGTGGAAAAACTCTACTACGCCGTGTCAAACGAGTTGAAAAGCCAGCTCACCCGGCTCTACCCCAACCACTCCCCTGCCATCGCCAAGGCCGCGCAGGATGCCCGCGAATGGGAGCTGCTCGGCATCACCCCCCACCACAATACCGTGGGCTATGATGAAGACACCGCCGAAGATTTCATAGACGACATGTACCACCATGGCCGCCTCACCCATTCCCTGCTCATGCGCTCGCTCTGCGTGGGCAACCTCGCCGTGTTTGAAATGGGCATCGCCCGGCTGGCAGACGTGCCCCGCATCAACGCCCGCATCCTCCTCACCGAATCCAGCGGCAAGGGCCTCGCCGCCATTTACCGCGCCTCAGGTATGCCCGAGGGCTTCTTTGAAGCCGTGCGCGTGCTCCTGCGCATCAGCCTTGAAGAATCCGAATATGGCCGCGTCAAGCACAGCGATTTCCGCAAGCGCGTCATAGATCGTATCTACCTCGCCCGCTATAACCGCACCGTCGAAAACATGGAATACCTGCTCTCCATCATCGGCGGGCGCATGGTGCCCGCCGATGCACACTGAGCGCAAGCCCATAGCCTCCGGCCCTTTCAGCCTCACTAACGAGGATGTGCTCCGCCTGCTGGAAGACAGGAGCGGCGAAGCCGTGCTCAGCGCCACCAACAAAATCGCCGGCACCTACACCCAGCAACCCATGAAAGAGGCAGACAGCCAGGCCGCCGAGCAGATTTTCCGCCTCCTCATGCGTGAAACCGAGATCAATGTCCGCGTAGCGCTCTCCGCGCATGTGAAAAGCAGCAGGAACCTCCCCCGCGACATCGCCGTGGCCCTCGCCCGCGACGTGGAGGAAGTGGCGCTGCCCGTGCTGGAGCACTCCATGGCGCTCACGGAGTCCGACCTGATTGAGCTGGTGCAGGCCGCCCATGACGACACCCGCCTTCTCGCCGTCGCCCGGCGCGATGCCGTGCCCGAAAAACTCAGCGACACCCTCATCGCCCGGGGCAACGATGAAGTCGCCACCGCCCTTGTCCACAATATCGGCGCTGATATTTCCGAAAGCGGCATGGGCCGCATCGTGGAGCGCTTCCCGGAAAACAAGCCCCTCATGAGCGCCCTCGTCAGCCGCCCGCAACTGCCCGCCACGGTCGCCGAAAAACTCATCAACCATGTCTCCGAATCCTTGGGCCGCACCCTGCGCGCCAAGCATCGCCTGCCAGAACAGGACATTGAAAAAGAGATAGAAAAAACCCGCGAAGGCGAAACCCTGAAGCTGGTGCGCGTCACCCGCGACCAGCAGGAGATCGACAAGCTCGTCACCCAGCTCATCGCCTATCACCGCCTCACCCCCTCCATCATCCTCACCGGCCTGAGCCAGGGCAACTTCGCCTTCTTCGAAACCGCGCTCGCCCGCCTTTCCGGCGTGGCCGTAAGCAATGCCCGCGCCCTGATCTCAGACCGCGGCGACCTTGGCTTCCGCGCCATTTACAACAAGTCCGGCCTGCCCGAAACCATGTTCCCCGCCGTCCGTCTCCTGCTGCAATCGGTGCGCTCCCTGGATGCCGAGGGCGAGCGCCCCGGCTCCCTCCATTACGCTAACCGCGTCATTGAGCGCCTGCTCTCCACAGCGGAAACCACCCCCGTGGAAAACCTCGCCTACGTCATCGCGCTGGTGCGGCGCAACACCTGAATCCCCTCAAAATCATTGACGCAGCCGCCCAATCCGTTCACATCTAATACCACGACCATCAAACGACTGTAGGACCTATGAACTTTACTAAAATCGCCTGTGTGGCCGATGATTCACCCAAAGCTCAGGCCGCGCTGAAGGAGCTTAAAAAGCATTACGACATCGTCGAGCTCACCAAGCGCCGCGTGGGCGCCGAAGTGATCGTCGTGCTCGGCGGCGACGGTTTCATGCTCGAAACCCTGCACAACTACATGAAAATGAAGCTGCCCTTCTACGGCATCAACTGCGGCTCCGTCGGCTTCCTCATGAACGCCCCCGGCATAGACACCCTCTCCGAGCGCATCAACCGCGCCCGCGGCTCCACCCTGTATCCGCTCAGCATGTACGCCCGCCGCACCAACGGCAAAATCAGCCAGGCGCTGGCCTTCAACGAAGTCTCCCTGCTGCGTCAGGGCCGTCAGGCCGCCAAGATCAAAGTCTCCGTAGACCATGTCGTGCGCATCCCCGAGCTGGTATGCGACGGCCTCCTCGTCTCTACCCCGGCAGGCTCCACCGCCTATAACTTCTCCGCCGGCGGCCCCGTCATCCCGCTGGGCGCAAACGTGCTGGCCCTCACCCCGCTTGTCCCTTTTCGCCCCCGCCGCTGGCGCGGCGCGCTCCTGCACCATGACTCCTCGGTGAACCTCACCATCATGGAATATAACAAGCGCCCCGTGAATGCAGTGGCAGATTTCACGGAATTTCAGGATGTTGCAGAGGTAGTCATCTCCGAACAGCGCAAACTGGGCGTCACCCTGCTGTTTGATGCCGAGCATAATCTCGAAGAACGCATCATCAAAGAACAGTTCAGCTACTGAGCCACAGCCAGCCTCCGTTGAAAAGCCTTGCGCCAAGGCCGTTTTTAAGGTAAGTAGCCCTCCTTGAAAATTACATCCGCACGTCATTTCGCGCGCATGAAAGCGCCGACCCACGGATAATAACCCGAAAATACGAGTAAAACCAAAGGCGTAAGCAACAAGCGCCGCTAAAGTAACGTATAGGAAAAAAGATTCGCCATGAAACATATTCGTAACATCGCCATCATTGCCCACGTGGATCATGGCAAAACCACCCTGATCGACCAGATGTTGAAGCAAAGCGGCACCTTCCGCGCCAACCAGAACGTAGACACCTGCGTCATGGACTCCGGCGATCTTGAAAAAGAGCGCGGCATCACCATTCTGGCCAAATGTACCAGCGTGACCCGCGGCGAGCTGCGCATCAACATCATGGACACTCCCGGCCACGCTGATTTCGGCGGCGAAGTGGAGCGCGTGCTCAGCATGGTGGATGGCGTGGTTCTCCTCTGCGATTCCGCCGAAGGCCCGCTCCCCCAGACCAAGTTCGTACTCACCAAGGCCCTGAAGCTCGGCCTGCGCCCCATCGTGCTCATCAACAAGGTAGACCGCGGCGACGCCCGCCCCGATGAAGTGCACAATGAAGTGTTCGACCTCTTCGCCGCCCTCGACGCCACCGAAGAACAGCTCGACTTCCCCACGCTCTATGCTTCCGGCCGCGACGGCTGGGCCGCAGAAAGCCTCACCGCCCCGCGTGAAAGCCTGAACCCGCTGTTCGAGCTGATCGAAAAACATGTCCCCGCTCCGGATGTTGACCCCGATGCCGCCTTCTCCATGCTTGTCTCCATTCTGGAAGCCGACGCTTTCTTGGGCCGCATCCTGACCGGCCTCATCTACTCCGGCACCGCCAAAGTCGGGATGCCCATCAAAGGCATGAACTTAAACGGTGAAACCGTGGAACAGGGCCGCCTCACCAAGCTCCTCACCTTCGACGGCATCAAGCGCGTGCCCGTGGAAGAAGCGCAGGCCGGTGAAATCGTGGCCATCGCAGGCCTGTCCAACACCACCGTGGCAGACACTATCGGCGACATGACCCTCACCTCCGCAGTGCCCTCCACCCCGATTGATCCGCCGACCATGGCTATCACCATCGGCGTGAACGACTCCCCCTACGCCGGCCAGGAAGGCACGAAAGTAACCTCCCGCATGATCCGCGACCGCCTGTTCAAGGAAGCAGAAAGCAACGTCTCCATCCGCGTGTCTGAAACTGGCGGTTCCGATGCGTATGAAGTGGCAGGCCGTGGCGAACTCCAGCTCGGCGTGCTCATTGAAACCATGCGCCGCGAAGGCTTCGAACTCTCCGTGTCCCGCCCCCGCGTGCTGTTCCGTGATGAAAACGGCGTGAAGATGGAACCCATCGAAGAAGTCGTGATCGACGTGGATGAAGAACATACCGGCGTGGTCGTGGAAAAAATCTCCCTCCGCAAAGGCGAAATGATCGACATGCGCCCCTCCGGCGGCGGCAAGACCCGCATCATCTTCCACGTGCCTTCGCGCGCCCTCATCGGCTATCAGGGCGAGTTCCTGACCGACACCCGCGGCACCGGCATGATGAACCGCCTGTTCCACGCCTACGCTCCGTATAAGGGCGACGTCCCGGGCCGCCGCAACGGCGCCCTCATCTCCACCGACAAGGGCGAAGCCGTGGCCTATGCCATCTACAACCTGCAGGACCGTGGCATCATGTTCATCACCACCGGCGACAAAGTGTATGAAGGCATGATTATCGGCGAACACACCCGTGACAACGACCTCGACCTGAACGTGCTGAAGGAAAAACAGCTCTCCAACGTTCGCTCCAAAGGCGCCGACGAAAAAATCGTGCTCGTGCCGCCGATGAAAATGACGCTCGAGCAGATGATCTCCTACATTCAGGACGATGAGCTGGTGGAAGTGACCCCCAAATCCCTGCGCCTGCGCAAGACCGACCTGGATGCCAACGAACGCAAACGGGCCAGCCGCGGAAAGAAATCCGCCTAGTTCCATTCTGGCACCACTAAACATCTGCACCCCCTGCAAAATTACCTTTGCAGGGGGTGTTGTCGTTTACACTTCCTTAACCCTTAACCGATATGGTTTAGGCGTTGAAAACCCTTGAGAATCGTCAGCCCCGCTGAAGAACCTGTAAAACTATGCGATTTTTACTGCTGTTAGTGGCCGCCGTGGTTGCGATTTTCGCAGGCGTTGCCGCGCTCCAGTTTTCCGGCGGCGGCAAAACCGAAGGCACGCCCGCAGGCGCGCCGCAGGCCGCTGCAACTGCCCCCAGCAATGTCCTCACCGTGGATGTCCTCGTCGCCCGCCAGCCCATTCCCGCTGGCACCCTCATCACCCCCGCCATGATCGACCGCCAGCCCTGGCCTGAAAATCTTGTGCTCGACGGCTTCATCACCGGCGCCACCGCCGACACCGCCGTGCTGGGCAAGGTCACCCGCTCCCCCTTCCAGGCGCGTGAGCCGCTGATCGCAAGCAAGCTCGCCGACACCCATGATTCCGGCTTCCTCGCCGCAGGCCTGCCTGAAGGGATGCGCGCCATCACCATCGCCACCGATGCCATCTCCGGCGTCGCGGGCTACGTCTTCCCCGGTGACCGCATCGACCTCGTCTTCACCCACAACATCCCCGATAAAGGCAAGGGCTCTACCGGTTCCAGCACCGCGCCCATGTTCAGCATCCCCGGCCTTCCCGCCTTGCCTTCGGCCAGCTCCGCCTCAGCCGAGGGCGCAGGCTACGCCGAAGTGCTGGCCTCCAATGTCCCCGTGCTGGCCGTGAACATCCGCACCAGCGCCGCACCTGAAGGCGCAGCCAATCCTGCCGAAGCCCTCGTCTCCAACCTCGCCGGCGGCGGCACCACCACGCCCTCCAGCATGACCCTGCAGGTCACCGACATGCAGGCCCAGAAAATCCGCCTCGCCGAGCGCAGCGGCAACATCACCGTAAGCCTGCGCTCGCTCAAAGACCGCAATAACACCACCGTGCCCCCCGCCGCCGATCTGGCAAGCCTCACGCAGGTGACCCTCTCCCCCGCCGTCCAGCAGGAAATCCAGACCCATAATGAAGAAGTAAAAGTCATCCGCGGCGTAAGCGCCGCCCTGCCTTCCGCGCCTTCAGCCTCTCCTTTCAGCCTCTACACCCCCCCGGTAGCACGATGACCCATAAACTCCGCCCCCTCCTGCTGCTACTGGCCTGCGCCTGCCTCGGCCTCAGCCCGGCTTATGCCGCCAGCAGCGGTAGCAACGTCTTCGTCCCCATCAACCGCTCCACGCTGGTCACCCTCACCGCCCCGGCCGCCGAAGTCCTCGTCTCCAACCCCGACATCGCCGATGTGCATGTCCACAATCCCCTGAACCTCACCATCCTTGCCCGCAAGCTCGGCCATACCAATGTCCGCATTATGGGCAAGGACGGCGCCCCCTCCCGCGAGCTGGACATCGTGGTGGGCTACGACCTTCCCGCCCTGCGCAAGGCGCTTAAAACCTTCCTCCCCAATGAAAATATCAGCGTCGAAATGGTCAATACCAGCGTGGCCCTGACCGGTCAGGTCAGCAGCGCCGCCGCCGTGGATAAGGCGATCCAGATCACCAAGGAATATGTCCTTCCCCCCTCCCAGGGTGACAATGGCGGCGGCACCACCGCGGTCGCAGCCCTTGCCCCCTCCGCAGCCGCAACCCCCGCTCCCGCCGCCGATGCCAGCAAGCAAAGCGGCCAGAGCAACGTGCTGAACTTCCTTCAGGTTGCCACCGGCCAGCAGGTCATGCTCCGCGTCCGCGTCGGCGAAATCCAGCGCACTGCCCTCAAAACCCTCGGCATCGACCTGAACGTGATAAGCAATGGGCAGGGCGCGTCCAATATCGTGCTCGGCACCGGCGGCGGTATCGCCTCGCTCGTCTCTCCCGGCTCCACCGGCACCGCCGTAAACCCCGGCGTGTTCCTCCTTCCCGGCGGCCAGTCCCCCACCAACACCCGCGGCATTATCAGCGGCCGCTGGCAGCCCAGCGGCGTCAACGGCAATACCTATGCCGGGCTTATCAAGGCGCTGGAAGAAGACGGCCTCTTCAAAGTGCTGGCCGAGCCCAACCTCGTGGCCATCTCCGGCGAGCAGGCGGAATTCCTCTCCGGCGGCGAAATCCCCATCCCCGTAGTGCAAAGCAGCGGCGGCGGCAACAACAATATCAGTATTGAATACAAGCCCTTCGGTGTGGCCGTGCGCTTCACCCCCAATGTGCTGGGCGCCAACCGCATCCGTATGATGGTTCAGCCAGAAGTGTCTGAAATCTCCACCTCCAACGGCATCACCATCCAGGGCTTCCAGGTGCCCGGCATCGAAACCCGCCGCGCCAAAACCACCGTGGAACTCGCCCCCGGCGAAAGCTTCATGATCGCGGGCCTCATCAGCGACAACACCCGCTCCGCCATCGACCAGCTCCCCGGCGCGAAAGAACTGCCCATCCTCGGCGCGCTCTTCCGCTCCACCGAGTTCCAGCGCAATGAAACCGAGCTGGTCATCGCCGTCACCCCGTATATCGTAGACCCGCTGGTCAGCTCCGAAGTGAAACTCCCCAGCGATGATTTCCACCCCGCCACCCAGATGGAAATGTTCTTCTACGGTGCACTCGGCAGCCAGCAAAACGATCACGGCACCCCGCCTCCCCAACAAGGCCTCGAAGGCCCAACCGGTTTCATGGTGGATTAACATGCGCTTTCCCCGCTCCCTCTACCTGCTCCTGAGCTTGGCCGCCTGCCAGAGCACCACCACTGCCGACTACGCCAATCCCGGCGACGCCGAGCGCCAGCTGGTATACAACACCCAAACCACCGCCATCGAGCTTACCAACCGCGATTCGCTGGACCGCCTGCGCGAAACCCTCGCCATGGACACCCCCTCCGGCGCCCAGCTTACCTGCGTGGACCAGGACCCGCTCTGCCCCGCCGCACAGTCTGCCCTCCTAAAAGCCCATATCCCCCTCGAGGTTAAAGCCCCCTCAGAATCAGAACAAGACACGGATAAAACAACAGAAAAAGCCGAAAGCACCGTCATGCTGACCTATAAGCGCCTCGCCGTGCGCGGCTGCGAAAACCGCTATATAGACAATAGCATCAACAGCGCAAACATCGCGCAAGCCAGCCTCGGCTGCTCCATTCGCAGCAATATGGTGCAAATGGTCACGGATAAGCAACAATTTGTAAACCCTGCCCTGCTAGACTACTCAGATGGTGAAAAAGCGGCGCAGAACTATCAGACCTATATAAACCCTCCCGCGGCGTCCTCCACGTCCAACGGCGGCAACACTTCCAGCCTGATAGGTGCGTCAAGCACGTCGCAATAGCCAGTTTGTAACGCTAAACAACGTTTGGACCGCGCAACTATGTATAGACACAGCCCCCTCCTGATCATCTCCCTGGGCTCCGACCAGCAGGAACCCCTGGCCGAGCTGGCCAGCGCCATGGGCTACGCCGATCCGCACCTTTCCGTGGGCCCCATGTCCGAAGCCATCAAGGCGCTGGCTTCCCGCCCCCGCTCCCCTGAATTCATCATCATCGACATCGGCGCCAAAGAGCGTGACGCACTGGCCGATATTGACGCCCTCGCCGAGCATTGCGAGGCCAACGTCAACGTAGTCGTCATCGGTTCCGTAAACGATATCAATTTTTACCGCGAATTGAAAACCCGTGGCATCCTCGAATATTTCCCCCGTCCCGTGCAGGCCAATGAACTTGCCGCCACCTTCATGGGCCACCAGCTGAAATCCCGTGGCAATGCAACCCAGGGCCGCGTCATCGCTTCCATGTCCGCAGCCAGCGGCGACGGCTCCAGCACGCTGGCCATGAACCTCGCCTATTGCTTTGCCGCCGAGCATAAGCAACCCACCGTGCTGGTGGATATGGATTACCAGTTCGGCCTCATCGCCAAAACCCTTGACCTCACCGCCCCCTTCGGCACCCGCGAGCTTTTCGAGCATCCCGACCGTGGGCTGGACGACCTTCTGGTGCAAAAGATGTTGGTAAAATATGAGGATAACCTGAGCATCATCTCCGCGCCTAATGAGTTGCGCCTCATGCCCTCTATCCGCCCGGAAATCATTCAGGACATGCTCCACATCCTCCGTGGCCGCTACAAATATGTGGTGGTCGAGCTCCCCCATGTCTGGACTGACTGGACCGCCGCCGTGCTGAAAAACTCCGACCAGATCATGATGGTGGGCCAGCTCTGGCTGCGCTCGCTAACCCACGCCACCCGGATGCTCACCGCCTGGCAGGCCGCTGGCATTGACCGCAGCAAAGTACAGCTCATCATCAACCGCTCCGGCGCAAAATTTAAGGAAGCAATCTCGGCCGAAGAGTTCGAGCGTATCTGTAACCAGAAGATCGACGCCCATCTCAACAACGACATCAAGGCCGTAGTGAACGCAGAAAACCTAGGTAAAACCCTTATCGAAACCGGAAACGGAACAGTCCTCCAGCAGCAGTTCCGCGCCGTGGCGCAGGAGTTAATCACCCGTTTTGAAGGCACCACCGCCACTGCCGCCACCGGCAAAAAAGGGCTGATGGGCATCTTCGATAAAAAAGCCAACGGGTAGCCGCGTGTTCGGGAAAAAACAAAGCTTGGACAGTACCATATTTGGCCAGAAAGCCGATGCCATCCACGGCATCGTCGGCAATGCCCGCGGCAAGGCGCTCTTCGCCGCCCGCGCCGAAGAGTATGACCCCCGCACCCGCCACCGCCCCGAGGTATTCTTCGCCGATGCCAAGCTCCAGAATGAAGACTTCCTGAATGCAAAACAGAAACTTACCGAAGAGCTCCTCGAACGCGCGGATTTCAGCAGCCTCCAGCTGCTGGGCGACGAGCAGCGCCGCGAGCGCATCCGCGATGCCTGCGAGCAGATCATCGTGCAGGAAATCAACGTCCCCCTGACCGCAGCCCAGATCAACCTCTTGAAAGAGCAGGCCATTGATGACCTCCTCGGCTTCGGCCCCATCGAAGTCCTGATGGGCGACCCCTATGTGTCAGACATCATGATAAACGGCCATCGGCAGGTTTTCATCGAGCGCCGCGGCAAAATTTCCCTTACCGATATCCGCTTCGGCTCTGAGCGCCACCTCCTGAGCGTAGTGCAGAAAATCGTCTCCATCGTCGGCCGCCGCATTGACGAATCCAGCCCCATGGTCGACGCCCGAATGCCCGACGGCTCCCGCTTCAACGCCATCATCCCCCCCCTTGCGCTCGACGGCTGCCTGGTCTCCATCCGCAAGTTCAAAAAGCAAAAAATGAACCTGCAATCCTATGTGGACCAAAGCTCCATCTCCGAGCAGATGTGCCGCTTCCTCACCATCTGCGGCCAGATCCGTCTCAACATCATCATCTCCGGCGGCACCGGCTCTGGTAAAACCACGCTTCTCAATGCCTTGTCCGGCAATATTGATGTCGGCGAGCGTGTTGTCACCATCGAAGACGCCGCCGAGCTCCAGCTCCAGCAGCCCCATGTGCTGCGCATGGAAACCCGCCCCCCCAACATTGAAGGCGCAGGCGAGGTCACCCAGCGCCACCTCGTGCGCAATGCCCTGCGTATGCGCCCAGACCGCATCATCCTCGGCGAAATCCGTGGCGACGAAGTGGTGGACATGCTCTCGGCCATGAACACCGGCCATGACGGCTCCATGGGCACCATCCACGCCAACTCCCCCCGGGACGCCATCAGCCGTATCGAAAACCTCGTCGGCATGTCGGCCGTCTCCATTTCGGTCGCCTCCCTGCGCCAGCAGATCGCCAGCGCCGTAAACCTCGTCATCCAGATCGCAAGGCAGCATGACGGCCGCCGCCGCATCACCCAGATTGATGAGGTCGCAGGCCTCGAAAACGGCGAGTTCAAAATGCAGACCTTGTTCAGCTTCAAGCCCGGCCCCCTCGATGATAAAGGCATCCTCACGGGCCAGTTCCACTGCACCGGCGCCATGCCCCATTTCCTGCTCCAGGCGGCCTATTTCGGCAAGGAAGCCGAGATGATCGACACCCTCAAACCAAGCTGACAGGCACCCCATGCCCCCAGTCATTTTCGCCGTGCTCGTGGGAATCGCCGTATATGCCGTGGTCATCGCGCTGATTCCCCGCCACATCCTGGCAGACACCACCACCTACACCCGCCAGATGCTGCAAAAACTGGCCAAGGACCGCCCCATCGAAGAGGTGGAAGACAACCTCTCCGTGCTGCGCAGCCAAACCGAGACCAAGGGGATGCTCGCCACGCTTTTTTACACTATGCCGCTGGCCAATGCCGCCCGCCCACGCCTGCTGCGCGCGGGCCTGGCCACGCAGGTCGGCCCCTTTTTCCTCGCCTGCGTCGGTGTCTTCATCGTCACCCTTTACCTCGCCCGCGGGCTTGGCATCGTCGCCTTCGTCGCCGCCTTCGTCATGGCCTACCTGTTTGCCTTCTGGTATATCCGCAGGCGCATCCACAAGCGCAACATAACGTTTTTGAACAATTTCCCTGATGCTTTGGATATGATCGTGCGCTCCGTTCGCTCCGGCTATCCCCTCAATTCCGCCATCCGCATGGTGGCCGAAAACAGCCAGCCCCCCGTATCCACCGAGTTCCGGCAGGTGGCAGACGAAATCGCCTACGGTTCCTCCCTCATTGAAGCCCTGCAGCGCATGTCCTACCGCATTGATGAACAGGATGTCCGCTTTTTCGTGGTGGTTTTAAGCGTGCAGCAGGATGTTGGCGGCAACCTCTCCGAAGTGCTCAATAACCTCTCCGGCATCATCCGCAAGCGCAAATACCTCCGCATGAAAATCCGCGCCCTCGCCTCCGAGGGGCGCGCCACCGCCTGGGTGCTCGGCTCCATGCCCTTTGCCGAAGCCGGGCTCATCCTCATGGTCTCCCCCGACCACCTCACCCCCCTGTTCAACACCCATATGGGCCATATGATCCTCGGCCTCACCATCGGCATTGTTTCACTGGGCATTTTCATCGTGCGGCAAATGA
>JANYCJ010000099.1 GCA_025360345.1 Alphaproteobacteria bacterium | reverse complement strand
CGACCTCATCCGCTCCGTGATCGAGGAGGCCTACACCAGCGCTGACCCCCGCTTCATGGAATTTCAGGCTACTATGCACCAGTACACACCCGAGCAGATGTACGCAATTATTGCCCCAACCATCCCCACCTTCAGCGCGCTGGGTAACGTAGTCCAGTCCCTCGACCTCGACTTCACCGGCGACCAGCAACTGACCAACGCCGAAGCCACCCTCAACGATCTGGAACTGTCCGTCACCCCCTACGGCATCAAGGGCAACGGCATCGCCAAGCGCGAAAATGGCGGCCAGCCTTCCGGCCAGATGGGCATCACCTGCACCAACTGCGCCCAGATGATCGACGATGTATTTAATTACGCCTACCGGCTGGACACCGCCCTCATGTATTTCAATCCCCAGCAGGCAGCCGCCATGGCGCCAAACCCCCAGCTGGCCGAAGGCATAAAGAACTTCCTCCTCCAGCTTTCCGGGCAGGATAAGGTAAACTGGGCCTACGACATCGTAAGCGACCCCAAAACCGGGATCACTGTAAACGGGAAGTCACTTTCCATTGTGTTACAGCTTTATGGTGAGTTCATCGTGCCTGCGCTTAAACAGAACCCCGCGCCCCAGCACCGTTTCAGCCGCTAATCCTCCGGCGGCACGTAACCGGGCGGAGTGGCACCGTCCTCCGCCGGGCGCGGCCCTTGGGGCTTTTCGCCGGGCCCGAGCACACGCACATCCACCCCATGCGTCCCAAATAAAAACCGCGCCTCCGCCATCACCTTGGCCAGCTCCTCCGGCGGCAGCTTTTTTGCAATATCTTCCGGCCCAGCTCCCCGCAAACGGCGCAGGAAAGTGAATAAACCATTGAAAAAATACCGCACCCGTCGCATACAAGCTCCTGAAACCCCATTTCTAGCGCATGTATGAACAAGCTGCAATCACTCCCATGGGCAGACCCCCTCCGCTACGCCGCAAACGTGGACGAACCTTATTGGGCGCTGCTCTATTCCGGCCTGCAGGCCAGCTATTCTGGCCGCTACAGCCTGCTCGCGCTCAATCTCGCCGAGCGCGTTGAAACCAGGGATTTTGCCTCGTTTCAGCCTCGTCTCACCGAAAACCAGCCCCGCTTCGCCAATGCATGGTTCGGCTATTTTGGATACGGCCTCAAAAACACCCTCGAAGAACTTCCCCAAGACCGTGCAGGCTGGCTGAACCTCGCCCCCCTCACGTTCATGCGCTTCAACACCATCCTTGAGTTCGATCACGAAACAAGAACTGTGCAGCCGTGGTCCAGCCACTCACAGCCAAACCTTCCCACTCCTGCCCCGGAATCCGCCCCAACATTGCCCCCCGTGCAGGAACCCATTGCCTCAAACATGACCCGCGCCCAATATCTCCACCATGCCGAAACCCTCATCGCCCGCATTCATGCCGGAGATTTGTATCAGGCTAACCTCACTCGCAAATTCAGCGGCCAGTTCGAAACCCCACCCAACCCATTTACTGTGTTCCGTAAGCTCTGCGCCACCAGCCCCGCCGCCTACAGCGCATTCCTGAAACTGGGCGATACAGCGGTCATTTCCTCCAGCCCTGAACTATTCCTGAAAATAGACGGCAATGGCCACATCCGTGCCCGCCCCGTTAAAGGCACCTCGCCACGCCACGCCGAGACCGCAGCCGATGAAGCCTCCAAAGCCCGCCTGTCCGCCAGCGCCAAAGACAAAGCCGAAAATCTGATGATTGTAGACCTCATGCGCAATGACCTTTCCCGCACCTGCCAGCCCGGCAGCGTAAAGGTGGAATCCCTTTACGAAGTCACCAGCCACAGCCATGTCCACCACATGTCCAGCACCATCACGGGCCAAAAGCGTGCTGGCTGCTCCACATTGGACGTGATCTCGCAAGCCTTCCCCCCCGGCTCCATGACCGGCGCTCCCAAAGTAGTAGCCATGCGCACCCTCACCCAAATGGAGCAGGACGACCGTGGCATATATAGTGGCGCACTGGGCTGGCTGGGCGGAAACGGCAGCGCCGAACTCTCCGTGGTCATTCGCACCCTTCTGCTCCGTCACGACCGTTTCGAGTTTCAGGTGGGTGGCGGCATCGTCGCAGACTCAACACCCGAATCAGAACTTCAGGAAACCATTGATAAGTCTAACGGAATTATAAAATCTCTCAACATCACCATCCATGCGTTAAACGCATAGCAACAAAGCATTATTAGCAGTTCAATGCGAAATGGTTCTGGCTATACTCACCTCACAAGACAAAAAAGACCCATAAAAAATTTTTGAGAGTAAACGCCATGAATACCTACGCCGCTAAAGCAGCAAAAGCCGCTGTATCCCTGTTTCTCCTGCTGAGCGCCTCTGCCTGCGTCTCCGGTGGCAGCCCCGAAATCAATGCCCCCACCATGCTGGACTATTCGTACGTCCCCCCCAGCCAGGTAACCGCTGCAACGCCGAACTATGGCCTCGAAGACTTTTAGTCTTCTGCCATAGGCAAAAACAGCAAAAGGAAGCATCCCGCTTCCTTTTTTTGTGCCTGCTTTTAGCCTTCTACTTTGATATTGGCCACTGCCTCTTCCATCTGCGCAAATGTCGGCTGCAGATGCGAGGGAATGTCGCCACGCCCGATTTCCATGGAAATCTGCGGCGCATACCCCTTCAGGTGCGCCACCAGCACATCGCGGATAATAAAATAAAACTGCTGCTCTTCACTATGCACAGCCAGATTCTTGGAAGCAATCGGCCCCACGATGCAATAGGCCACGAACACCCCGAGGAACGTGCCCACCAGCGCACCGCCGATCATAGCCCCCAGCACCGCTGGCGGCTCATTAATACTGGCCATCGTTTTCACCACGCCAAGCACCGCCACCACGATACCGATAGCCGGCAACCCGTCTGCCATGCCCTGCAGCGCTGTGCCAGCGCCCATGGCTTCATGGTGGTGTTTTTCAATCTGCCGCTCAACCATATCCTCGATCTGGTGGGCGTTTTCCATACCCATCGTCAACATGCGCAAAGAATCGCAAATCAGGTCAATAGAGAAATGGTCGTGGATGATGCGCGGATACGGGCTGAAAATGGCGCTCTCTTCCGGCTTTTCCAGATGTTGCTCCACCGCGATCAAACCCTTGGACTTCATCAGCTTGCACAGCGCGAATAGCAGTGTCAGCAAATCCTGGTAGTCCTGCTTTTTCCACTTCGGCGGCTTGAAAGACTTTATAATTTCCTTGAACGTCGCCTTTAGTACCGTGCCCTTATTGGCCACGAAAAATGCGCCAATCGCGCCCCCGAGCAACATGGGCAATTCATGTGGCAGGGCTTCAAGGATAATTTCGATTTTGCCGCCGGCTTCAATATAGCCGCCGAAAATCGTGACAAACGTGATGATAAGACCAATGGCACCAAGCACAGGCAGTTAATCCGCTATTCGGTTTCAGATAGCGTATTATTAGCAGCCAAAGGCAAAGGAACCGTTAAAATAGCCCATTTTACAGGCAGTTGCTAAGAAGCAATCTCCTCTGCGGAAACCACCCCCTTAACCACCCGGATCTTATCAAGAATAGTAGGCGATACGCTATATTTCCCCGGCAGCTGGATTTCAGCCTGCTTTTGCTCGATCTTGGCAGAAAGCGTCACTTTCGCACCCCTCCCGTTGGCCTCGCCTAGTAGCGTCCGTATCATCGGCACAGCCTCCGGCAGGCTTAGTGTTATCCTGAACGAGGCGTTAGACCCCTGCATCTGCTGCTGGCGCGTCAGCGCATCGTCAAACAGGCTGATGCTCTGCGCAATTAATCTTGGCCCGGAGTCATCCGCCTTCCCATCGGCGATAATCAGCAGGATTTTACCATTCTCCATTAAATCACGGTGCTGGGTAAGAAGCGTCTCGTCAAAAACAGACACCTCGAAAATCCCGCCCATGTCCGAAAGCTGCACAAAAGCAAACCTACCCTTATCCGAAGCCTTAAACTTCCGCCCGGTCACAATCCCCGCAACCTTGATCGTCTTATATTGGCTGGACAGCTTGTCCGCCAGCTTGGAAGAAGACGTGACCTTCAAACTTTCCAGCGCCGCCGCATACCCCGAAAGCGGGTGCGAAGACAGGTAAAACCCGATGGCCGAAAATTCATTTTCCAGTTTTTCAAGCGTAGACCAGTCCGGCGTATCCACCAGCGGCGGCTTATGGATTGCCTCCGCCACCCCGCCAAACAGGCTCACCTGGTCGCTGGCCTTGTCGCGCTGCGTCGCCGCGCCGTAAGACATGATGCGGTCAAGATTCGCAAACAGCAGGTTCCGGTTCGGCTGCAAGCTGTCAAATGCCCCCGCTTTAATCAAATGCTCCATCGCCCGCTTGTTCAGTGCCTCCGGCGGCACCCGCCCCACGAAATCGAAAATATCCTTGAACGAACCGTGCGCCTTGCGCTCTGCCACCACCCCTTCCATCGCCTGCGCGCCCACGTTGCGCACCGCTGCCAGCGCGTAGCGTATCGCCCCTTCCTCCACAGAGAACAGCACCTCGGATTTATTCACATCCGGCGGCAGCAGCGCAATGTTGAAGCGAATAGCATCCTCACGGAAAATCCCCAGCTTGTCGGTGTTGTGCATGTCATATGTCATGGACGCAGCAATAAACTCAACAGGGTAATTTGCCTTCAGATACGCCGTCTGGTACGCAATCAGCGCATACGCCGCCGCGTGCGACTTGTTGAACCCATATTCCGCGAACTTGGCGATCAGGTCGAAGATCGTTGCCGCCTGCTGCTTCTTCACACCACGCTCTACGGATTTCTCCACGAAAATATCGCGCTGAGCTTCCATTTCCGCCTTGATCTTCTTACCCATGGCGCGGCGCAGCAAATCCGCTTCTCCCAGCGAATATCCCGCCAGCAGCTGCGCAATCTGCATCACCTGCTCCTGGTAAATGATAACGCCGAATGTCTCCTTCAGCACCTGCTCCAGCAACGGGTGGAGGTATTCCGCCTCCTCTTCGCCATGCTTACGGGCAATATAGGTCGGGATATTATCCATCGGCCCCGGCCGGTAAAGTGAAACCAGTGCGATAATATCTTCCAGCGTATCCGGCTTTAGCTTTTTAAGCGTATCGCGCATCCCTGCGCTTTCCAGCTGGAACACGCCCACCGTGTCCCCCCGGCTGAGCATGTCATAGCTGGGCTTATCTCCCTCAGGCAGCGCCAGCAAGTCCAGCGTCACGCCGCGCGGGGCCAGCAATTCGCAGGCCCGCTGCAGCACCGTAAGTGTTTTAAGGCCAAGGAAGTCGAACTTCACCAGCCCCGCTGCTTCCGCATATTTCATGGAATACTGAACCACCGGCATATCGGATTTTGGGTCGCGGTACAGCGGCACCAGCTCGTCCAGTGGCCTGTCGCCGATCACCACGCCAGCCGCATGGGTGGAGGCATGTAGGTTCGGCCCTTCCAGCTTCAGGCTGATATCCACCAGCTTCTGCACCGTTTCGTCTTCCTTGATGGCGCTCTTGAACATCGGCTCCAACTCGATGGCTTCTTTCAGCGTCACCGGGTTGGCCGGGTTGTTTGGCACTAATTTGCAAATGCGGTCTACCTGCCCATAAGGCATCTGCAACACGCGCCCCACGTCGCGCAGCACCGCCCGCGCCTGTAGCTTTCCAAAAGTAATAATCTGCGCTACCCGGTCATTGCCATAGCGCTGCTGCACATAGCGTATCACCTCTTCACGCCGGTCCTGGCAAAAATCCACGTCAAAGTCCGGCATGGAGACACGCTGCGGGTTCAAAAACCGCTCAAACAGCAGCCCGTAACGCAGCGGGTTCAGATCCGTGATGAGAAGCACCCACGCCACCAGCGAGCCAGCACCAGAGCCACGCCCCGGCCCCACCGGAATTCCATTGTCCTTGGACCATTTGATAAAGTCCGAGACGATCAGGAAGTACCCCGGGAATTTCATATTGATAATCACGTCCAGCTCAAACTCCAGCCGCTCCCGGTAGGGCTTGGCCTCCGCCTCTTTCACATCCGCATCCATGCCGGCGCGGAACACGTATTTTTCAAGCCGCATCTCCAGCCCTGCGCGCGCTTGGTTGCGCAGCTCATCGGCCTCGCTTAAGCCCTCCCGCGTAAAGTTCGGCAGGATCGGCGCCTTGGAAGTGGCCATGAAGCCGCAGCGCTTGGCAATGGCAACCGTATTTTGCAGTGCCTCCGGCAAATCTGAAAACAGATCTGCCATTTCCTGCGCCGTTTTCAGGCGATGCTCAGGCGTTAGTCTGCGCCGCGTGGTTTCACTGACATAAGAGCCTTCTGAAATGCACATGAACGCATCATGCGCCTCATACATGTCAGGTTTGGTGAAATATGCGTCATTCGTAGCCACCAGCGGCAAGTTATGTTTTTGCGCCAGCGCAATGAATCCCGTCTCCGTCACATGCTCTTCCGTCAGCCCATGGCGGGAAATTTCCACATATAAGCGCCCCGGAAACAGTCCGGACAGCTGTAGCAGCATTTCCTCCGCCGCAGCTTCCCTTGTAGCGATCAGCGCTTTGCCCACGCTTCCGTAAATGCCCCCGGTAAGCACGATCAGGCCCTCGCTGTGTCCCTCAAAATCAGCCATGCTCAGGCAGGGTGCATTACCCCCGTGTGGCTCCAGCCATGATTTGCTGACCAGCTTTAGCAGGTTCAGCCAGCCAGCCTCATTCTGCGCATAGACCAGCAGCTGGTCGGGCTTCTGCAGTGAGGCATTGCGCCCGGCATCGGTTAACTGCGGCGTAAAAAACAGCGTCGTGCCGATAATTGGTTGTATCCCCTCCGCCGAAGCAGCCATGGAAAATTCCAGCGAAGCGAACAGGTTCCCATGGTCGGTAATCGCAATCGCAGGCATGGCCTGCGCCTTAGCCCATTTCACCAGGTCCTTGATGAAAATGGCTCCCTCCAACAGGGAAAACGCGCTATGCACGCGCAAATGGATAAAACTGGGCTGGGTCATAAGCCGGAGTGTAAACGCCCCTGCAAAAACAGGCAAGGTTGCTTTCGCAAACCTTGCCTGTTCAGCAGTAAATAAAACCTGCTAAGCGCGTGCCGAAGCGCTCGACCGCAGCAAAGGCCGCTTGGGCCCGAACCGGGCTTCCATCTCCGCCCTTGCATCATCCAGAAGGGCGGTATCCACCCTGCTCTCAGCGCGGGCCGCGGTTCTGACCTTGTGGTCTTCGCACCGCTCCCTCGCCTGCCCGATATCGCGCTTGGAAGTATCCGTGGTTCCTGCGCCGAGCAACAGGATATCGCCATTATCCTCACGCGCAAAATACACCCGCTTTTCCTTCACCCGCAATTCATACATAGCCTCGCATGGGCCTGCATCCAATGGGCGGTTCGGGTCGCGCAAATGCGAAATAGAACTGGGAAGGCGATGGTCGGAAGTGAAATCCTGCGTGCGCAGGGCTTCAATCTGCTCTTTAACGCGGCCCTGAGGAGCAGCGTCAAGCTCACCGAGCCATTTAGTGACCGGTTCACGTCCGGCTTTGGTTTTATAACAAATCAGATCTGGCATAATCATAGGCTCCTTATGGTTATGTCCTGCCCCGCCACAAAAGCATTCCTGCCCGGCCTTGCCAACCGCAGATTTGTTAAAGAATGATGACAGCCCGCAATATGCGCTTGTCGTTATAAGCCGGCCTAAACCAGTATCCCGTTTTCCAGCTTCACCACCCGGTCCATGCGCGCAGCCAGCTCCATATTATGGGTGGCCACCAGCATCGCCACGTTCTTCTCCCTCGCGCAGCGCACCAGCACCGAAAACACATGCTCCGCCGTTTGCGGGTCAAGATTGCCGGTGGGTTCGTCCGCCAGCA
This sequence comes from Alphaproteobacteria bacterium, assembly GCA_025360345.1. GTDB lineage: Bacteria > Pseudomonadota > Alphaproteobacteria > Rickettsiales > SXRF01 > JANYBV01. The sequence goes on along the minus strand of JANYCJ010000099.1, from coordinate 5,220 downwards.
GCAGCGCCGGGTTGTTCGCCAGCGCCCGCGCAATCGCCACCCGCTGCTGCTCCCCGCCGGAAAGCGCGGCGGGCCTGTGGCCCAGCCGGTCGCCCAGCCCAAGGTCCGCCAAAAGAAGCTCGGCCATTTTGGCGGCATCCCCCTGCCCCCGCCCGCCGATCATTTGCGGCATCATCACATTTTCCAAAGCCGAAAATTCCGGCAACAAATGATGGAACTGGTACACAAACCCGATCGTGCGGTTGCGCATCCGCGTCCGCGTCGGCTCATCGGCCCGCCCCATGGCCTCGCCCACAAGCATTACTTCTCCGTCCGTCGGCGTGTCCAGCAACCCCGCAATCTGCAACAGCGTAGATTTACCAGACCCCGAAGGCCCCAGAAGCCCCACCATTTCCCCCGCATGGAGCTGTAGTTCCAACCCGTTCAGCACTCGCAAATCGCGCCCGCCCTGACGGTAGGTGCGCACCACTCGGCTAAGCGATAAGACCGGGCTACTCATAGCGCAGCGCCTCCGCCGGGTCGAGCCGCGCAGCCCTGCGCGCCGGATAAATCGTGGCAAGGAACGAGAGCACCAGCGACATCGCCACCACCGAAACCACTTCCGAACCCTCTACTTTCGAAGGCAGGTGCGAAAGGAAATACAGCTCATCGGCAAACAGTTTATGGCCCATCATATGCTCAAGCCACAGCTGTATCCGCTCCGTGTTGAACGCAATCAGCAATCCGAAGACCACCCCAACTACCGTGCCCATCACCCCAACAAAAGCGCCGCAGGCAATGAATATTTTGAGTATCGAGCGCCTGCTCGCCCCCATGGTGCGCAGCACCGCCACGTCGCGCCCTTTTTCCCGCACCAGCATAATCAGGCTGGAAATAATATTGAAAGACGCCACAAGGATAATCAGCATCAAAATCAGGAACATTACATTGCGCTGCACGATCACCGCCTGGAAAATGGAATTATTAGAGGTTTTCCAGTCATAAATCCTGTAGTCCGGCGTCAGTATGGCTGAAATGGCCCGCGCCACTGCCTGCGAGGTATCGGCGTCATCGGCCATGATTTCAATGGAAGACACCCCGTTTTCACCGTTGTCCTTGAGTTTGAAATAGCTCTGTGCATCTTCAAAAGGCATCACGATCAGGCTATTGTCATACGCAAACATGCCGATATTGAACAGCCCCACCACCGTGTAGGCCTTCACCCGCGGTACCAGCCCGGCAATGGTCGCCCTGCCTTCCGGTGAAATCAGCGTAAGCGCGTCGCCCACCTGCAGCCCCATCTTCTCAGCCATCCTCTGGCCGATCACAATCCCCTGCCCATCTTTCAGCGCCTCGATACTGCCCTGCACCATGCGGTTCACCAGCAGCGGTTTCTCTTTCAGGTCCTCATAGCGGTATCCCACCACCATCGCACCGGTCGCAGTGCCCTTATAGCTGGCCATGATCTGCCCATCCACTTTCGGCAAAGCGCTTTTCACCCCCGGCACTGCGCTGATCCGCTTGGAAAGCGCGTCAAATTCCTGGATGCCATGCGCTCCTGCTACCACGCTCACATGGCCCTCAAGCCCGATGATGCTTTTAATCAGTTCCCCCCGCACGCCGTTCATTACCGCCAGCACCACGATCAGCGTGGCCACCCCAAGCGCAATCCCCACCAGCGAAAAAAGTGCGATCACCGAAATCAGCCCCTCTTCCCGGCGGGCACGCAGATACCGGAAAGCAACCATTCGTTCAAAGGCAGAAAGCATGAATAAATTATTCCGGATAAAGATGTTTGATAAGCACAGCGCCATAATTCTTGGCAAGCTGGCGAATATATTCTTCTTTCGTCGTTTTAGCAAAGGACGTCGCAACCGTGTTGACCACCCCGTTCGGGTTTCCCGCACTGGTTTCGATACTGTCGGTGGCAATCACCGCCCGCGTAGCCACATCCACCAGCGTCACCACCGTGTTTATGGTGACCTGGTTCCCGATAAATATCATCCGGTCGGGATTTAGCGAAGTGTTCATCTCCTGAACCTCCACATAAACCCATATCGGACGGTGGCCCATTTTGATTGCGCCCAAATCTTTGTTCAGCATCGGCGTAAGGTAGCTGCTGAAATCATTCACCTCCGCCACGGCGATTTCCTGGTCCTGCGCCGAAAGCGACTGCACCCCCGGGCTCGGATACACCATCACCCCCGCCACATGGTAATCCCCCGTGTTAAACCCGGGCGCAAGCTTCACCTGCCCCCCGCAGGAGGCGGTCACAAGCACGAGGAGTAGAAGAGCAAAACGTTTCATATCCGAACGCCAGTCAAGGTGGAAAACGGCGATACTTTGTGGGCTATACCTTCGGAATGCAAGGAAAAACCTGCCGATGACAAATAGTTTTTCTTGTGCTATAGTTATAGGCATCATTAGCAACATGCGTGTAAAATTATGTCCGAAGCAACCAAAACCCCCAGCATCCTCGGCGCCCTTATTGCAAGGCTGACCGAAGGCAGTGGCATGGATAATCCCATTATCGGCGCCATTCAGGGTATCGGGGCAACCATGGCTGCAGCAGGTGTTTCCGTAAGCAAATCGGCTCCCGGCCCCGCAGATCTCGGTGGCCTTTCGCTTGATCTCAGCCTGCCGGTGGCCATCGCTTCCGCTCAGGCCGTAGACGGCGGCCGCCAGATTGGCTAAGCCAGCTTCGCCAGCGCCGCTTCCACACTAAGCTCTACTTTTTCACCGCTCTTGCGGTTTTTGAGCTCAACCACACCCTTTTCCGCTCCCTTGGGCCCAACCACCACCTGCCACGGCAGGCCGATCAGGTCCATGGTGGCGAATTTTCCGCCCGCCCGCTCATCGGTATCGTCATACAACACGTCAATGCCTTTACCCTGCAGCGCCTCGTAAATATTCTGGCAGGTCGCATCGCATTTCGCATCACCCACCCGCAGGTTGATAAGCCCCACCTTGAACGGCGCCACCGATTCCGGCCAGATAATACCGGCATCGTCATGGCTCGCTTCAATAATGGCCCCCACCAGCCGCGACACGCCCACACCGTAGCAACCCATTTCCAAAACGGTATCCACGCCCTCTTTATTGGTGATTTTCGCGCCCAGCACTTCCGAATATTTCTTGCCGAGATAGAAAATATGCCCCACCTCGATCCCCCGCGCCTCGCGAAGACGGTCTTTGGCAATCGCATCGGGTTTATGCTGTTCGTCCGCAGCCGCATACAAGCCGCGCATTTCTTCCGTGGTCATGCTGATTTTACCGTCCCGGATATCGTCAAATGCCGCATCGTAATAAAGCGCGCTCTCCCCCGTATCCGCCACCACCTGGAACTCATGGCTCAAATCCCCGCCAATCGCGCCGGAATCCGCCCTTACCGGGATTGCCGTAAGCCCCATCCGCGCAAACATGCGCAGGTAGGTGTCATACATCAGGTTGTAATGCTTCTTCGCCCCTTCATAATCGAGGTCGAACGAATAGGAATCCTTCATCAAAAATTCCCGCCCTCGCATCACCCCGAAACGCGGGCGGATCTCATCGCGGAACTTCCACTGGATCTGGTACAGGTTGCGCGGCAAATCGCGGTAGCTGCGGAAATTAGTGCGCACAATATCCGTAATCACCTCTTCGCAGGTTGGGCTATATAATAGCTCCCGTTCCGCCCGGTCGGGAAAGCGCAGCATCTCCTTGCCCAGTGCCTCATAGCGGCCAGACTCTTTCCACAAGTCGGTGGGCTGCAGCGTCGCCATCAGCACTTCCTGTGCGCCCGATGCATCCATTTCCTCTCGGATAATTTTTTCGATGTTGCGCAGCACCCGCAAACCCAGCGGCAGCCAGCTGTAAATGCCTGAAGTGAGCTGGCGCACCATACCCGCCCGCAGCATCAGCCGGTGCGAAACAATCTGTGCTTCAGAGGGGTTTTCTTTGAGAACAGGCAGGAAATACTGGCTTAAGCGCATGGTGGGTAAACTCGTAATTAAAGGTGAAAATTTCAGTTCAGCGCGTCGCGCATCACAAACAGGTTGCTGCTGATAATCAGGGCCAGCAGCGCCGTAACCGTGATGCTTGCAAGCGTGTTGCACAGTATCAGCTTCTTCCAGTTCAGCGCCTGCGGCGCGGCCACGTATTCTACCTTGGAACGCGTGGCAGCAGGCCGCACAAAAAACGGCAGCACAAAAAACAACATCAGGAACCAGGCATTCAGGAACGTAAAAAAGGCAAAAGACAGGGACATATTATATCTGCTCAATCTCAACCAGCGTCCCGCAGAAATCCTTGGGATGCAAAAACAGCACCGGCTTACCATGCGCGCCAATCCGTGGGTTGCCGTCCCCCAGTACCCTCGCGCCCGTGTTAACCAGCTGGTCGCGCGCCGCCAGAATGTCCTCTACCTCATAACAGATATGGTGTATCCCCCCTGAAGCGTTCTTGGCCAGAAATCCCGCAATGGGGGAATTTTCGCCCAGCGGGTGCAGCAGCTCGATCTTCGTGTTTGGCAGGTTCACAAACACCACTGTCACCCCATGCTCGGGAACCGGCTGCGGGGCGGAAACATTCGCGCCCAAAGTATCGCGGTAAACTGCCGTGGCCGCTTCCAGATCAGGCACCGCAATGGCAACATGGTTCAGCCGTCCGATCATGAGAGTCCTTCCTTGTGGGTGCAATCGCGCAAACGCGCATAAATTAAAACCTTTTCGGCACCAGCTTTGTCATAAAACTTTCATTTTTTCCAGCATGAAAATGGGCTAGTATCAATTATCAAAAAAAATCACCCCTGCAGAAAGCCTAAAAAAACCGTAGATTATGGCAAAGAAAACAGCACATAACCCCCTCCCCGCACCCGCCCGGTTCCGCCGCAGCTTTCAGGGCGCGGCCCTAGGCACGCTCATTGGCTGCTCTGGTGCGTATCTCATGACCCTGATGTTCAAAGATACCCCGCTCTACCTGCTCGCCATGGTCGCTGGCGGCCCTGCCCTCACCGGGTTTTTCTGTGCCTTCTTCCATCAGCCCCGTCACATTTCGGGTCTTTCTGCCAGTCAGGACCCCCGCACCGTGTTTGTGGCTCGCTTCACCCACATGGGCTCGCTGATTGGCCTGAACAATTTTTTGCTCCGTTTCGGCATGAACCGTGGTCTTTTTCACTCTTTGGCGGATTATGCGGAAGTATCTACCCCCGCCAACCCCGCCCCATCGGCAGGCGAAGCGACCCTCGCAAATTCAAAATCTTTT
>JANYCJ010000097.1 GCA_025360345.1 Alphaproteobacteria bacterium | reverse complement strand
GTCCTGCCTCAATAATCGCAAAGTTAGCTTTCGTTCAATTTCACACAGGAGTACCCCAATGAATCAAGTCATCTATTTAGTCGGTCTCGTCGTGGTCGTCATGGCCGTTTTGTCCTTCGTCGGCATTCACTAGAAAGGTCCCCCCAATGGCAACACGTACCGTGGACACGCAAGGCGTGTCTTATGTTGAGTGGAGCGCGGTCATCGCCGGTACAGTTCTGGCATGTGCCGTTTCCCTCGTTCTCATCCAGTTTGGCAATGGCATCGGCCTCTCGGTCACCCATTTCCAGCATGATGACCATGTCACCTCCGGCAAAGTATTCATCGTGGGCCTCTGGCTCCTTTGGACCCAGCTGATGGCTTCCATGTCGGGTGGCTATCTTGCCGGCCGTATGCGTGGCACATGGGGTGCAAAAACCCATGAAAGCGAAGTGCGCGATGGCACGCACGGCCTTCTGGTTTGGGCCACCAGCACGCTGGTAGCCGTAGCGGCAGCGTCCCTCCTTGCCTCTATTGCTGCCCTTGCCACACAAAACGGCGCCAGCAATGTGGACGTTCAGGCAGACATACTGCGCAGGTCGGGCGTAGTTTTGGGCTTCTCCATGGCGGCCGTATCCGTCATATCCGCCGTGGCCGCATGGGCCATGGGTGTGCTTGGCGGAGAGCACCGCGACGAAGGCGTCGATGCCAGCCACTATATTTCCTTCCGCAATAACCGGAAGAAAAAATAGCTCTGACGTCATATCTTGAAAAAAGGGCGGGGAATATTCCCCGCCCTTTTTTTATTTCGTTGCCAGCCGCATAGCCGCTTATGTTATAGTCCGGCATGACCAAACCGGCCAGCACCACCGAAATACTGCGCGAACTGGCAGCTGTGAGCGAAGGCAGCATCACGCTCGAAACCCTCATCGCCTCCCTCGGCGACCGTTCCTACGGGCTTGCCGTGCTGGTGCTCTGCCTGCCTAACCTCATTCCCCTCGTGCCCGGCTTCGCGTCTATATGCGCCGTACCGATGTTCATTATTGCCTGCCAGCTTACCATGGGAAAGCCCTGTATCCGTCTGCCCAGCCGGGTAGCCCGCATATCTCTTTCCCGCTCCAAATTGTCTAAAATCCTGCTGCGCTGCCTGCCTTTCCTGACCCGTCTGGAACAGGTTATCAAGCCCCGCCTTGCACCGTTCACAGGCAATAGTGCGGAAAAGTTAATTGGAATAATCTGGGCAGTGCTCGCCGGCGTGATATTCCTACCCATCCCCTTTGGCGATCCCATACCCTCCTTCTGCGCCATACTGCTTGCATTGGGCGTTCTGGAAAAAGACGGCATGATGGTCATCTGCGGCATAATAACTTCTGCCGCCACCATATACGGCATGTGGGTGCTGATCGTGAACCTGCTTGAATACGCCTGGAAGCTAGCCTCCGGACTATTCTGACCGGTTATCCGCCCGGTTGGTGAAGTGGCTGTGTTCCTGCCGCACCAGCTTGCGCTTATCTTGGTTTTTATCCTGGTCGGGCTTCACAATCGCGGCCTTGGGCTCGGTAACGGGCGTTTTGACAGACATAAAACCTCCTGAGTGGGGATAAACCGAATTCAAATCATCAGATCATGCATAAAGTTGCCATACGGAATAAACGCCTTCAGTTCACTCATCCTTCGCGCTATACTCCGGCCATGCCAAAATTCTCCTTCGACATCCTCGGCCTGCGTGATTTCCGCTTCCTGATGCTTACCCGCATGATGGGGGTCATGGCCCTCCAGATTCAGGCGGTTATCGTCGGCTGGCAGATTTATTCCCTCACCCATGACACCTTCCTTCTCGGCCTCACCGGTTTGGCAGAAGCCGTGCCTGCGCTCACCTGCGCTCTTTTTGCTGGCCATGTCGTTGACATCAGCCGTCCTCATCGCGTCTACACAGTGTGCCTGACCGTGCTTGTCCTGAATACCTTTATGCTTCTGGTCAGCGCAGGCGGCCTGTTTGGTGCGCCGGTGGCCAATATTCTGCCATTCATTTTTTCCGGCATCTTCATATCCGGGGTGGCCCGCAGCTTTATCATGCCCTCCACTTTTTCCCTGCTGCCGCAAATTGTGCCGCGCGCTCAAATTCCCGCAGCTTCCGCCACCCTCACCACCACCTTCCAGATCGGTACCATCGCCGGCCCCGCCATTGCGGGTATTATTTATGGGGGCTACGGCCCCCGGGTGGCCTGGGTGCTGCCCTTTGTCCTTATGCTTGTCGCCTTCGTCGCCTTGCGCTGCATCAGCCCCGATTACCGCCATTACCGCAGCAAAGAGCAGCGTGAGCCTGCCGTCAAAAGCATCAAGGCTGGCTGGCGCTTTATCTTCCAGAACAAAGTGCTGCTTTCCGTGATGGCGCTGGACATGTTCGCCGTCCTTTTCGGCGGTGCGGTAGCAATGCTCCCTGCCTTCGCCGATCAGGTGCTCCATGTCGGCTCCGAAGGTCTTGGCGCTCTGCGCGCCGCACCCGCCATCGGCGCGGTCGCCACTGCCCTGCTGCTATCAGCCATCCCCATGAAACGCATCCGCGCCTCCCATCTGCTGATTGTTGTCACCGGCTTCGGCCTGTGCATGATCGGCTTCGGGCTTAGCCATGTCTTCTGGCTGGCCGCAGGCTTCCTTGCCTTAAGCGGGGTATTTGATAGTGTCAGCATGGTCATCCGCGGCACATTGATGCAACTGCTGACGCCGGAAAATATGCGCGGCCGCGTCTCTGCCGTAAACAGCATGTTCATCATTTCCTCAAATGAAATCGGTGCCTTTGAGTCCGGCCTTGCCGCGCGCGCGCTAGGTCTGGTTCCTTCGATTATTATGGGTGGTATCGGCACCTTGCTGGTGGTGGCACTCGTAGCGGGTCTTTCGCCAAGGCTTCGCCGCACCGTTGTGGAAACCGGTCACGAACATGCGTGACGATTGCCGATCCCGATAATCCTTTTCATCATGTTATAAGCAGGAATATTGATCCCACATTCCTTGCTCTGCCGGATCATCTCATAGCTATGATTGGCCGGGGGTAATAAAACAGCCTACCCGCTTTAGTGTAGCCTTTAGGCCGCGGCATAAACCAGTTCAGCTGTCGCAGCCGCAGGCGTAAAATACTCCGGCGAGCATGTCCGCACCGCAGTAATGATATCGTCCCCCGGCTCGCCTTTGCCAAAGCTGCGGAAGCGCTGCCCATCCCATGATTCGATATGCAGATGGCGGCAATATTCGAAAGCAGTAGTCCGCATCACCAGCCAGTGGTCACGCATCTCGCGAAAAGAATCGAATTCCACCATTCCAAAATCCCGTCCCGTAAAGCTACGCTTTACCAGTTGGCAAGCTTCCTCGGCGCATGTTGCTTTCACTTCGAGTGGCGCCACCTGGTTCCGGAATACAAGTAATTGGTAAGTGTAATTAATAGGAAGCATGGGAAAACCTCATAATAGGTAAGAAGCGGTCCCAAACTAGCCGATGCCCCCATAAGGAAGCCATTCAGGCTTGCCCCAGCGTATATAAGGAATTCATAAGCCGACATAAGATAATGTTATATATTGAAATACTCCCTGTCTTGCCTCGGCTTGCAATAAGCGCGCATAACCCCATTTTTCTGCTATACAGGCAGTAACATTAAGGAAACCGGATGAGCAAAGCGTTTACAAAAGAGGGCGAAGGCGGCGAAGAAGACAGCCCCGAAGAAGCAGATTCCCTGCCGCCGAACATTAAAAATTATATGACACCGCCGGGCTTCAAAGCCTTGCAGGATGAAATGCGGCAGCTGCAACGCGTCGAACGCCCCAAAATTGTGGAAGTTGTGTCATGGGCAGCTGGCAATGGCGACCGTTCCGAAAACGGGGATTACATCTACGGCAAAAAGCGCCTTCGCGAAATTGACCGCCGCTTGCGTTACCTGTCAAAGCGCATTGAATCCGCCGAAATTGTCAATCCCGCGCAGCAAAAAGGCCTTGAGCAGGTCTTCTTCGGCGCTACAGTAACCTACCTGCGCGCCGGTAAGGAAAATAGTGTAAAACTGGTAGGCGTAGACGAGGCGGACCTCACTCAGGGCAAGATCAGCTGGATCTCCCCACTTGCCCGCGCACTGATGAAAGCTCGCCCGGGAGATACGGTCGAATTGCGTGCGCCCGGCGGGGCAGAAACACTTGAATTGCTGGATGTGCAATATAAAACAGATGCTTAACAAGCGGATCTGCCAAGCCGCCTTGCATGGTTTTTATGCGTAATTTACGTCTGGCTAACCTTTCGCTAACCCTTTCTTATATGCAATAACGCTAAGCTGCTTCAATGGCTTACAGCAATTGCGTAAGTATTCCCGTTCACATAACGTTTAAAAATATATGCCTGCACCAAACTCCAGCTCTTTCGTGCCCCGCCATAAAAACAAAATCCTGTTGGCAGGTTTTCTATTGGCTGCAGTAATCGGCGCATGGGTATTTGCGGGTAGCTCCAAAAAATCTCCCTATGACGCAGACGCGCGCGTCTTCACGGTAGAAAAGGGCAACGTCGACGAAATCGTCACCGCTCAGGGCAAGCTGGAGCCGAAGGAGTATGTTGATGTGGGCACACAGGTCTCCGGCCAGATTAAAAAACTCTATTTCGAGATCGGCGCAGACGTCAAGCAAGGTGACCTTCTCGCCGAAATTGACCCGCGCCTGTATGAGGCAACCGTGGAAGCTTCCACAGCCCAGCTGAACTCGCTCAAAGCCCAGCTTGCCGATCAGCAGGCAAGTCTGACACTCGCAAGGAAACAGGCGGAGCGAAATAACCAGCTCATCAAAACCAAGGCGATCAGCAAGGATGCAGTGGATGTGTCCACCGCCACTCTGCAAAGTGCACAAGCTCATGTCGATGCGCAAAAAGCCGCCATCGAGCAAATGGAGTCCAAGCTTGTCGGTGATAAAACCAATCTCAGCTATACTAAAATCTATGCGCCTATGTCCGGCACCATCGCCTCGCTCCCCACCCGCGAAGGCCAAACTCTGAACGCCAACCAGACCGCCCCCACCATTCTTCAGCTTGCCAATCTCGACACCATGACCATTCGTGCGCAAGTGGCTGAAGCCGATGTCATGCGCCTTAGCGAAAAAATGGAAGTATATTTTACTACGCTTGGCAGCCTTGAGAAAAAATGGAAAGGCACCGTGCGCCAGATACTCCCTTCGCCGGAAGTGGTCAACGATGTGGTGCTGTATGATGTGCTGATTGATGTGGACAACCATGAGCGCCAGCTCATGAACGGCATGAGCACGCAGGTATTCTTCGGCTTGGGCTCGGCACATGATGTGCCCGTGCTTCCTGCCGAGGCCCTCGGCCCCCGCGCGCCAAAGGACGATAATGAAAAAGGCAAAGCTTACCGCGTGCAGAAGAAGGGGGCAGGGGAGATCATCATCCATATCGGCCTCATGGACCGTACCAACGCAGAAATAAAAGACGGCCTGAGCGAAGGCGACGAAGTAACCGCTACCAAGCCTAAAACCAGGAAACCGGCTGGCGGTATGCCCAAGGGCCCCGCCTTATGAGCGAACCCCTCCCGGTTCTGGAACTAAAAGATATTTGCCGCTTCTACCATAGCGGCGATAATGAAATCCGCGCGCTCGACCATGTCTCCCTCACCGTCTGGCCCGGAGAGTTTGTAGCCGTGATGGGCCAGTCCGGCTCGGGCAAGTCCACCCTCATGAATATTCTCGGCTGCCTCGACAGCGCCACTTCAGGCAGTTACCGCATTTTCGGCCGCGATGTGAGCGCATTAAATGCCGACGAACTTGCCTCTTTGCGCCGCGAAACCTTCGGTTTCATCTTCCAGCGCTACAATCTGCTGGCCACAGAAACCGCTTCCGCCAATGTAGAAATCCCTGCCATCTACGCCGGCATGGACAAATCTGAACGCCGCATCCGTGCCGTAACTATGCTGGAAAAACTCGGCCTCGGCAGCCGCACCGACCATCGCCCCTCACAGCTTTCCGGCGGCCAGCAGCAGCGCGTAGCCATTGCCCGCGCCCTGATGAACAATCCCCCCGTTCTCCTCGCCGACGAGCCCACCGGTGCGCTGGACAGCAAAAGCGGCGCTGAAGTCATGCAGCTGCTGCATAGCCTGCAGGCCGAAGGCCGCACCATCCTTCTCATTACCCATGATGCCGAAATCGCCAAACATGCCCAGCGCATCATCACCATCCGCGACGGCCGCATCGAAAGTGAAACCGGCAGCGAAAATCCCGCCCCCCCCGTCATCCGTCCGGCCGCACAGACTGTGCCTCACATTACCGTCATGGCCAGCCTCGGCGAAGCTGTGGGCATGGCCATGAAAGCGCTTAGGGTAAACCTGTTCCGCACCGCCCTCACTCTGCTGGGCATCATCATCGGCGTGGCTGCCGTGATTACCATGCTTGCCGTGGGCAATGGCAGTAAGCAGAAAGTACTGAACCAGATCAGCGCCATGGGCACAAACCTGCTGTTGATTCGCCCCGGTGCGCCCGGCATCCGCAGCAGCGGCGACTATGCCACCCTCATCCCCGACGATGCCCGCGCCATCGCTGCCCTGCCCAATATTGACGCCGCCATGCCCGAGCGCACCGGCCATTTCACAGCTCGCTATGGCAATACCGATTACGCCACCACCATTCAGGGCACGGGTGACGTATTTCCGCTGGCCCGTGACTGGCCCGTGGCGCGCGGGCAGTTTTTCAGCCAGCGGGATGTGATTGATTACGCGCCCGTCGCCGTGCTTGGGGATACCGTTGCCAAAACATTCTTTGGCCAGACCGGCAATCCCATAGGCGAATTTATTTTGCTGAAAAACGTGCCTTTCCAAATCATCGGCGTGATGAGTAGTAAAGGTGCCTCCCCCAGCGGCAGCGACCAGGACGACGTAGTGTTCATTCCCTATACCACTGGTCTTACCCGTCTGTTCGGCAAAGCCTATGTAAATACCATCACCGTCAAGATTGCCGATGTAAAAACCATCGACAACACGCAGGATGCAATCACTAACCTGCTCAAAACCCGCCACCGTACGGAGGATTTCAGCATTCGCAACATGGCTTCCATCTTGGAAACCGCCACCGAAACCCAGAACACCTTTACCATCCTCCTCGGCACGGTCGCGGCCATCTCGCTTCTCGTAGGTGGCATCGGCGTCATGAATATCATGCTTGTCTCCGTCACCGAGCGCACTCGCGAGATTGGTATCCGCATGGCCACGGGTGCCCGCCACCGCGATATCCTTTTGCAGTTCAACACGGAAGCTGCGGTCGTCTGTGCCGTAGGTGGGGCCATGGGAATTTTCATCGGCATTGTTGCGGGCCTTATCCTGCGCGCCACCGGCATGGCCATTATCTTTTCCATAACCCCGGCGTTGGTCGCGTTTTCCTGCGCCTTCGCCACGGGCATTTTGTTCGGCTATCTGCCTGCCCGCCAAGCCGCCCGGCTTGATCCTGTCGTGGCGCTGGCATCGGAGTAACCCATGAAAAATTGCGGCTGCATCTTGCTTATTCTTCTCTCCGGCTGCAGCCTCGCGCCAGATTACCTGCGCCCTGAAGTGCCCACTCCTGAATGGCGCGGTGCGCAATCCACCGCCGAATTACCCAACAAAGAATGGTGGGCGCAGTTCGGAAACCCGGAAATGAACCGCATCCTTCAGGATTCGCTGACTAATAACAACGACCTCCGCGCCTCTCTTCATCGCATTGAGCAGGCCCGTGCCTCCGCGCAAATAGCCCGGGCTAGCCTGTTCCCCTCCCTCGACGCCACCGCCAGCGCCGACCGCAATTATAATGACCTCATCCACGGCGACTATACCAAGAACAGCTCATATCGCGGCGGCCTCGGCGCATCTTATGAAGTAGACCTGTTCGGTCGCAACCGCTCTAATACCGAAGCCTCCTTCTTCGCGGCGGAATCCAGCATATATGACCGCGATGCGCTGGCGCTCGTTGTGCAATCAGAGACCTCTCAGGCGTTTCTGGCCTGCCTCACCTTCAATGACCGCGTGCAGGTCGCGCAGGATAACCTGAAAATCACCGAAGATGTATTGCGCATTACTCAGGACCGCTTCAAGGTGGGAACCATTTCCGCCCTTGAGTTGGCCCAGCAGAAAACAGCTTACGCCAATGCCAAAAGCGGTCTGGCCTCCCTGATCCAGCAGCGCGAGGTGCAGCGCAACCAGTTGGCCGTATTGCTGGGAAAGCCCCCGCAGGATTTCAAGATTGAAAGCAACTCATTGATGCAGGTTGTGCTCCCGGATGGTTCTCCCATCCAGCCCGCAACCCTTGTAAGCCGCCGCCCGGATATTAAAGCTGCCGAAGCCCAGCTCAAAGCCGCGAATTATGATATAGGTGCTGCCCGTGCCGCCTTTTTCCCGGGCATTTCACTGACTGCAAACTCCGTTTTAAGCGCAAGCCCCTCCGGCACTCCCACCGCGCTCGCCGCTTCACTGGTGCAGCCGCTGTTTCGCGGTGGTGCGCTGCAAGGCGCGCTGGACGCAAGCAAAGCCCGCCGCGCCGAGCTGGAAGAAACCTACACTAAAGCCGTGCTCACCGCTTTTCAG
>JANYCJ010000093.1 GCA_025360345.1 Alphaproteobacteria bacterium | reverse complement strand
TATATATTCAATGCCTTAGCCCCTATGGTGGCTTGCGCTTATTTTTTGATTGACTAAAAGGGGTGCTTGCGCAGATATTACGCCTCCTTTTGCTATGCATGACCCCTTCGTCTAGCGGTTAGGACACCACCCTTTCACGGTGGGGACACGGGTTCGATTCCCGTAGGGGTCACCAACTTCAGTCAAGTATCTGAAGTTATTGTAAGCCATTTATGATAGAGAGCGCACAAAGTGGATTTTGATCCGCGGAGGTGTGGCACAATGGTGCTGTAACTGCTCCTATAAATATCTATCCTGAAATATATATACGCGGTGGTGGCGGCACGCCACTCCCCCGGACGGATCGCATGAGCCGATGCTTGATGCCTATTTCCTGATGAATTGCTGCACATTCAGGGTGTAGCCGTCTACGGATACGGGCTGGGGCGGGCCATTGCGGGTGAAGGCGTCCTTTAACTCACTGGTCAGGTGAAGCGCCTCTGAGGGAAGTTCTACAAGGTAAAAGCTTTCAGGGGGCCTTCTGCTGCTAAACACTTCTGGCAGGGTATCCATGCGGTGCACGGCAGGGATCAGGTTGTAGCGGTTTGGGCCGAGATAGATGTTATAAGGCCCGAAGCGGCGGACGATTTCTTCCTGGATAAGGGTGAGTTTGGTGTATTCCATATTGTAAACATAGCCATCACGCTTGACGAGGTGCACTTCACGCCCGAAGAGGCAATTATCAGCGGCAAAATGCAGGATGGGATGCGTGCCCAGATGGGTGGAGCAAAAGACCCTAAGGCTTACCGGGTCGAGGGTGCGGACATTCTGGCATAGCATCATAACGGCCATTGCTGCCAAAAGGGCATGGCGTGTTTTAGGGTTCCTGATGGCGGGCAGCGTGTAGATGAAGCAAAGCATGAGGGTGAAATTGAGCGGCAGCAGGTAGCGCAGGTTGCAGCGGTGCCGCACGGCCATGATTACGGTGAGGACGCTTACAAAAAGCCCCAGATAGGCAAGCCAGCAGGCGCGGTGGCGGCGAAGCGCCGGTGAGGAAGGATTTGCCCGAGCCATGCGGGCGGCGCCGGCGAGAATAATGGCAGAGACCAGCCAGTTGGTGTTCAGCACGAAGCCCATCAGCAGGTACATCAGGAAAGACCTGCTTTCAAAACCAGTATAGACATGCGGGTTTGAAAAGAAGAAGGGCTGGTGCAGCAGCTGGGTTTTGTACCAGGCGTAGGCCAGCATCAGGGCATAGGGGAGTAGCAGGCTTGCGCAGTTATGCAGCATGAAGCGCCATCTATCGGGCCAGCCCGGTTTCAGGCAGGCACAGAAGGCGTGCAGCAAGCCGAGATAGGCAACACCCTGCTCCTTGGAGAATACCAGCACACAGCCGCACGCCACGGCCAGCCATTTTTGTTCTTTCAGCAGCGCCCATAGCGTAAAGGTCATGAACAGGTAAATGCCGGTATCGGGGCTGAAATGTACAAGGTTGCACATGATGGAAGGATGGAAGGCCACCACTGCGGTGCCGAGAGCAATGTCGCTTTCTTCCAGCAGGCCTGCGGTCAGGATGCGGATGATTGCGTAAGTTGCCATAACCGAGGCGGCGCTGAGCAGGCTTAGCCAGACATTGAAGACCATGACATTGCCCGGGAAAAAGAAATCAGGCAGGCCGGCCACGGCCATCCATAGCTGCGCATTATGATCGGCGGAGCCTGCCATCAGGTTCAGTGGGGCGGGGGTAAATTTTTTCAGGATTTCATAGTAGTAGCTGCCATCGTCTATGGGTAGGAGCGACCAATATTGCGCATGCACAGCCAGATAAAATAGCGCAACAAGCCATGGGTAGAGGCGCGGGCTTGGCGCTATTGTCCGCGTGAACGAGGTAAGGCTGTCTGGTAAAAGCATAATGGGTGCGATGCGTGTTGGCATGTGCGGGCTTGTAGAGTTAATTCATGCTGGTCGGGGATATGCAAGCGCTATCATAGAGGATTGGCGGATTATCCTTATGCGGAATTTATGCGTTAACCGATGGCACATGTAGCTTCATTACCCATGGGGGATTAGCGTTTAGTAATTAATATTTTTACTGGCATTTTATGAAGTTAATACGGCTGACTTCGGCAGGGCTATATAGACGTGCGGTTAGGGCATTGCTGCCTTTGCCGCTGCTTATGCCACTCGCGGCCTGCCCGGCCACTGTGCTAGGGGTGCCTACATTTGTGGCCACTGAAGTGGCCCCGAGGGCAGTTAACGGCAAGGGCCTTGCAGAAGACGGGGTGGACGCGGCTACCGGAAAAGATTGCAGATTAATTGAAGGTACGGTACGGCGGGACCGCAAGTTATGCGAAACGAAGGGCTCCCCGGAAACGGAGAAAGATTTCAAGGGGATGATGGGCAAATAGCGCATACGACCCTTGCCTTCCCGCCGGGGCTTGGATAGGCTTGTCGCTTCTTTTTTGCCGGAGTTGGTTTGCATAGGTTCCGCGTTCCTTCATTCAGTCCCGTTTTTTCGTCGCGCCTATGCAACATGGCGTTGCTTGCTGTGGCATATATGTTGCTGCGCGCGCAATACTGGGGGAACCGGCAGATTTATGACGGACTGGAATATTATGACGACATGCGTGAATTCACTGGTTCAGCGTTTGACCTGCTTAAAGGCAGCGCGGATCATAATTCGCAATTATGGATGGCCCTTGCAGGCGTGGCGAACCTGCTTTTTCCCGATAATGTAGTTATTTTCAATCTCTGGCTGAGTTTAATCAGTCTGGCCGCGGTTTTAGCAGTGTATGCCATTATCGCCCAGCTTAGCGCCGGGATGCTGCGGGAAAGCGAAATATTACTGGCAGCAGCGCTGGTTGCATTCCACCCCTCGATCCTGTGCAACCTGATGCTGTTCAGCCCCGATGCCGGACTATTCGTGGCAATGGCATTTACCTTGCTGGCATTGCTGAAACGGCAGCGCGCGCTGGCCCTGGTTTCAGGATGCCTCCTGGTCTTTTCCAAGGAACAGGGCCTTGCCTACCTGGCGCTGATTCACGCATTTTGCGCCTACCGCGAAGCGGGCTTGAACGGCAAAGGGCGGTTCCTGCTGCGCAACTGGGCAAGCCTGCTGTTTCCTTATGCTCTGGCAGCGATATATGGTTTTTACAAAACACATATCCGCCTGCAGCCGTTTTTTTTCCAGAATCGGAACATCTTTACCGGATTGGACACTACTTCGCTGCCCATTTACCTGCGGATGTGCTTTGAACTGAACGGCAGCTGGCTAATGCTGCTGGTCGGCGCTGCCGGTATTTTGGGTTTGGCTTTTCATGGAGGCCGCACAGCCCAGATGCGTGCTTATCTTGCCCTGTGGCCCAGCTATGCAGGGTTGCTGGCAAGCGCGCTGCTCATACTGCTGCTGGTGCGCCACTGGCCGAACAGCCGTTATCTGCTCGCTTACCAGTTCATATTCCTGTTGTGTTTTATCTACGTGCTTGCAGGGCTGCGAAGAGGACGGGAGTGGGTGATGCTTGCGCTGCTTGGAGTTATGGCGCTGCAGAATTTCCGTACCATAGACCCGGTTAGTTTGAACGTTTTCTGCACTACCCAGTTCGGGGCGCGGACGGTGCTGCATATTTACTGGGACCACGATTGCGTGGAACACCCGCATGGCGGGGAGGCGCTGCTGCGCAATCAAAGCGTCTACAACCTTGAATTTGCGCATCTGGCTGCGGTGCAGGAGGCCATCATCCAGCATTATGGCAGTGACAAGGCCTATCTGGGGTCAACTGAATACTGGGATATGTACGTGCCCAGCGTGCACCCGTTTGATGCGGCCCCGCATATGATGCGCGACCATGAGATCACAAATGAATTCTATGTGATCGAGGTGCCGGAGGCTTCCTTCGGTACGGTTTCCAGCAATATCTGGAAAAATTATATCGAATTCGGCAATGCCGAGGCCGTTTATGACCAAGGGTACGGGATGTTTGTGCACCATTATTACAAAAAATCGTTCCTAAACAGCGTGCGCAAGGAGATGTCTTTGCGGTTTGCACCGAAAAAACAAGTGACGCCGCTCATTGAGCAGGAGGCGCCGGTTTCGCGTTAGGTGCGCGAAGCGGTTTTAGTTATTCAGGCTTGTTTCCACGCGGCGCCCCCGGCGGGCGGCGGGCTTTTTGGCAGGCGCGGGAACGGTTTTGCCGCATTTTGGACAGGCAATAGGAGATTTATTCATGTCGTAAAAGCGAGTGGCGCAGGTGGTGTCCGCGCAGATATATTTGACACCGTGGGCGGCAGAGGTCGTCAGCATGGCACTATATTCCGTTATGAGAGGGAAACTGTAGCGACCGGACGGCCGCTACAGTTTTGATAACCGTATTACTTCTTGTCGCTAGCGGTGGCAGGAACTTCTTCCTTCTTCACTGCATCAGGCTTTACGTCGGTAGGAACCAAAACGGGTGCTTCAGCCTTATCGGTTGCGGTGGAAACGGTCATAAAAACTCTTTCTCTTGCATTCAAAGAATATTGAATGGAAAGGGAGTTTAGTGGATCAGGCCAAAAATAGATATGATTATCACTATGAAATTATTATATATTTTAATTGCCACTATCTTAATATAAAGCCAGCGGTTGAAAATCGGGCAGTGGTGTTAACCGTTTCAAACGTTTTTTTGCGCGCGCCTGTCCTTGTAAAAGTTCGTGGTCTTTTACACAGGCGGCGATTATACGTTGCCTTATGATGGACACTTCAGAACTGCTTTTCGATTTGTGGTATGTGGCCGCGCCCTCGGCGCAGGTGAAGCGTGGCAAAACGCTGCCAGTAACGCTGCTGGGCCAGCAGGTGCTGCTGGGGCGCGACAATGCGGGCGCGGTGTTCTGCCTACGGGATTTTTGCCCCCATCGCGGTATGCCGCTGCGCTACGGGGCGTTTGACGGTGAGCAGATCGAATGCTGCTATCATGGCTGGTGTTTTGACACTAAAGGCAGCTGCACCAAGATTCCTTCGCTGGCGCCGGGGGAAAAGACGGATATCTCGCGCATCAAGGTAGCGCGGTTTCCCTGTAAAGAGGTCGAAGGCGCGATCTGGGTGTATGTGCCCAGGATGGGGGCGCGCGCGCCTGAAGATGTGCCGGAGGTGCCGGTAAGCCCGGGGCCGCAGGGCAAGCACTGGTACTGGGTGGACTCGGTGGATTTGCCCTGCCATATCGACCATGCGGTGATTGGGCTGATGGACCCCTCGCACGGGCCTTTCGTACATGCTTCATGGTGGTGGCGCACGCGGCGGTCAATGCACCTGAAAGAAAAAAAATTCGAGCCTACGGCGCGCGGATTTAAAATGGTGAGCCACAAGCCTTCTTCCAACAGCCGCGCCTATAAAATCCTCGGCGGCGACCGGATGACCGAAATCGCTTTCCAGCTTCCGGGCCTGCGCACCGAGCATATCGTGATCGGCGAACACCATATCGTGCTGCTTACGGCGCTGACGCCGGTGGATGAGAAAAACACCAAGCTGCACCAGTTCATGTTTACCACCCTGCCCCTGCTGAACCTGCTGAAGCCGGTTTTGCGGCCTTTCGGCAAGGCGTTTATCCAGCAGGATGTGCGGGTGGTGGTGCGCCAGCAGGAAGGGCTTTCGCGCCCGCACCCGGCGCTGATGCTGGTGGGGGATGCCGACCAGCAGGCCCTGTGGTATTACAAGCTAAAAAAAGACTGGCTGGCGGCAAGCGAGCAGCAGGCGCCGTTTGAAAACCGCATCACGGCCAAGACTTTGCGCTGGTATAGCTAAAAGAGCAGGAAGCGCAGCGCACCAATAAAGATGATGCTCATGGCCAGCCGGGTGATGACGGCGACCGGCAACACAAATTTCATGCACAGCACCGCGCCTGCGACGACAATGGCGATGCCTATATAGCCGAAAATGCCCATGTTCTTGAAAGAGAGGATGCTCATCACCAGCACGCCGCCCGCGGTGAGCATGAGCAATTCCGGCGGGAAATAGGCTTTCATCATGAGCACGACTGCCACGATGGCAGGCACCATGATGACCATGATAAGCTCAAGGGCGCCGCGGGTTACCATGAAGCCGCATACGAACAGGGAGAGAGCCATGAGAATGACGGCATCAGATGACATGCCGTTATTTTATGCACCCTCGGGGGCTAAAAACAACCAATAATAGCTTTTTCGCCTCTATTTTTTAAATACATCATAGGCATAGACCGGATCATCGCAGGGCTGGTGTGGGGTTATTTCCATCTGCGGACGGATGATACCGTCTTTCATATCAAATACCCAGCCGTGCAGGAAGGGGCGCTGGCGGTTTTTCCATGCCTTCTGGATGATGGTGGTTTTCGCAAGATTTCGCACCTGCTGGCGGACGTTGATTTCCACCAGCTTATTTGCCCTTGCTTCGTCGTTCGGCTGGGTATCCACCTCGTGCTTGTGGGCGCAGTAGGTGTCTTTGATGTGGCGCAGCCAGATGTCGATCATGCCGTAGGACTGCTGCGTGAGGGCCGCGTGCACACCGCCGCAGCCATAATGGCCGCAGACGATCACGTGGTTTATTTCCAGCACTTCCACGGCGTATTGCAGCACGGAGAGCAAATTGAAATCAGTATGCACGACGAGGTTGGCGACATTGCGGTGAATGAAGATTTCCCCGGGGGAGGTTTGGGTGATTTCGCTGGGGGAGACGCGGCTGTCGGAACAGCCGATCCACAAAAATTCCGGCTTCTGGGAGGCGGAAAGCTTTTTAAAGAAGGCGGGGTCGCCCTCCAGCATTTCTTCTACCCAGGCTTTGTTTTCAAGCAGCATTTGTTCATAGCGGTTCATAAGGCGGCCTCACGGATCAGGTTAATGGATTTGACGTCTGCGTTTTTCTTTATGGCGACACGGATATCGCGGTGCTGGCTGCTTTCGATGAAATCGTTGATAATTTCCACATTATCGAGGTCGATAAAGGCGATGCGGCGCAGGTCGATCATGACGGAAGCACCTTTAGGAATGCTGCTAAGCTTTCTCTTCAATTCGTATTTGTGCATGAAAAAAAGATCTTTCCGGGAGCGAACCAAATAGTTGTTCTGGTCTACCACGAAATGGATGGAGGAGGTGTAGTTCTGGATGAGCACGAAGACGATGCCGATGCTTACACCGATCATGATGCCCACTAGCAGGTCGGTGAACAAGATGGCGGCAATGGTGACGACGAAGGGAATGAACTGGCTCCAGCCTTTTTCGTATTTTTTCAGGAAAATAGAGGGTTTGGTGAGTTTGTAGCCTACCGCTATAAGGATAGCGGCAAGCGCGGAAAGCGGGATGCGATTGAGCAGGCCGGGAATGGCCACGATGCAGGCGAACAGCAGCACGCCATGAAGAATGGCTGACATGCGGGTGCGCCCACCGGCCATGGTGTTTGCCGAGCTGCGCACGATGACGGAAGTGACCGGAAGGCCGCCCAACATGCCTGATGCGATGTTTCCCACGCCCTGGGCCATGAGTTCATGGCTTGTGGGTGTGATACGCTTGAAGGGGTCCAGCTTGTCGATGGCCTCGATACTGAGAAGGGTTTCCACGCTGGCAACCAGCGCTATGGTAGCGGCGGTGAGCCAGATTTGTTTTTCACTTACCATGGCAAAATCCGGGAAAGTGAAATGCCCTGCGAACTCCTGCCATGACCCGGTGAGCGGTACATGGACGAGATGTGCTTCATCTACAGTAAGCGCCGGCACGAAAGACTGAAAAAACATGTTGGCGAGAATACCGAAGGCGACCACAAAAAGCGGGCCGGGAATGGTGCGCAGCCAGCCGGATTTGGGTTGATGCCTGTCCCACCAGAACAGGAAGGCGAGTGACAATACGGCGATCAGCAGCGAGCCTGCCATGATGTGGTTTTGCACCATGTCGGCGATACTTGCGAAGGTGTTGCTGCCGCCGGTTTCTTCAAACGCGTCATCACCCTCATAGCTTGCGTTGTAGCCCACGGCATGGGGGAGCTGTTTCAAAATGAGAATAAGGCCGATGGCGGCGAGCATCCCCTTGATTACGGCTGAGGGAATGAAATCGCCCATGATGCCGGCGCGTAAGAATCCCAACCCGATCTGCATGACGCCGGCAAGGCAGACCGCAAGAAGGAAGGACTCATAGCTGGGTAGCGACTGGATAGCGCTTAGTACGATTGTAGTGAGGCCTGCAGCGGGCCCGCTGATGCTTAAAGGGGATTTGCTGACAATGCCGACCACAATGCCGCCCACGACCCCGGCGATGATGCCGGAAAAAAGCGGGGCACCCGAGGCCAGCGCGATGCCCAGGCAGAGGGGGAGAGCTACGAGCAGCACCACTATGGAAGCGGGCATGTCGTAGCGGAGATTCTTCCAGATTGAAATATCCTGTACCGTCATAGAATAGGTTTTTCCTTTGTGATGTGCGTTGGTTGGGCTTAACGCTAACTAATGGGCGCAAAGGTGGCAAAGCCGTGATTAAGCGCTGGGGAAAACCCTTTTTGCCCGCTTCAAGCAAGCAGTTGAATGAGCTTAATATTTATGATATATGACAGTTCTTGAATTTATTGAGACAGCTTTGCGTGACCTTGGAGCCTACACCAAGGTTGCTGCCTTTTTAGGAGTTATAAATGCCGCATTTGACCATTGGTAAACTTGCTGAACGCACCGGTGTGAGCACCGATACGCTGCGCTATTATGAAAAACTGGAATTACTGAAAGCAGGCGCGCGCACCATTGCAGGATACCGGCTTTATCACTATGACGCGGTGCGCATTGTACGCTTCATCCGCGGCGCGCAGTCGTTGCAGTTTTCGCTGGCGGATATCCGCGGGCTACTCTCGCTGTCTGATTCCGATGCCAAGGCGTGCCGGCAGGTACTCAAGCGCACGGAAGATAAAATCCGCGAGGCGGAAACGGCTATCATGGACTTGCAGGAAATCAAAAAGACCGTGGGCGCGCTGGTTGAAAAACGCGATGATGCGCCGCGAAGCGGCCGATCGGTCATGGACATGCTGCGCAGGCATACACGCCTGCTGGGCATTGCCGCCGCCGCACTGCTTTCCTGCCTGTGCGACACGGCCATTGCCGATGACGATGTTCTGCCTGAAGACGATTATGTGAAAATCGAACAGACGTTTAAGCGCGGCAAAACCGTGGCCGCTTCCTGATGTTTGTCTACCTCCTTAGAATGGCGGTTGTGCTGGCGGTGGTTTTCGCATCGTTTAACGTGATGCTTAAATGGCGGCGCAGTTCAAATTACGACAATATCTATTTCGAGGAAGCTCTGGATAGCGTGGCTGGAAAGCTGGGGCAGAAGGTGGCGGAATATCCCTGCGTTGCGGAACAGCACACGCTGATTGACCAGGTGGATGCCTTTTGCCAGCAGGAGGGGGTGGTGAAGGTGTTGCAGTTTCAATCCTGTTACGTTACTGCGCTCTGCCCTGCAGCCGCGCTTGTCGCGCTCAACAAGGATGATAAAATGATATATAAGGCTAAACTTCATCAGTAGATATATGAATTATATATATTTATATTTCTAATTGCAAATGAGTTGCAATTGCTTGGGTTTGTGGTATTTGCTTCTCGAACCATTTTAATACGGAATTTTTTATGAAAATATGCCTTCCCGTGTTTCTTGCATTATGCGCCGCCGCACCGGGCGCAGCTTTCGCCGCAGATATCGGCGATACGTCGGACACTATCCAGCCTACGCCGCACAACCCGGAGCCTACGGAAACCCCCTACCAGGATAACCTGCTTGGATCGCTTGGCGGCGCGCGAGATGTGCTTTCGGACAAAGGCGTCGAGGTATTGCTGGAATACAAGGCCGATATGTTTGCCGTGACCAAAGGCGGCATTAAGCGTGGCGGAGCCTATCTCGACAACCTCGATTTGCGCTTTGACATGGACAATGAAAAGCTGTTCGGGCTGCACGGGAATAAATCGGCCGTGCATTTCACCAATAATTTCGGCGATAAGCCGGGTGCGCGGCTGGTGGGCAATGCCATGGGCATTGATAATATCGAAACCACGAAAAGTGCGCTGATCCTCTATGAAGCATGGGACGACCAGAGCTTCCTTAGCGACACGCTTTCGGTGCGCGCGGGCATTTCGGACGTGAATAACGAATTCATGATTACCGAAAGCAGCCTGAATTTTATCCAGCCCACGATGCAGCTTTCCCAGACGCTTGCGCAAAGCGGCGTGAATGGCCCTCCCACCTTCCCCTACACCACGCTGGGCGCGCGCCTTAAATACCTGCCCACGGAAGAAACCTACACACAGGCCGCTATTTTTAACGGTGTGGCGGGTGATCCGGACCATTTATACGGCAATACGCATTTCCAGTTTAACGGCGGTGCGATGCTGATCGCGGAAGCGGGGTATACGCCCAAAGTTGTGGGGGTTGACGGCAAACCCAATATCCTGGCGCTTGGCGGATGGATGTATACGAAGCGCACGCCCGATTTGGTGACGGTGGATGCCAACGGCACCCCGGCCCGGCGGCGCAGTTACGGCTTTTACGGCCTGTCGAGCTATCTTTTTTATCATGACAAGCAGGACCGCGGCCTGAACGCGTTTTTCCGCCCCAGCCTAGCCGATGGCAATACCAAACAGGCGCAATATGCTTACGAGGTCGGAATGGTGGGCAGCAAATGGGTTAAGAACCGGCCCGATAGTGAAATCGGGGTAGGCCTGTCGCAGGCGATCAACGCGGAGAAATACCAGCGCGCGGCCATTGCAGCGGGAAGCTTTGATGAGCATAGCGAGTTCGTGATTGAAGCCTATTACCGCGATAAGCTCATCCCGGGCTTGTCGGTGCAGCCGGATTTTCAATATATCATCAACCCGGGCAGCGCATCGGGGGTTAAGAACGCAGTGGCGTTCGGCCTGCGCACCGACTTTAACTTCTAGGCGAGTATTCCGCTTGTAATTCCTCGTGTTTTTCGGCTTACTACCGAATAAACATAGGGGGTTGCCATGAAAAAGCCGTTGCTGGTTTTGCTATTGCTTGCTGTTGCACCGTGCGCTGCATGGGCGCAAGCGCCGGATTCATTTTACCTTGAGGACCTGACGTGGCAGGAAGTGGCCGCGCGCATGACCACGGGCACAAACACCATCATCATCCCCACGGGCGGCACGGAGCAGAACGGCCCGGCCATTGCCATAGGCAAGCATAACTGGATCGTTCAATACACATCGGGCGCGATTGCGCGGCAGCTGGGCAACGCGCTGGCAGCACCGGTGCTGGCTTATGTGCCCGAAGGCAGCGTGAACCCGCCGCAGGGGCATATGCTGTTTCCCGGCACGATCAGCATAGACGACAAGGCCTATGCCGGGGTGCTGGAAGATACGGCGCGGAGCTTTAAGCAGCATGGGTTCCATTACATCTTTTTCCTGGGCGATAGCGGCGGCAACCAAGATGCCCAGAAGGCGGTGGCGCAGAAGCTGAGCAAGGAATGGGAGGCCGAGCATGTGGTGGTGGCGAATATGGACGCCTATTACGCCGATGCCGATGGGGCGGCCTTTGTGAAAACCCTGAAGCTGGGCGGCGACGATCCGCAGGCACATGCCGGGTTTATGGATGCGGCAGAAAGCATGGCGGCACATGCCGGCAGCGTGCGGGCAGATAAGCTGACCCATTATTACGCCAAGGATTCGGCAACTACGGGCGCTGTAGGCGACCCGGACGGGGCCACGGCTGAATATGGCAAGAAGCTGTTAGCAATCAAAGTGGCTACGGCGGTGACGGAAATACGCAGCATTACCGGCGAGAAGAAGTAGCGCCGCCCCGTTTAGGAGGCCAGCTCCACGGCGGGTTCGAGCGTTTCCGGCTCTTCTTTTTGCGAGGACATAACGGGCTTTTCTTCCAGCTTTACGCCTGTGCTTGGCGCATCTGCATTTTCCACGACGGGTACTGCCGTGCTCAACGCTTCTTTAGCGGTGGGTTCCGGCGCGGGCTCGCTGGGCACCAGCGCGCTTTCGCGGATGGCTTCCGGGGCCACGGGCGCTTTTGCCTTGGCGGGCGCGGGTTTTTCTTCCTTTAATTCGCCTTCGGGCCTGGCTTTGGAGATGCGGTCGGTGATGAGCGGGATCTGCAGGGTTTTGAGCAGGTCGCGCACTTCCTGGCGGGCGGCGACATGGGAGAGCGACAGGCTGGTATTGCCGCCTGCTTCCATGATATCGAGCACGGTGAGGCCCTGCAGGAACATTTCACGGAAGATCACACGCTCGGAAAAGCCGGGGGCGACGCGGAAGCCGATGCGGCGGGAGAGGTCGGTGGTCACCTGTGTCATGAAGCGTTTGTTTTTCGCATCGATATTGCTCAGGCGGTTGCGCATGACGATCCATTCGATGGAGCCGCCATCGCGTTTGGCGCGCTGTAACTTCTGCTCCCAGACCATTTCGGAGTAAATGCTGGGCTTAATGATTTTCATGGTCTGGCCATCGACCGTGGCCAGTACGTCCAGATCCACGAAGCTATCATTAATCGGGGTGATGACGGTATCGGCATGGGCGTGGGCCACGCGGGCGAGGAAAGTGTCTGAGCCGGGGCTGTCCACCACCACGAAATCATTGGCGGCAGCCACGCGGGCAAGGGCCTTGGTAAAGCGCTCGCGCTCGTCTTCCTCAGCTTCCTGCACGATGTTGAAGGGGCTGCGCTGGATGACGATGTGCTGCGGCTGCGGCAGGGTTACGCCTTCTTTCAGCATGGTCTGGCGGCGGTTTTCAAGGTAGCGGGAGAGCGAGCGCTGGCGGGAGTCGATGTCGATGGAGCCGACGGTGAAGCCAAGGCGGAGCAGGGAGATGATGAGGTGCATACAGGTGGTGGTTTTTCCCGAGCCGCCCTTTTCATTGCCCAGCACAATGACATAGGCTTTTTTCTGCTGCGGCGCGACGGGCATATTGGCCGCCGCGGAGAAGATCGGAGAAGAAAATCCCGGTTCAGTCATAACGTTTTTCCACCCTCAAAACATTTTTTTGATGTGCTGAGTATAACCAGCGATGCAAAGGACTCAACACGTATTTAATAAAATATTAAAATCTGATTTTTTCGCTTGAGCGCATCTTTTTTTTCGCAGCGAATCAGGCGCTGTGAATAAAGAAATAGGCGGTCATGGAAAAGCCGAGGATACTTACCAATGTGCGCACATGCTGCGGGGGTACTTTGAGGGCAAGCCTTGCGCCCGCATACCCGCCGCATAACGCGCCCGCGATCATGACAATGGAAAGTGACCAGAGCACTTTGCCCGAGCAGATGAAGATAATCACGGTCATGCTGTTGATGGCGGCGGTGAGGATGGTTTTGAGCGCGTTCATCTGGTGGATGTTGCTGTGGCCGAGGATTTGCAGCATAGCGAGTGTGAGAATGCCGATGCCGGCGCCGAAATAGCCGCCGTAAATGCTGATGATGACCTGCAGGGAAATGGCGAGGACCTGGCGGTGGCGGTCTGACATGGACAGGCGGTTAAGCCCTGCCACCACAAATTTGCCGAAAGTGAAGATGAGGGTGGCGATAAGGAGCAGCCACGGTACGAGGCGGGCGAAAGTGGTTTCCGAAGTGGAGAGGAACCATAGCGACCCGGCAGCACCGCCCAGCACCCCGATGATGACAAAGGGGATGAGACGTTTTTTATCCAGCCCGGCCTGCCCGCG
The DNA here is from genome assembly GCA_025360345.1 of Alphaproteobacteria bacterium. Lineage (GTDB taxonomy): Bacteria > Pseudomonadota > Alphaproteobacteria > Rickettsiales > SXRF01 > JANYBV01. Next base: position 11,502 of record JANYCJ010000093.1, on the reverse strand, counting down.
ATAGCCGTAGGAACTGGCCCAGACGCCCGGCCAGAGGGCGATGGTGCTCATGATGTTGGCCTGTGCGGAGGTGAGGCCGTTGATGATGAAGACCGGGAAGGTGAGGAAGGTGCCGCCGCCCGCCACCGAGTTGATGGCGGCGGCGACGAAAGAAACGGCAAAGAATACGGATAGTTGCGCAAGACTCATGGGTTGGGCAGAGTTTTCGATTGCGTGGATGTGGATAACATGGCAGAAATGCTGCGTTTGTTGCTATATTTAAGAACTGTTCTGACAGCACCCAGCCCATTCGTCAACGCCATGAATCAAACCATTGTTATCGCTTCCGATCACGCCGGGGTGGAGCTTAAGGCTCTCCTGTCGCAGGATATGGCGAAGGCTGGCTATACGGTTGAGGATCTGGGGCCTGCGGGCACACAATCGGTGGATTACCCTGATTTTGCCAAAAAGTTATGTGACTGGATTATGGCGCATCCCGGCTCCAAGGGCGTGTTGATCTGCGGTTCGGGCATTGGCATGAGCATGGCAGCGAACCGCAACCCCGGCATTCGCGCGGCACTGTGCCATAATGGGCTGGAGGCATCGCTTACGCGGCGGCATAATGACGCTAACGTGCTGTGTTTAGGTGCACGGCTGATCGGGCAGGATGTGGCGCGGGACGCGCTTACTGTTTTTCTTTCCACCGAATTCGAGGGCGGACGCCATGAAGGCCGTGTCGCCAAACTTTCCTGTTAACTTCTATTTCATGAGCATGATATGAGCGCCGCGACCCAACCGAAAGCAATGGACACCCCTATGACTGATTTTTTCGAGACCCCCCTCGCCTCTGCCGACCCGGAGATTTTCGCCGCCGCGCAGGAAGAGCTGCACCGCCAGCAGACCCAGATCGAACTGATCGCCTCGGAAAATATCGTGAGCCGCGCGGTGTTGCAGGCGCAAGGCACGGTGCTGACCAATAAATATGCCGAAGGCTATCCCGGCAAGCGCTACTATGGCGGCTGCGAATTCGTGGACAAGGCGGAAGCGCTGGCCATCGAGCGGGCGAAGAAACTGTTTAACTGCGCTTATGTGAATGTGCAGCCAAATTCCGGCAGCCAGGCCAATCAGGGTGTGTTCCAGGCGCTGCTGCAGCCGGGCGATACCATTCTTGGGCAGTCGCTGGCCGCGGGCGGGCATTTGACGCATGGGGCCGCACCCAACCAGTCCGGCAAATGGTTCAAGGCCGTGCAGTATGGCGTGAAGAAAGGAGACGGACTGATCGATTATGAAGAAATGGAAAAGCTGGCGCGCGAGCACAAGCCCAAGATGATTATCGCGGGATTTTCGGCCTATTCGCGGGTGGTAGACTGGGCGCGTTTCCGCAAGATTGCCGATGAGGTGGGCGCTTACCTGATGGTGGATATGGCGCATGTGGCGGGGCTGGTGGCTTCGGGCATGTATCCGACCCCCCTGCCGCACGCGCATGTGGTGACGACGACGACACATAAGACGCTGCGGGGCCCGCGCGGCGGCATGATCCTTTCCAATGACGAAGAGCTGGGCAAGAAACTCAACTCGGCCATCTTCCCCGGCATTCAGGGCGGGCCTTTGATGCATGTGATCGCGGCGAAGGCCGTGGCGTTCGGCGAGGCGCTGCAGCCTTCGTTCAAGGCCTATGGCAAGGCGGTGGTGGACAATGCGCAGGCGCTGGCTGCCACGCTGGTGAAGCGCGGCGTGGACATCGTGACGGGTGGTACGGACAACCACCTGATGCTGGTAGATCTGCGCCCGAAAAAGCTCACCGGCAAGGCAGCGGAAGAAAGCCTTGAGCGCGCGGGGCTTACCTGCAACAAGAACGCCATTCCGTTTGACCCGGAAAAGCCGTTTGTGACTTCGGGCATCCGGTTGGGTACGCCTGCGGGGACGACGCGTGGGTTTGGTGTGGCCGAATATAAGCAGATCGGCGAGCTGATCGGCGATGTGCTGGACGGGCTGACCCAATCTATACAAAATGGGGGCGGCGATAATAGCGCGGTGGAACAAAAGGTTAAAAAGCAGGTGGAGGAATTGTGCAAAAAATTCCCCATCTATGCCAAATAAGCCTCTCTAAATACTCGCTTTATTATACTATATATAGTGTCTGGGCCTTTTGGCCACAGTGTGGGGTTTAAACGCGTCTGCGCACTATAGGTGGTATAATTTGACGGAAAATTAATAGTTATAGGCCAATATAGGCTTTATAAAGTAACCCTTTAAGGTCTTTGTAAGCTATGCGTTGTCCGTTTTGTTCGCACCCTGATACCCAGGTAAAAGACTCCCGCCCCAGTGAAGACGGGATGACCATCCGCCGCAGGCGCTACTGCCCGGAATGCAACTCGCGCTTTACGACATTTGAACGGGTGCAGCTGCGTGAACTTACCGTACTTAAGAAAAATGGCGAGCGGCGCATGTTCGACCGAGACAAGCTGGCCCGCTCCCTTGCGATTTCGCTACGCAAGCGGCCGGTGTCGCAGGAACAGACCGAGCAGTTGGTGACACGCATCACGCAGAAGCTGGAATCACTCGGTGAAAATGAAATCCCCACCTCGATGATCGGCACGACCATTATGGAAGAACTCAAGAAGCTCGACAGCGTGGCTTATATCCGCTTCGCATCGGTGTATCGTGATTTCCGCGAGGCCAAGGATTTCGAGGATATCATCGACGAGCTGGGCGAGCATAAGCCCTAGGCTTCCTTGCGGCACTGTCTAAAAACAGCTATATCCAGTCTATGACCGAGCATTCCCGTTATATGCAGATGGCCCTTTCGCTTGCCCGCAGGCAGCTGGGGCAGACCTGGCCGAACCCTACCGTGGGCGCGGTGGTGGTTAAAGACGGGCAAATCATTGCGCAAGGGGTGACCGAGCGCGGCGGCAGGCCGCACGCTGAGACGCAGGCACTGATGAAAGCCGGAAAGGCCGCGCAGGACGCGACGATCTATGTGAGCCTTGAGCCCTGTTCGCACCAAGGCAAGACCGGGCCATGCGCCGATGCCATTATCAAGGCAGGGATACGCGTGGTGGTGATAGGGTGCCGGGACAGTAACCCTTTGATTTCAGGCAGGGGAATTGCTTTGCTCCAAGCGGCGGGGCTTACCGTTATCGAAGGGGTTTGCGAGGCGGAGGCGCGGGAGGTCAATGCCGGATTTTTCTCGGTTGTGGAGCGCCAGCTGCCTTTGGTGAGTGTGAAGCTGGCTACTTCGCTGGATGGCAAAATTGCGTCTTCGGGGGGGGAAAGCCAGTGGATCACCTCGGTGCAGGCGCGGGAGCGCGGCTGGAGACTGCGCGCCCAGCATGACGCCGTGGTGACAGGGAGCGGTAGTTTGATGGCAGACGACCCGGTTTTGACCTGCCGTTTGCCCGGTTTGGAGCAGAATTCGCCTGTTCGGGTGGTTTTTGACCGCCATCATGCGCTAAAACCGGCTCATAAGCTGGCTACTGGCGCAAAAACCACCCCTGTCTGGGTGTTTTCAGAGGGGCAGCACCCGCAAAAGCCTGAATTAGAGGATATGGGGGTGCAGTTTTTTCCTGTTTCCGGAGAAGACGATGCCCAGCAGGCGGCGCAGGCGATGGCGGTGCTGGCGCAGCAGGGCATCACCCGGGTATTGGTTGAGGGGGGCGCAAAATTATCCACCGTTTTCTTGCAAAGCGGCTTGGCCAACCGTATATATTGGTTCCGCGCACCTGTTTTGCTAGGCAATGACGGGCTGGCGGGCATCGGCGGCGGGTTTCCCGCGCAACTTTCCGATGCAACGCGATGGGCGCTGGTGGAGCAACACTCCCTTGGCCCCGACCAATTGGATGTGTTTGCATGTTTACCGGGATCATCACCCAAATCGGCACGATAGAAAGCGCAGAGCAGCGCGGGGATTTAAGCATCAGCATCGCCTGCGATTTTCCTCCGGAGTCGATCGGCGTGGGGGACTCCATCGCCTGTAACGGCTGCTGCCTGACAGTAACGCGCAAAGGGCGGCTTGCCTCGGGCAAGATGTATTTCAATGCCGATCTTTCTGAAGAAACGATTTCGCGCACCGCGCCCGGGCAATGGGTGAAGGGCGGCAAGGTCAACCTGGAGCGTTCGCTGAAGCTGGGCGATGCGCTGGACGGGCATATGGTGTCCGGGCATGTGGACGGGATCGCGGTGATTGCCGCAATCGCGCCGGAAGGCGATTCGCACCGCGTGGAGGTGGACGTGCCGCAGGCGCTTGCGAAATTTATCGCGGAAAAGGGTTCGGTGACGCTTAACGGCGTATCGCTTACGGTAAACCATGTGCAGGGGGCGAGGTTCGGGGTGAATGTGATCCCGCATACATGGGTGAATACCACGCTGGGCACGCTGCAGCCGGGCAGCCCGGTGAATGTGGAGATTGACCTGATCGCACGCTATGTGGAGCGCCTGCTCAGGAGCGGGGCATAATACCCTATGGCCAAGACGAAAGAGGAAATGCACGCGCAGTTGGTTTCCGAGATTTATTCGGAAGCGCATAAAGCCATGTCCAAATATTTTGCCGAGCGGCGAAACAGCGTGCATACGGATGAAAGCCGCCTGCACAATATCAGCGCTGCTTATGCGGGTACTGTATATTCAGACGCTATTGATGCTGATATGGCCCAAAAATCCCAAAAGCTTGCCCAGAATATGCCCACGGGAGAATTGCAGGGATTAATCGACGGGGCGCGGGCTATCGTCTGGCCATGGGTAGATATGGCCGTACGTTACCGCATTCCCGGAGAGCTGGATAAGGCCCGTGAAAATCTAGATCATAAAGATACGCTGAAAACGCAACTAGCGGCCGAAGGCCTGAAGGCGGCCAAGGCGCATTTTCTTCTATTAATGGAAACCCATGAAGAACTTCAACCACGCACACCAAAGAACCGATAGCCATGCCGCATAGCCAATACCTCTCGCCCATCGAGGCGATCATTGAAGACGCACGCAGCGGGAAGATGTTTATCCTGGTGGATGACGAAGACCGCGAAAATGAGGGCGACCTAATTATCCCTGCGCAGTTTGCAACGCCGGAGGCGATTAATTTCATGGCGAAATACGGGCGGGGACTGATTTGCCTGTCCATGACGCGTGAACGCGTGGCGCAGCTGGAGTTGAACCTGATGTCGCGGCAGAATAATTCGCGGCATGAAACAGCCTTTACGGTATCTATCGAAGCGCGCGAAGGGGTGACGACCGGGATTTCAGCGGCAGACCGGGCACGCACCGTGCAGGTGGCGATTGACCCGTCCAAGGGGCCGCGGGATGTTGCGACGCCGGGGCATGTGTTCCCGCTGATTGCCAAGGATGGCGGCGTGCTGGTGCGTGCGGGCCATACGGAAGCAGCGGTGGATATTTCGCGGCTGGCGGGGCTGAACCCCTCCGGCGTGATCTGCGAGATTATGAATGACGACGGCACGATGGCGCGGATGCCGGAGCTGGTGGCGTTTGCCAAGGAACACGACCTGAAAATCGGCACGATCGCGGATTTGATTTCGTACCGCAGGCGTTCGGAAAAGCTGGTGCGGCGGGTGATCGAAAGCGATTTCGACAGCCGGTATGGCGGGGATTTCCGCATGATTATTTATTCCAGCACCACGGAATATGCCGAGCATATCGCGCTGGTGAAGGGTGATATCGGCGGCGATGCGCCGGTGCCGGTGCGGATGCATTCGCTGAACCTGATGGCCGATGTGCTGGGCGAAAAAGAGGCGGGGCATAATGTGCTGCATATGGCGATGGAGCAGGTTTCCAGCCATGGGCGGGGGGTGGTGGTGGTAATCCGCGAGCCGATCCGCACCAGCGTTTCCGACCATGTGCGCATGAAACGCGGCGAAGACCCGGTTTCGCCCATGGATCTGCGCGATTACGGCATCGGGGCGCAGATCCTGCTCGACCTTGGCGTTCGCAACATGCTACTACTCTCCAATTCCAAACGCGTGGTGGTGGGGCTTGAAGGCTATGGGCTTTCCATTGCCGGCTATGAACCGATTGAGGCGGGCGACGCATGACACATGTATTGATTGTTTCGGGAAATTTTTACGCGGATTTGTCCGAGGAGCTGGTGAAGGGCGCCATTCAGGCGCTGAGCGCAGCGGGGGCGAGTTTTGAACTGCTGGAAGTGCCGGGCGCATTCGAGATTCCGGCGGCGATCCATTTTGCCATGAACAATAAAAAATATGATGGCTTCGTGGCACTGGGCTGCGTGATCCGCGGGGAGACCACGCATTATGACTATGTATGCGGGGAAAGCGCACGGGCGCTGATGAACCTCGCGGTGAGGGACGGCGCGGCCATCGGCTACGGGATACTTACCGTGGAAGATGAGGAGCAGGCTTGGGCGCGCGCGCGGCTTAGCGAGGGCGACAAGGGCAAGGACGCGGCGGAAGCGGCTTTGCGGATGATTGAGATTAAACGCCAGTTCGATGCAACAACATGAGTGATATGAACGAAGAACCCCCCTCCCCCGCCGCAAAGGCCAAGCCGAATTCATCGCTGCAAAAAAAAGCGGCCGCGCGTATGGCGGCGGTGCAGTCGCTTTACACGCTGGCGATCAACGGCGAGCAGCGCAGCCCGGCGCAGCAGGTGAACCTCCTGCGCAAACAGCTGGCGGGCAACAAGGATGAGCAGAAGCTGCGCGTGGGCACGGCGCATGAGCCCAATTACAAGCTGATGGAAACCATACTGGACGGCATTGAAAAGCGGGGCGCGGATATTGACGTACGCCTAGATGCCACGCTCAGCGCGGAATGGAAGCGCGACCGGATGAGCCCCCTGCTGCTGGCGATTTTACAATGCGGAATTTTTGAGCTGTTCTTCGATAAGGAAGTGAAGCACAAAATCGTGATCGACGAATATACGCGGCTGACGCGGCATTTCTTCGCCGATGCGGAAGTGAATTTCGTGCACGCAGCCCTTTCCAAGCTGGTGCGCCAATACGCGAGCTGACGCGATGCGTGAATTCGACGCCATCCACACGGTATTTACGCCCCTTGCCCTTAATTATGCAGGAAGCTTAGGCCTGCGCGACGATGCGGCACTGTTGCGCCTGGCGCAGGGTCAGGAACTGGTGGTGACCACGGATGCGATCAGCGAAGGTATTCATTTTCTAGGCACGGAAGCGCCGGAGTGGATTGCAAAGAAACTGTTACGGAGCAATCTCTCGGATTTGGCGGCAATGGGCGCGAAGCCGGAATGTTATTTCCTTTCAATCATGCTGCCGGAAAACACAAGCGATGCGTGGATTGCACGGTTTGGGCAGGGGCTGGCGGAAGACCAGGCGCTGTTCGGCATACAATTGGCCGGTGGGGACACGATTGCAACTAAGGGGTTGTTCAGCGCCTCGGTTACGGCGATGGGCACGGTGAAAATGGGCACGAGCCTGCGGCGCAGCGGCGCGAAGGCCGGCAATACTATTTATGTGTCCGGCACGCTGGGCGATAGCGCGCTGGGGCTGGCGCTGCTTCAAGAGCGGCTGGGGGTGGAGGTGTCGCCCGTAGATTCGCTGTGGCTGAAGGAGCGTTATTTCCTGCCGCATCCGCGCGTTGGGCTGGGGCAGAAGCTGGTGGGCGTGGCCAGCGCGGCGATGGATATTTCAGACGGGCTGGTGCAGGATTTGGGGCATATCTGCGCGGCATCGGGCGTGGGCGCGGCGCTGCACCGTAAGTGGTTGCCGCTGTCGGATGCGGCCGCCCATGTTATCGACAAACAGGATGACTGGTGGCAGGCGGTGCTGGCAGGCGGGGATGATTACGAGTTACTGTTCACAGTGCCTGCAACGGCGCAAGAGCAGGTCAAGGCGATTGGCGAAGAGTTGCACCTGAAGCTGACGATGGTTGGTGAAATTGTGGCCGGTGAAGGCGTTTCGGTGCAGGATGAGCATGGCATTGACGTGACCCCGGAACGGGGTGGGTATAGCCACGCGCTTTAGGCGTCTTCTAGGCTGCGGCCCATCTGCATCTGGCGGTAAGATAGTGCTTCGGCGATGTGATGGGAGGAAACCTGTTCGCTTTGGTCGAGGTCTGCGATGGTGCGCGATACGCGCAGCACACGCGTGTAGCCGCGCATGGAGAGTTTGAGTTTTTCGGTGGCCTGTTCGAGCAATTTTTTGCCTTTGTCATCGGGCGTGACGAGGGCGTGGAGTTTTTCACCCGTAAGCTCGGCATTGATGCGCAAGGGGAGATTCAGCTTCTGGTAGCGGTCTTTCTGCATGGCGCGGGCGGCGGCGACACGGCCGCCCACGGCGGCGCTGCCTTCGCCGGATTTCTGGGTGAGCATGTCGAGGGTAGGAACTTCGGGGACATCAAGGGTCATGTCGAAGCGGTCGAAGAGCGGGCCGGAGATTTTGGACTGATATTCACCCGCGCATTTAGGGGCTTTGGAACAAGCGCGTTCGGCGTCGCTTAAATAGCCGCAGCGGCAGGGGTTCATGGCAGCGACGAGCTGGAAGCGGGCGGGATAGGTGACATGGGCCTGCGCACGGGCGATGCTGATTTTGCCGGTTTCCAGCGGCTGGCGGAGGGATTCGAGCACGGTGCGGGGGAATTCGGGGAGTTCGTCGAGGAAGAGCACGCCATGATGGGCAAGCGAGATTTCACCGGGGAGGGCGCGCTTGCCGCCGCCGACCATGGCGGCCATGGAGCTGGAGTGGTGCGGGTCGCGGAACGGGCGGCGGCTGCTTAAGCGGCCGCCTTCAAGTTTGCCCGCGACGGAGGAGACCATGCTGGATTCAAGGATTTCGCTGGCATCAAGGGGGGGGAGGATTCCGGGGATGCAGCTGGCGAGCATGGATTTTCCTGCGCCGGGGGGGCCCATCATGAGCAGGTTGTGACCACCGGCGGCGGCAACTTCGAGGGCGCGGCGGGCGACGTGCTGGCCACGGATTTCACGCATGTCGGTGCCGGAGGCGGTGTGGGTTTGCACTTCGCACGCGGGCGCAGAAAGCATTTGGGTTGCCTTCATATGGTTGATGAGGGCGAGCAGTGAGCCGGGCGCGAGAATGCCTTCCAAACCGCTCCACGCGGCTTCCGAGCCGCAGGCTTCGGGGCAGATGAGGCCGTAGCCTTTGGCATGGGCGTGCATGGCGGTGGGCAGCACACCGCCCACGGGGAGGATGCGGCCATCGAGGGAGAGTTCGCCGAGGGCGATCATTTCGCCGAGCTGCTCCTGCGGCAACACGCCCATGCCGATCAGGATACCGATGGCGATGGGGAGGTCGTAGTGGCTGCCTTCTTTCAGGATGTCTGCGGGGGCGAGGTTGATGATGATGCGCTTGGTGGGAAGCGACAGGCCGAGGGCATGGATGGCGGCGCGAACGCGCTCCTTGGATTCGCCTACCGCCTTATCCGGCAGGCACACGATGGTGACACTGGGCAGGCCCGCGACGAGCTGCACCTGCACTTCGATCTCGGTGACGTCCACGCCTTCGAAGGCGACGGTTTTAACCTGCGCGGTCATGGGTGTACACCCGCATGGGCGAGGAGTTTGCAGGTTTCGGCAATGGGCAGGCCTACGACATTGGAATAGGAACCGCCAATCCACGGGATAAAGGTTTCGGCGATGCCCTGAATGCCGTAGCCACCCGCTTTACCGTGCCATTCATTCGTTGCGACATAGGCAGCGATTTCTTTGGCGGTGAGGCGATTTACTTTTACGTGGGTGGTGACGAGGGCGTGACGCGGCTTGCCGTTTGCGATGAGGGTGATGGCGGTGTGCACGCGATGGCGGCGGCCATTGAGAAGTTCGAGGCAGGTTTTCGCGGTTTTTTCGTCTTCGGCCTTGGGCAGGATGCGGCGGCCAAGCGCCACGACGGTATCGGCGGCGAGGATGATGGCGCCGGGGTTTTCACGCTCGATTTTTTCGGCCTTAGCGCTGGCGATGCGCGCGGCGTAATCGATGGGAATTTCGTTTTTGAGGGGAGATTCGTCGATATCGGCGGCAGCCACCTTATAAGGGACGAGGCCCGCCTGTTTTAAAAGCTGGAGGCGGCGGGGGGAGGCGGAGGCAAGGATGAAAGGAGCATGGCTCATAGGTGCGGCTCCCCTGCCCTGCTCTTATTTTTCGCGGAATTTGATGCGGCCCTTGGTCAAGTCATAGGGCGTCATTTCGATGATAACCTTATCGCCGACCAAAACACGGATGCGGTTTTTGCGCATACGGCCAGAGGTATGGGCGATCACGATATGGTCGTTTTCCAGTTTCACGCGGAAGGTGGCGTTGGGGAGGAGTTCGGTAACGATGCCGGGAAATTCGAGGAGTTCTTCTTTGGACATAGGTTTTGGGTTCATTCCTGAAAGGATTTTAAGGGATAGGAGGTTATATCACTTAATATGTAAAACGCAAACAAGAGTAAAGATGCGCCTAGCGGTGGGAAAATCTATATGAATCCGCTCTTTAAGCAGGTTCTGTACGGCTTCGGAGCCTTCGTTATGCACACCCCGCCGGCCCATGTCGATGGCTTCGAGCTTGCTGGGGGTATTGTCCTTGAGGGCGGCGTAGTAGCTTTCGCAGATCATAAAATAGTCACGGATGATGCCGCGCAAGGGGGAGATGGCGAGCTGCACCTTGGACTGGTCTTTGCCGTCTTCGGAGTGGACATCCATGATGAGCTTGCCGTCGGCGACGCTTAAATGCACCTCGTAGGGGCCGTTATGCATACAGGTGGGCTCGAAGACGTTTTCATCGAGCAGGTCGGCGATGGCGACATTGCGCTCATTTTCGGCTTCGACGGAGCGTTTCTTTTTAATGCTGCTTTCGTCGAGCGTGATTTTGCAGATGCGCTCGTTCATGAGGGCCTGCGCAAGGTGACGGACAGGCCGTGGGCGTGGAGGCCCTCGGTATCTGCCAGCACTTCGGTGTAGCCGCTTAAGGCGGAAAGCGCTTCAGGCGAGCAGCCGATGAGGGAGCTGCGCTTCAGGAAATCAAACACCGAAAGGCCGGAGGAGAAACGGGCGGTGCGGGAGGTGGGAAGCACATGGCTGGGGCCTGCGATGTAGTCGCCGATGGCTTCGGGGGTGTGGCGGCCCAGAAAGATCGCGCCGGCATGGGCGATGAGCGGCAGGAGCGCGTCGGGGTTTTCCACGGCCAGTTCAAGATGTTCGGGGGCGATGGTGTTGATAGCGGCGCAGGCTTCTTCCATGTCACGCACGAGGATGGTTGCGCCGTAGCGCTGCCATGCCGCTTCGGCGATGTCGCGGCGCGGAAGGGTTTCAAGAATTTTGGCGACGGCGGCTTCAACCTTACCGGCATATTCCTTGTCGGTGGTGATGAGCACGGACTGGGCGAGGGTGTCGTGCTCGGACTGGGAAAGCAGGTCGGCGGCGATCCACATCGGGTCGTTTTTATTGTCGGCGAGGACGAGGATTTCAGAGGGGCCTGCGATCATGTCGATGCCAACACGACCAAAAACCTGCCGCTTGGCTTCGGCAACATAGGCGTTGCCGGGGCCGACGATTTTGTCCACGGGGGTTATGGTCTGGGTGCCATAGGCCAGCGCGG
>JANYCJ010000087.1 GCA_025360345.1 Alphaproteobacteria bacterium | reverse complement strand
CGGTACCGGACAAAGAAGTGCCAAACGGGGCGAGGCTGGGTTAAGGTACTTTGCCTTTTTCCTGCTGCTCTTTGTAAATATAGCCGCCGCCTGCGCCTGCTGCACCCACGGCGAAAATGAAGCAGCCGGACAGGGTCAGGCTTAAGGTGATAGCTAATAGTACGGGAACTATTTTACGCATGGGGCACTCGCATCCTGTAATTATTTCTGAAGTTATGTTTTAGAAAAATGACATAAGTTTTCCATGTGGATGTTAGGGCGCAGTTGGCTGGGCTAAGGGGCGTCAGTAAACCGCGACTGCGTGGGGAATTGCTGCTCTACCGCCTTGGCACGTTCTACGCTGATGGTTTTCATCATTTCGCGCAGGATTTCGGGCACGCCTTCGCCGGAGACGCCGGACATGTGCCAGACCTTGGTTTTGCAAGCTTTTTTGAGGGCGGCGGACTTTTCCTTGATTTCCTCTTCGGTCAGGGCGTCGCATTTGTTGAGGGCGACGAGTTCCGGCTTGGCGGCCAGTTCTGCGCTGTATTTCTTGAGTTCTTTACGGATGGTTTTGTAAGCGCCCGCGACGTCTTCCTGGGTGCCGTCCACCAGATGGAGGAGGATACCGGCGCGTTCGACATGGCCTAAGAATTTGAGGCCGAGGCCGACGCCTTCGGAGGCGCCTTCGATGAGGCCGGGGATGTCGGCGAGGACGAATTCCTGATTATCGACATAGACCACGCCAAGCTGGGGGGCGAGGGTGGTGAAGGGATAATCGGCGATTTTGGGCTTGGCGCGGGAGGACGCGGCAAGGAAGGTGGATTTGCCCGCGTTGGGCAGGCCGAGGAGGCCGGCATCGGACATGAGTTTCAGGCGCAGCCAGAGCCATGCTTCCTCGCCTTCGCCACCGGGGGTGGTGATGCGGGGGGACTGGTGGGTGGAGGTTTTGAAGCAGGCATTGCCGAGGCCGCCCTTGCCGCCTTCGGCGATTACGATGCGCTGGCCGGGGCGGGTGAGGTCGGCGATGAGGGTTTCCTTGTCCTCGGCGAAAACCTGCGTGCCCACAGGAAGCTGGATGACGAGATCCTCGGCGCTCTGGCCGGTGCAATTGCTGCCCATGCCGTGTTCGCCTTTTTTGGCTTTGAAATGCTGCTGGTAGCGGAAGTCGATGAGGGTATTGAGGCCGCTCACGCATTCGATAATCACGCTTCCGCCGCGGCCGCCGTTGCCGCCATCGGGCCCGCCGAGGGGAATGAATTTTTCGCGGCGGAAGGACATGCAGCCTTTGCCGCCGTCGCCGCTGCGGATGTAGATTTTGGCTTCGTCGAGGAATTTCATTTGTAACCTTTTACCGGATGTTTCCAGCGTTGTTTAAGATGTACGCGGCGAGTTCGCGCAGTTCCTGCGAGAAGCCGTACATGTGCTGGTATTGAAGGATCTGCTTGGCGATGAGCTGGAGGCGGAAGGCGAAATCGGGATAGGGCTCGCTGGGCAGCAGGGGAGAGTTGAATTCGCCGATGCCGCCGCGCTGGAATTCCAGCGCCATGGACATGCGGGGCGCGGTGGCGAACTCGCTGCTAGGGCTTCCCCAGTGGAGCACGGCCTGGTTCCAGCAGAGATAGTCGCCGGGTTTGGCGGGCAGGGCGCGGATAGCGTGCATGGGGGCGCTGTGTTCTTTGTCACGCGGGGTGCCGTAGGTGGGGTCCATGTGGGCGGGCACCATGTAGATGCAGCTGTTCATGGGGTTGGCATCGGACAGGGGTATCCAGACGGTGAGGGAAAGCGGCGCGCCGTTTTTGTCGAGCGACCAGTAGCCTTTATCGCGGTGGGGGTTCCAGCCGCTCTGGGCTTTTTGCGGGTCTACGTGCCACGCCCAGAAATCGGGGAGGAGCTTGTAGTCTTCGCCGAGCATGGCGGTGAGGACGGGTTTGAGGCGGTGATAGCATTCCCATGGCTCGTCGAACAGGAACACGAACACGGGGGGAAGGCCCATGGCGACACAACGCTCGATGGCATGGGCGATGACGGGGGCATGGCGGGCGATGGTGTTATCGGACTCGCCGAAATAGCCTTCTTTCATCATGCGCGCACCGAGGCGGTGGATGTCCTGATGGGGTTTGGTGAACGCGTTTTTGGGCTTTACTTCCATGGCAAGTTTGGGGAATTGCGCCTGCCAGAAATCCTTGCTGCAGAGTGCTTCAAAGGACACCGCGCTGGGCGTGTGGGGGGCGGCAAGGGTGGCAGTGGACATGGGAAAGCCTCGGGCGTTAGCAAAATCGCGGTTAAGATACCAGTTTTGAGCGAATTTGCTCAAGATTATTTTGAGGGCGGCGTGTTTAACTCAAGCCCTTGAGGTTGCTGGGGCTTTAGCGCTGCTGCGGGGATGCGGGGGAGGAAGTACATATAAAAGTGGTCGAGACGGCCATCGGAATGGTGCAGGAGGGTGTAGGTCACGGTATCGGGGAAGGTGAGGGCTTCCTTCGAGAGGAGGAGGATATCCTCATCGTGATTTCTTTTCGTGATGTTGGGGGTGTAGGTGTTATCTGCTTTCACGCAGTTGACCGTGGGGCTGCCCCAGTGGGTGAAGTGGGAGACATAGTCCTGGTTTGCATACCAGAAATGTGCTTCGGGAAGGTAGATTGCGAGGGCGGGGGCGGCGTAGCAGGACACGGTGGTGATGGTGGCATTCGCATATCCGGCACCGCGGAGAAATTCTGCCATGTCTTTTCCGCCGGAGAGGGGGTGGATCAGGTCGTCGTTATACTCACGGAAAGAGGAGTATATGCCGGTGGCGAGCATGGGGATGAGGAAGATGGCCAGAAGGGCGCTACTGCGGGGGGGAGCGTTGGCTGCGCGGTATAGCCATAACGTCCAGACACTGAAGACCAGCAACAGCTCGAAATGCCAGTAATAGCCGTGGTAGAGATAGGTATAGATGGTGAGGCACCATGCCAGCCAGCCGGCATAGAAGCCTAGCCAGCGGGTGCGGCGCACCTGCCATGCCAATGCCAGCAGCATGGCGAGAGCCCAGCCGAACACCGCTTTTTCCTGACCGGGGAGGTAGTTCATGAAGGGCGGGTAGGGGGTTAATTTATGCCAGAAGGTTTTTGACCAGAGGCCCGCGATAATGTCGGGGTAGATCCGGGAGGGGTCGAAATAATTTTGCGCGTAAAGGGGCAGGCTTTCAGGCGAGGGCCAGAGCAGGGCCAGCGCTAAGGCAGCTCCGCTAGCCGCAATGGCGACGGGGAAAAGATTTTTGCGGTTTATTTTAAGGAAGGGGTGCAGCTCCAGCGTGAAAAACAGGGCCAGCAGCGCCGTGGGCACGATGATGAAGCTTTCCGTGTTGAAAAGCAGTGCGAGCAGTAGGGCGTAGCGGCAGGGGTGCTGATGACGGGTGGGGTAAAAGCGCGCGGTGAGGAAGGCTAAGAGGGTCATGAGGGCATAGCCGCGGGTGATGACGGCGTATTGGTATCCGAGGCAATGGGAGAAGAGGAGCAGGATACTGAACCATGTGGCAAAAGGAGAGCGGAACAGCACCTGCCATGCAAAGGCCGCCGCGATGGCGCCGTGCAGCAGGCTGTAGGTGAAGAGGGGAAGGCCGGAGCGCGCGACCGGCCATAGCAACAGGTACCATAAGGGCGGGTGGCCGCTTACCGCGAAATATGCCCAGAACTCACTCCAGCTGGCGGTGCTAACCATGTTCCACGGATCGGACTCGTCTGCCCAGTAGACATGATTGGCGAGGCCGAAGCTAATCATGGCGACATAGGCAAGCCACGCAAACGCGCTCACGCGGCGATAGCTTGTACCAAAGAGAGACAGTGAGCTGAGGGATGCGATGTGAAGGCGGTTCATATTCCGTGTAGAAAAATTATATGTCTTTTCTTAGCTTTCGCCCAGCACTTACCACCCCTATGCAATAGGAACTCTGATGTGGCAACAGTTTTGTAGACAGTCTCTGTTAAGCAGCTTTTGGTTGATGTAGTATTGTCGTTTCAAATTCGACTGGCGACAAATAGCCGTTAGCGGAATGGATACGGACGCGATTATAGAACACTTCAATATATT
>JANYCJ010000057.1 GCA_025360345.1 Alphaproteobacteria bacterium | reverse complement strand
TGGAAGCGCGCCCAGGAGCGCAACTACAAGGGTAGCCACCCGGGCCGCCAGCAGGTGATCGAAGGCGAGGGCCGGCTGGTCGCCGTCTCCGACGCCTCGGCCTCCAACGGCGCCTTCGGCCGCGGAGACCGGGTGTTCCACCAGAAGTTCGGCTATGGGCGGATTGCTTCGGTGAATGGCAGCCATCTGGAAATCGAGTTTGAGAAGGCTGGGAATAAGAAGGTGATGGCTGATTACGTGGAGCCGGTGAGCTGAGCGGTTTACATCGTGGGGGTGTGATTTAAAACAGGAAAAGCCGCTTCATTACGAAGCGGCTTTTGTTTTCTGTCAGCCGGAGCTTATTAGCCCTGGCGCGCTTTGAAGCGGGGGTTCTTTTTGTTGATTACGTATACGCGGCCTTTGCGGCGTACAACGCGGCAATCTTTATCGCGTTTCTTGGCGGATTTCAAAGAGCTCAACACTTTCATAACGTAACCCCGGAATTTATAAACTTTTTAGATGAGGCGTTCTTGTACTGGGGGGAGGCTGGCCAGTCAAGCGCTTTTTGGCGCTATTTTACAGGTTTTTCCCTGCGGGGTTATACTTGAAATGGCGGGCAGGGAAGAGTAAAGTCAAAGCGTGCTGCCGTCTTGCCTTTTTTATCAGTTAGATCATTGTAATGCCAATAGAAATTACGGATACCCCGCTGGCGGGGCTGAAACGCGTCCAGCTGGAAGTGCATAAAGACGAGCGGGGATTTTTTGTTGAGCGATTCCAGCATCATATTTTTAGCGTTGAAGGATTGCCGACGCGATTTGCGCAAATCAACCATTCTCACTCTTTGCCGGGAGTGCTCAGGGGGCTGCATTTCCAGCATACACCGCCGCAAGGGAAGCTGGTGGGGGTGACGGGGGGCAAGGTTTGGGATGTGGCGGTGGATGTGCGGCCATGGTCGCAGACTTTCGGCCATTAC
This sequence comes from Alphaproteobacteria bacterium, assembly GCA_025360345.1. Lineage (GTDB taxonomy): Bacteria > Pseudomonadota > Alphaproteobacteria > Rickettsiales > SXRF01 > JANYBV01. The sequence goes on along the minus strand of JANYCJ010000057.1, from coordinate 13,212 downwards.
TACGCGGAGGAGCTTTCCGGGGAAAACGGTGTGATGCTGTTTGTGCCGACCGGCTTTGCGCACGGGTTCTGCGTGATGGGCGATACTCCGGCGGACCTTGTCTATTTCACTACGGAATATTACGGGCCAGAGGGGGAGGGCGGTATTCGCTTCGATGACGAGGTGCTGGATATTCCCTGGCCCATACAAAGCCCTATTGTATCTCCGCGCGACAAAATGTTGCCAGACTGGCGGCATTATTGCGCTTATCCGCCCCATTGGGGGGATGAATGAATGGCATCGTGTAGCGTTGTCATTGTAAGTTACCAGTCCGGGCCGATCCTTTTTGCAACGCTAAAGCGCGTGCTGGCACAGGAAGGGCTGCACGAGGTGCTGGTGGTGGACAACGGCAATTTGCCGCAGGTTATAGCGCGATTGCAGCAAATGGCGCTGGGGGATGCGCGTTTGCAGATCATTACCGGGCAGGGCAATGTGGGCATGGCGAAAGGCTGCAACCTTGCGGCGGCGCAGGCAAGGGGGGATTTCCTGCTGTTCCTGCACCCAGACTGCTTGCTGGGGCCGGGTGCACTGAGGCTTACCATGGATGCGCTTACGGACATGCCGGGGGCTATGGTTGCGGGCGCATGGCTGCTTAATGCGGATGGCAGCGAGCAGATGAGCGTGCATCCGCGGGTGGCAAGCCCGAAGGCCGCGTTCTGGCATACGATGCGCTTCGGGAGAGGGTATGCGCCGACCAGCTTTATTCCGGGAAGCGGATTTGAGGTTCCGGCGGTGCCAGATACGTATTTGTGCATCGGCAAAACCCATTTCCGGATGCTGGGCGGGTTTGACGAAGCGTTTTTTCTATGTGCGGAAGACATCGAGCTGTGCCGGCGGGCGCGCAACATGGGCAAGAAGGTAATCAAGCTGCCACAGGTGCAGGTGGTGCATATACATGCCTCGACCAAGGGAAAGGCGAATTCCCCCAAGATTGCCTGGCAATGCGCGAAGGGGCTGATGCTGTATTTTAAAAAGCATGACCGCAAGCATATGCCGGTGTTTTCCCGGTGGGGGCTGAACGGCCTGCTGGTGCTGAACCATGGCTGGTTTGTGCTGAGGCATAAGCTGGGGGGATTGCGCGGCTGCGGGGCGAAGGTGAATTTACGGGCAAGGCTGTTACAGTTCCTGGCGATGGGGCTGGTGGATTTGCCGGAAACCAAAACGCTTGAGGGGCGGCAGGTGCTGCTCACGGGGGCTACGGGGCAGATTGGCGTGTGTTTGCTGCGGCGGCTGGTGGCGGAGGGGGCTTCGGTGGTGGCGGTCACGCGGCAGGAGCCGCTGCCGTTTTTGCACGAGCGGGTGTGGTGGGTGAAGGGTGATTTAGCGGATGCGGGGTTTGTGCTGCCGGAGATTGAGTTGGATGCGGTGGTGCACTGCGCGCCGCTGATGCACCTGCAACGGCATATGGCGCGGCTGGCGGGGATGGGGGTGACACGGGTGGTTGCGTATGGCTCAACGGCGCTGTTTTCGCAGGCGGCCTCTAAAAACTGGCATGAGAAGGAGCTGGTTGACAGGTTACGGGTGGCGGAGGCGGAGGTGGAAAAGGGTGCTAAACAGGCGCTGATGCACTGGACGATATTGCGGCCTACGCTGGTTTACGGGATGGAAATGGATAACGGGATTACGCGCATTATGCGGGTGATCCGGCGGTTTGGAGTGTTTCCGGTATATCCGCCAGCGATGGGCAAGCGCCACCCGGTGCATGTTGACGACCTAGCGAAAGCGGGGCTGCAAGTGCTGGACCATGCGGGTACTTATGACAAGGCTTATAATTTGAGCGGGGCGGATGTCATGACGTTTCGGGAGATGGTGGAGCGGATTTTCGTATCGCTGGGGCGGAAGAAGAACGTGGTGGAAACGACGATGCTACCCTTTGCCCTTGACGTGGCGGGCAAGCTGTTACACAAAAAAGAAATCAATGCTGAGATTGCTTACCGTATGAATGACGATTTGGTTTTTTTCCACGATAGCGCACGCGATGATTTCGGTTTTTCGCCGCGTGGCTTTTTACATGAGGCGGAAGGCTGATGTCGCGCATTTCCTATGTGAACGGGCGGTATGTGAACCATCATGAGGCGATGGTGCATGTGGAAGACCGCGGCTACCAGTTCGCGGATGGGATTTACGAGTATGTGGCCTTTTACAATGGGATGCTGCTGGACGGGGATCTGCATTTCGACAGGCTGGAACGCTCCCTCTACGAATTGCAGATGCATATGCCGATGTCGCGGGCTGCGCTGGAAATCGTGGTGGAGGAGCTGATCGAGCGTAATTTCAAGCAGGATGGTGGGCTGTATATCCAGATTACGCGAGGGGTGGCGCGGCGGGACCATGGTTTTCCCAAAAGGGTGCGGCCTGCGCTGGTGATGACGGTGTGTGCGCCGAAGCTGCCGAAGGCGCATGAGGTGGCAGCGGGGGTGCGGGTGATTACACAGCCGGACATCCGCTGGGGGCGGAGGGATATTAAATCCATTTCCCTGCTGGCCAATATCCTTGCCAAGCAGGAGGCGGCCAACGCGGTTGCGCGGGAGGCGTGGCTGCTGGAGGGCAAGGTGGTTACCGAGGGTTCGGCTTCCAACGCCTATATCGTGAATAAGAAGGGCGAGGTGGTGACGCACCCGGCGAATGAGAAAATCCTTGGCGGGATTACGCGCGATGTGCTGCTGCGGCTGGCACAGGACAATGGCATTCCCGTGGCGGAGAAGGCTTTCACACTCGCACAGGTGGAGGACGCAGCGGAGGCGTTTTTGACTTCGACCTCGGCCAATGTGTTGCCGGTGGTGAAGGTGGACGACATGATTATCGGCAGCAGCAGGCCGGGGCCGGTCACGCAGAAGCTGAATGCGCTTTATACCCAACATATCCTGATGCAGACCGGAAAGCAGTTTTAACCATGCATTTGCCTAAGCCACACGCGATTATTTTTGACTGGGACAACACGCTGGTGGATACGTGGCCGGTGATTCACCATGCGATGGTGCAGACGTTTAACGATATGGGGCATGTGCCTTGGACGCTGGATGAAACGCGCGAGCGGGTGCGCAGGTCTATGCGCGATGCATTCCCCGAATTGTTCGGAGACCGCTGGGAAGAGGCGGGGAAGAAATACCAGCAGCATTATCTGTCGAGCCATCTTTCGGCGCTGAACCCGCTGCCGGAGGCGCTGGAAGTGCTGAAGGCGATCAAGGCCGCGGGGGTTCACTGCGTGGTGGTGAGCAATAAGAAAGGGCCGACGCTGCGCAAGGAAGTGGCGAATATCGGCTGGTCGGAATATTTTAACGCCATCATCGGCGCGGATGACGCGGCGAGAGACAAGCCGCACCGCGACCCGGTGCTGCTGGCGTTTGATAAAACGGGAATTGAGCCCAACCCGAATGTGTGGTTCGTAGGCGATTCGGACGTTGACCTGGAATGTGCGCTGAATACCGGGTGCACAGCGATACTGTACGGGGAATCCGCGAAGGACCACCCTGCGTATACGGACACGCATTTCCACGAGCAGCCGTATCACGCGCATATTTATAATCACGGCGAAATGCTGGATTTGCTTGAGGCGGCGGCCGACCAGAAAGACTGGCGGCGGAAGGCCTGACTGCTATTCGTTGATGGCCATGGCGGTGGTGTCGCTGCTGCCGCTGGCGATGGCTTTGCGGAAGTGGCGGAGGCGGTCGATGTATTCGTCGAGGATTGTGCCTACGGCTTCGTATTGCTTTGAGATATTTTCGATATCGTCTTCAGGGGGCTGACTGGCGGGGTAGGAAAAATCGGCGAAGCCGGTTCCGGCGTAGCGGGCGAAGGCGAAGCCTGCTTTACGCTCGGCTTCCATTAAGGTGGTGACGAGGCAGGAGGCGGCGATGCGCGGGAAAAGAGCCGTGTGCGCGGCGGCTGAAGCGGCTTCGGTGGGGATTTCGTCTTTGGGGCCATCGGCGAATTCGCTGCGGATGTGGATGACCACGTCAAGGTAACGGTCCAGCGCATTCAGGATATTGTCACGGTTGAGGAGGAATATATCGATCCACATTTCTATATTAGAGTCGCTCAGGCGGAGGAATTTTTGTAGGAGTTCGTCGGTTTCGCGCTCGGCTTCGTAGTCTTCGAGCACATGGTAGGCGGCGAAGGCGAGAAGCTGGGGAAGGTGGGAGACGTAAGCGTAGACCACGTCATGCATGTGGGCGGGCATGGCTTCGGTGCGGGCGCCAAGGCCGTGCCAGAAGGCGATGACCTGCTCAAGTGCGGGGTCTGATTCGGGGTGTTCTGGGCAAAGGACGATGCGCTTGCGCTCGAACAGGTCTGCGCGGCCTGCGCCCACACCGGAATGCTCGCTGCCGGCGATGGGATGGGCGGGGAGGAAATACACGCCGCTGGGAATGTGGGGGGAGATTGCGTCTATGGCAGGGCGCTTGACGGAGCAGACATCCATGACGATGGTGCCGGGCTTGAGGGCGGGGGCGATTTCTTCCATGACTTCGGCGAGGCTGCCGGGGGGGCAGCTGAGGATGACGAGGTTGCAGCCAGTGACGGCTTTTTCGGCATCGGTGGTGAATTCATCGGCGAAGGCGTGTTTTTTGGCGAAGGCGAGGGAGACTTCATTGGGGTCGCAGACGGTGATGTGGCCTGCGGCGCGCTTTTCATGGGCGGCGCGGGCGATGGAGCTGCCGATGAGGCCGAGGCCGATGATGGCGATGTTGTCGAAAACGATAGGAAGCACGGGTTATGACTTCATGAAATCGGTGAGGGCCTGCACCACGGCACGGTTGTCTTCCTCGAGGCCGATGCTGATGCGCAAATATTCGGGCAGGCCGTAATTACCCACTTCGCGGGGGATGAGGCCGAGTTCGGTCATATAGGCGTTTGCAGCGCTGGAGTTATGCTTGTCACAGGGAAATTTCACGAGCACGAAATTGGCGATGCTGGGAACGACGGTGAGGCCGATGTTATTCAGCTCATGGGTGAGCCAGGCGACCCATTTGTTATTGAAGGCGCGGCTGTGATCCACATAAGCGGTATCGGCCACGGCGGCGGTTCCGGCGGCGATGGCGGCGGCGGAGACGTTGAAGGGGCTGCGGATGCGGTTGATGGCATCGGCGATGGCGTGGGGCGCATACATCCAGCCGAGGCGGAGGGCGGAGAGGCCGTAGATTTTTGAGAAAGTGCGCAGGCAGACCACGTTGCGGCTGGTTTGGGCGAGTTCGAGGCCGGTGGCATAATCAGGCTTATCGGCGTATTCGGTATATGCGCCGTCTATGGCTAGGATGACGTGGCTGGGCAGGCCTGCGTGCAGGCGGGCCATTTCGTCGTTGGTGATGTAGGTTCCGGTGGGGTTATTGGGGTTGGCCACAAAGACGATTTTGGTTTTTGGGGTGAGGCGGGCGAGCATGGCGTCCACATCGGTGCGGAGGTCTTTTTCGGGGGCTTTTACGGTTACTGCGCCGAAGCTCTGGGCGTAAATCTGGTACATGAGGAAGCCGTGCTCGCTGATGAGCACTTCATCGCCTTGCCCGGCATAGGCGTGCACGAGCAGGCCGATGAGTTCATCGGAGCCATTGCCGCAGACGAGGTTTTCTAAGGGGAGGCTGTAGGTTTTGGCGATGGCCTCACGCAGCAGGGTTGCGGTGCCGTCGGGGTAGCGGTGCAGGTATTTTGCGGCGGCTTCGTAAGCGTCGCGCGCTTTGGGGCTGGGGCCGAGCGGGGTTTCATTCGATGAGAGCTTTACGACGCGAACGCCTTCTTTTGCCTTGGACTTGCCGCCGACATAAGGGGCGATGCCCATGATGCCGTGCTTGGGCTGGGGTTCGCTATTTTGCGGAAGCGGTGGCGCCGAGGCTGGGGCGGAGTTCATTGCTATTGCTTTCATGGAGGTTGAGGGGCACGGCGTATGAGCCCAGGAAGCTGACCTTCAGCACGGAAGCGCCGAGGGAGGTGAGCAGGTTCCGGAAATTTTCGTCTTCGGCGGTGACAAAGCCTTTCAGCTCGACCAGATGATGGCGCACGCTGGGGTGAAGGGTGGCGATGTTGATCCATGAGGCTTCAAGACCGGCATGGGTCATGTTGGTCTGGAGCTTGCTGTGGCTTAAGTTTGCGTCGGCCTCGATGGCGATGAGGGTGTTGTCGTGGCCGGAGCTTTCGGGGGCGAGGCGGCCAAAGGCGAGGCCGGAGGGATTGTTGCGCCCGGGCTGGCCACTATAGATGAAGGGGATGCGGGCAAAAACCTTGGGGATGTCGCTGCCGTCCTGCAACAGGTTCGTCCACCAGAAGGTGGTGTCGTCGCTACGGAGCATGGGCACGACGCCGACGGAGGCTTTGCCGTCCATAACATCGCCGATGACGCGCTTGATGTGGGGCTGGCGGATGATGGTGATGGAGGGGCCGAAATATTCGCGGGTGAGCCAGTAAAGCTCATCTTCGCGGTCTGATGCGAAGACGGAGATGACGAGGGCGTTTTCCACGGCGGTGGAGGCGCCGATAATGATGCGCCACATGGCGGCAGCAGCGGCGGGGGGGAAGGCGCTGCCTTCGAACAAAGACATGATGCGGCGCACCATTTCAGCCTCACGTGCGGGGCGGATAGGGCAAATGCCGGGGGCGGTGCGGCGCTTGTATTCGCCAACCTGCTGGACGAGGCCGATGCGCTCACGCAGGAGGGCTGCGAGCTTGTCGTCGATCACGTCTATCTGCTGACGGATGGCGGTGAGCTCGGGTTCGGGGCGGTTGTTATTGTCGTTGCTGGTCATGATTCTCTGTGTCTGCCTGACAGGGTGGGCTGAAGGGATACTACGGCAGGTGTTTCCCCGGCAAGCGAAAACATATCCTAATTCATAGGATGGAAGGATTCAAGGGTGCGATTATTTCCGGTTGGCGCGCTGTCGCGCCTTGACCGGGGGGAATCCATACCATATCTATGGTTATCTATGGTAACATCCAGTTTTGGCGCACATTATCGTGAAGTTGAGATTGGCGAGATCGTCATTCTCGCCCGGGATGAACCGTTGGTGCTGGAATGTGGCGAGAGCATCAGCCAGTTTCCGCTGGCGTACCAGACTTACGGCACGCTGAACGCCAAGCGCAATAACGCTATCCTGATCTGCCACGCGCTTTCGGGCGACCAGTATTTATGCGGCACGCACCCGGTGACGGGCAAGGGCGGCTGGTGGGAGCGGATGGTGGGGCCGGGAAAGCCGATCGATACGGGCAAGTATTTCGTAATCTGCTCCAACGTGATCGGCAGTTGCATGGGTTCTTTCGGGCCGAAAGAGATTAACCCCAAAACGGGCAAGCCTTATGGGCTGTCGTTTCCATTCATCACCATCGGCGATATGGTGCGGGCGCAGGCGTTGTTGGTGGAATATCTGGGGATTGAGAAATTATTCGCGGTGATTGGCGGCTCGATGGGGGGAATGCAGGCGCTGGAATGGGCGGCGCGGTTCCCGGAGAAAGTGTTCGCGGTGGTTCCGATTGCGACTTCGACGCGGCAATCGGCGCAAAATATCGCATTTCACGAAATTGGGCGGCAGGCGATCATGGCAGATCCGGACTGGTGTGAGGGGGATTATCTCGCGCAGCGGAAATACCCGGCAAAGGGGCTTTCGGTGGCGCGGATGGCGGCACATGTGACCTATGTTTCGCAGACGATGCTACAGGAAAAATTCGGGCGGAATTTGCAGGACCGGGAGGCGTATACGTTCGGGTTTGACGCGGATTTCAAGATTGAGAGCTACCTGCGGCATCAGGGGGTGAGTTTTGTTGAGCGGTTTGACGCCAATTCTTATTTGTACCTGACGCGGGCCGCGAGTTATTTCGACCTGACCGAGGGCGGCACACGGAAGCTTACCGATATTTTTGCGGGGACGCATATCCGCTTTTGCGTGGTGTCGTTTTCCAGCGACTGGCTGTATTCCTCGGTGGAGAGCCGGAACCTGGTGCGGGCATTGAACGCTGTGGCGGCGAATGTGAGCTTTACCGAAATCCAGTGCGACCAGGGGCATGACTCATTTCTGCTGGATGTGCCGGAATTCGATGCGCTGCTGGCTGGTTTTATTCAAGGTTCGGCGACACTATACGGGGTGGGCGCATGAGCGAAATTTTGCGCGCGGACTTACAGGCGATCGCCAACCTTGTGCAACCGGGAGCCTCGCTGCTGGACGTGGGTTGCGGCGATGGGGATTTGATTTCGTGGCTGCAAAATAACAAGCAGGTGAAGGGGCGTGGCATCGAGCTGGGCCAAAGCGGGGTGAACCGCTCTATTTCGCGCGGGCTTTCAGTGATTCAGGGTGACGCGGACACGGATTTGCAGTATTATCCGGATCAGGCGTATGATTTTGCGGTCTTGAGCCAGACGCTGCAAACATTGCGAGCGCCGAAGGATGTTTTGGAGCAGCTGGTGCGTATTGCGCGGCACGCCATTGTGTCGGTGCCGAATTTTGCCCATTGGAAAAACCGGGTGTACCTGGCCCTGAACGGAAGGATGCCGGTTACTAAAACATTGAGCTACCAGTGGTACGATACCCCGAATATCCATTTCTGTACGATAACGGATTTCGTTAACTTATGTGATGCTCTCAACCTGACGATTGAGAAGCGATTATATGTTACAAATCAGGGTGTTCCTACCTATTTTAACAACAAGGGGCCTTTCGCCAATATTTTCGGTGAGCAGGGCATTTTCATGATACGGCGCTAGTTAGTGAAATATTATCACTTAACGCCTAAAATCCTACAATATGGCGAAAACGTTTAAACCGAAAAAAAATAGAAAAAACAGGGTACTATTAGGGCTAAGCGCGTTGGTGCTTTTCCTGATAGGGCTTGCGCTTGTGGTGCAGGGCCTTATTGATACCCGCAATTTCCGTGACGATATCACCCGGATCATCCAGCTGCAGACCAACCGGCAGGTGGTTATCAAGGGTAATGTGAGCATTTCGCTATTCCCGGTACCGACGCTGTATGTGCCGGGGGTGGAGCTGCGTGATGCGCGCAATGAAAACAGCCTTGAGCCCACGGCGACGGTGGGGATGATTCGCATCCAGGTATCCATGCTTTCCGTGCTTTCGGAAAAACCAAAGGTGACCTCTATTTCACTGGATCAGCCTGTGCTGGAACTTATCCGGGCGGAAGACCACCTGATCCATTGGGGATGGCTGACATCGGATTTGCTGAAGACGGTGCAGACGGAATCTCCGGGGGAGAATGTTGCGCTTGAAGTGACGAACGGGCACATACTGTATCATGACGCCAAGACGGAAAAGGATGTGAAGATCGACAATGTGAACCTGTCGGCTTCCAGCGGGAAGAACCAGAATATACGCGGCTCCTTTACCACGTATGGGCACCAGCTGTATTTCACGCTGGCAAGCACGGCGGCGGCGGCGAATGCCGCGCCGGGGGACACGCCCTTTACGTTTAACATGACCTCTACCGACAAGAGCACGCTGAGCATTGACGGCACGATGAATATTTCTGGCGATTTGCCGGAGGTGAAAGGTTCCATGAAAATGGAGCTTGAGGACGCCGCAAAATGGGTGCAGGCGCTTGCCGAGGACAACCACGGGCTGCTTTCCACGGTGACAAACCGCATGGAGAAAGACAGCGAGGACAAGGTAATGTACCCGCTGAAACTCTCCGGCGATTGGGCGCAGGAAGGGCTGAGCGTGGATATCAACAACCTGCGGATTGAGGGTTTTAACTCCGCCGGGATTGGGGATGTGACGCTCAAATGGAACGACTGGCGGCCTGATATACGGGCTGACCTGCGCTTTTCGGCGCTGGATTACGGGCAGGCCTCGGACTTTATCACGCTTGCTTTCGTGTCGCAGCAGTCTGACCTGATACGGCAGGTGTATCACGAGGAAAATACCGAAAACCCGCTGCCGCAGGATATCATGTTGTCGCTGAAGCTTAAGACGGACGAGCTTTATGTAGACAACCAGTCGTGGAAAAACACGGTGCTGAACGCTACGCTTGCGGACGGGGCAATTACGGTGAACCAGTTTTCCATCGAGCTGCCGGGGGAATCCTCGCTGTCGCTGTTCGGGGTGATTTCGCCTGCGGCCACGCATGACCTGCGCTTTGAGGGCAGCATGGAAACGCAGGGCAAGAGTTTGCGCAACATGCTAACCGTGCTTGACCCTTCGGCGGCGGATTTGCCGGAAACGGGTTTCGGCAGCTTCTTCTCGCATTCGAATATCTTCCTTTCTTCAGAGCAGCTGCGGCTTTCGGAAGCCGATGTGAAGCTTGGGGATTTGCACCTGAACGGCGGTATGGTGTTTTATTTCGATGCGCAGCCACGCGTGGAAGCCGATGTGAAACTCAAGAACATCAACTTCGATTACTTCCGCGACGCATGGCGCGAGCGGGAAAGCAAGAATATCGACAAGGGCAAAGACTTCTTCCTGAAATACGACAAGACGATGAATTTTACATGGCTGCGCAAGCTGACCACTACCATCGACTTCCGGGTGAATGTGGACCAGTTCACGTTCTTTGAGCATCCCGGCTCCAACGCGTCGTTCCGAATTTATGCGCGTAACGGGGATTTCGGGATTTACGATATGAACTTCATTTATCCCACGGACATCATGCGCGGCACGTTCCGGCTGAATGTGAATGGGGATAAGCCGCTTATCAACCTGTCTTTCAGCGCCTCGGAAATGAATACCGATTACTTTACGGCTGAAAGCACTTTCATGACCGATGAGGACAAGAAAAAGAAGCAGGAAGAAGAAGAGCGCAAAGTGAAGGAAGCCGAAGCGCTCAAAGCCAAGGAAGAAGCGAAGAAAAAGAAGGCCGAAGAGGAGCCGGGGCCGGTGTCACAGGACCCGGAAGCGCCTATCGCGGTGCCTTCGACCAAAGAGGAAAACGACCCTGCAGGGGCGCTTAAGGCTATTGAGCCCAAGGGGCAAAGGGAAAATCCCTCGGAAGCACCGCTGGAGCAGATTCCGGCTGTGAACCAGGGAGCCGCGGAGCAACCGGGCGTGCCTGCTGAGCCAGCCGTACCCCAGCCGAAAGTGCCTGCTGCCGAAGAAGGGCAAAGCGATGGAAAGAAGCTGGTGGTTGAACCGCAGGCTGAGCATTATGTGCAGCTGGCGGAAAACACCAGCAGTGACGAAGCGCTGCCGCCACGTGCCGCGGGCGGGGTGGACGATTTGGTGAACCGCAAGCCTAAGACGAAGATTGACACGGCTATCGGCGGCGGCAAGCTTACGGAGCTGCTGGATATGGGCTGGATGAACGGTGTTTCCGGCGTGGTGGACCTGAATATATCCAAGCTGGTGCATAAGGACGTGACGCTGGGCAATTTCCGGCTGCAGGCCAATTTTGCCAATGATTTGCTTACCTTCAAAACGCTTACCTTCAACTATTGGGGCGGGCAGTGCAGTTTTGCTGGCTCGATGTATGGCGGGAAGGTGCCGGGGTTCTCGATCAGCGTGGCGTTCCTGAACGGGGATTTGCATGAGCTGCTGCACGACCTGACAGGGCGGGACAATATTACCGGCGGCGTGTCATTAAGCGCCACGATCGCTTCTTCGGGGGTGAATTACCTTTCATGGATCCAGCAGGCGGAAGGCAAGATGGTGGTGGTGGGACGCGGGGTGAACGTGGTGGGCTTTAACCTGGCGGGGGTTACGGATGCGGTGAATATTTCGCGCACGTCATCGGACGTGGCAAACAGCGTGAACATGGTGATTGGCACTTCGAACACGACTTTCTCGGTGGATGGAAACGTCAATATTAAAAACGGTATGCTGCGCACACCGGGTATGTCACTGCGAACCGACACGGTGGCGGGCAACCTGACAGGCGAAGTGCGGATGCTGAAATGGGAGATGGATACCACTACCATGTTCCAGTTCCCGGACATGTCATCGGAAACGATTCCGACCATGACGGTGCAGCTTACGGGGCCACTGGACAAAGGCGAGCTGCACACCGACACATCTTCGCTTGAAGCTTACGTAGCAAAACGTATCATAAGCAAATAATCCTTATTCCAGATTGAGTTGTTTATGGCGATGCAATTAGTTTACAAATCTGCGGAGGTCCGGCTGACCCAGATGCTGGCCGACTTGCGCGTGCAGCCCACAGGCTGGCTGGCCATTCACTTCCACCTCGACCGGCTGCTGGACGAGTATAAAAGCGAATACCAGATCAAGATTGCGCTCAACCTGATTAACGACCTGCTGAAAAGCCACGAAGGCTTCATTTTCCTGATGAACGACAACAGCATCATGGTGCTGTGCAATAAGCTGGAGACGCTGGTACAGGAAAAGCTGCTGTTCCAGCTGCGCTACCTGTATATGGATGATCCGCTTTCTTATAACGAGTCAGGGATAGAGAACCCGGATTTCTGTACTATTTATGATGTGAAGCACAACTGGCAGGCGTTTAACGCGGTGTGCGTGCGTTATATGACGATGCTGGCGCGCAAACAGAAAATCGCCCACCAATCGCTCTCGGTTACGGCGACGGAGCTTACGCAGTTTCCGGTGATCGAGGCGCCTGCGCCGCCGCAGGAGGCTGTGTGGGCGGACAAACTGCCTTCTTTCGATACGCCGGAAATGAATGTTTCCAGGCTTGCAATGCTGGAAAACAACCTGCGCATGGCGGATTTGCAATCTGCCATACGGCGCCAGCCGATCTGCGCAGTGTTTAACGATATGAAGGTGAAGCGGTTTTTCGACGAGCTTTACATGAATATCGCGCATTTGCGGCGGGTGCTGCATTCTGACGTGGATTTCCTGAGCAACCGCTGGTTGTTCCGCTATATCACGCAAATTCTCGATATGCGGATGATTGATTTGGTGCGTATTAATCCGGGGCGCTATCTTGATGCGCCGGTGAGTTTCAACTTTAACGTGGAAACATTGCTTTCCACGCAGTTTTCGGAACTGGATGCGGCGATTCCGGCTTCCAAGAAGATTGCCATTGTCATCGAAGTGCCGGTGATTGACGCGTTTGCGGATATGCCTGCGTTCAGCCTGGCGGTTACGGAAGTGCAAAAGCTGGGCTACCGGGTGTGCCTTGACGGGCTGACAACGGTGAGTTTCCCCAGTATCCAGCATCATGCGCTGGGGGTGGACCTTGTGAAAGTGCAGTGGAACGGCGAGCTTGCGAGCGATACGGATTCGGCGAATTACCGGCAGATGCTGGAAGCGGTGAGAGCCGCCGGCAGCAACCGGG
>JANYCJ010000055.1 GCA_025360345.1 Alphaproteobacteria bacterium | reverse complement strand
TTTTGACGATGTCCACGGAGAGGGCTTTGAGCTGGCGGAAAGAGGTATAGCCGGAGCCGAAGTCGTCTAGCGCCACCTGGCAGCCCATGGACTGGATGGAGGCGACGAAGAAGGCGGTGCGGCGGAGGTCGCGCAGCACGGCGGTTTCGGTGATCTCGACGATGAGGCGGGGGGCGACTTCAGGCGTTTCGCGCAGGAGCCGGGCGAGGTGGTCGAGCCAGACGGAGTCTTCGGTGGTCATGTTAGACACGTTGAAGGCGAGCTGGATATCTGGGGAGAGGCGGAGTTCGTTGACCACCATTTCCATGACCATGGTATCGATGATGTCAATAAGGCCCATTTTCTCGGCCACGGGAATCAGGGGGCCGGCGGAGCTGATCTTGCCAGACTGGTTCACCAGGCGCAGGAGCGCTTCATGGTGGGTGGCCTTGCCGGTTTTGCTGTTGATGATGGGCTGGTAGGCAAGGCGCAGGCGCTGTTCCTTGTAGGCTTTGAAGAGGTAATTGGCGAGGCCCATCTGCTGGCGGCACTGGTCTGCCTCGGGGCGGGTCATATCGTAGGTGCGGTGGGGGGCGCTTTGCAGGGAGTTCACTGCGACATAGGCCTTGTCCAGCGCGTCATGCGCGGAGGCGCTTTCGGCGGGGAAGGTGACGGAGCCGATGGCGCCCATGATATAGAGGGAGACGGTGGCGAAATGGTCGCGGCCAAAATTCTGGATGATGGTGTGGATGCGTGCGGCGAGGGTGGCGGTGTCTTCCGGGTAGCTGCCGGTGACGATGATGCCGAGCTGGTCGCGCTGGATGCGGTATACGGTGTCTTGCGGGTTCAGGATGGCGCTGACTTTGCGCAGCAGGTCATGCATCACGATTTCGGAGGTGTCGTGGCCGTAGGCATTGATGATCATGGCGAGGTTGCTGATGGAGACGACCATCAACGCGCCGCTGGAATGGTCGGTAATGACTTTCTGGATATTTTTTTCCAGCAGTTCCACGAATTCGCGTGGGTAGAACTCGCTACCGGGGTAGGTCATGGCCTCGGCGGATTCTTCGATGATGGCCGAATCGGGCGCAGGCGAAAGCACCGCCCCTTTACGGGATACGGCGGGTGTAATCAGGCGGCTAGGATATTGTGCGTCCGTCGATTGCATTCAAACCCTTTTTCGGTGCCTTGTGGCTTTTATTCCCCGCACACATGGTGGCACTCCATTTGAGAATGGCACACAAAGGTAAATTTTCCTTAAAAGCGATATTTATTTTATCGTTACAATGCTGGGCTTTATGCTTTCTTTATACGGGAAAACCGCCTCTTTGACGGCGCGGGGCAGGAAGCTATTTGAAGGCAGCTAAAGTGCCAATAAATAACAATAAACCTAGCCATGTATTTGAGACGAAGGTGGCGCGGCAGGAGGCGGGGCTGTCCAGATCTACGGTGCAGGCCTGATGCAGGAGATGGAGCTGGCACAGCATGAGAACAGAAAAATAGAGGTTTCCGGTATGTGCCAGCCAGCCGGCGGCGGCCCAGCAGAGGATGGCGCATACGTAAAAGGCGGTGATGGCGCTTTTGCTGTGGCTGCCCAGCTTCAGGGCGGTGGATTTGACACCGATGAGGGCATCGTCGCGCTTGTCCTGGTGGGCATATATGGTGTCATACCCCAGAGTCCAGAAAAAGCCGCCGATGTAAAGGGCGAGGGCAGGGGGCTGAACGGTGCCGTTTACAGCAACCCAGCCGAGGAGAGCGCCCCAGTTGAAGGTGAGGCCGAGGAAGGCCTGAGGCCACCAGGTAATGCGCTTCATCCACGGGTATAGCATTACGGGGATAAGGGACAGGGCAGCCCAGAGGATGGTGGCCCAGCCGAGGGCGAGGGCGATGCAGGCGGAAGCCGCCAGCAGGAATGCAAGAAGGGCGAGAGCCTGTTTCAGGGAAAGCTCACCGCTGGCCAGCGGGCGGGTGCGGGTGCGCTCAACCTGCCTGTCTATATCGCGGTCTGCGATGTCGTTGACTATACAACCGGCGCTGCGCATGAGCACTGCACCAATGGAGAACAGGAGCAGCAGCACAATCGGTGCGCCATGCGTGGCAAGGGCGACCGACCACAGGCACGGCCAGAGCAACAGCCATATGCCCACGGGCTGGTGCAGGCGCATGAGGCGGATATAAGGCGACGAGGTGAATGCCATAAGTATTTACTTTTCCCAGTCAAAGATTTAGCGTGTGGCGCATGATGAATCAAGCGCAACCCAACAAGAAACCCCGATTGCGGCTGTTTGTACCGCAGGGCTACGCGGCGCGCGGCCTGCTGGAGCTGGATGCGGGGCAGGCGCATTACGTGGCGCATGTGATGCGGGCCCAGGTGGGCGAGATGGTGTCGGTGTTTAACGGCATGGATGGTGAATGGGTGGCGGAAATCAGCCATATTTCTAAAAAGGCGGTGTCGCTGGAGCTGGTGGCGCGGGCACGGGAGCAAAAATCCTCTCCGGATGTGTGGCTGGCGTTCGCGCCGATCAAGAATAAGGTGGATTTCGTGGTGGAAAAGGCGGTGGAGCTGGGAGTTTCAAAGCTGCTGCCGGTATTTACCCGGCATGTGGTGGTAAAGGCGCTGAACGATGAAAAAGTGGCAGCCTATGCCGTGGAGGCGGCGGAGCAGTGCGAGCGCATGGATGTGCCTGAAATCGAAGCTTTTAAAGATATTCCTGCCCTGCTTGCGGCATGGCCCGCGGGGCGGGCTTTGCTCTATGCGGATGAGACAGGGGGCGGCGCGGACTTGAAAACGCTGCTGCCTTCCCTATCTGTGGGGGGCAAATACGGCGTGCTGATCGGCCCGGAGGGCGGATTTGCGCGGGAAGAACGCGAGATGCTGCGTGCATATCCGGGGGTGAAGGCCTTTGGGCTGGGGCCGCGGGTGCTCAGGGCGGATACGGCGGTGGTGGCCAGCCTTGCCTGTGTGCAGGCATGGATTGGCGACTGGCAGGAACAACCTCATTATGTGGCGATGGAATAAGCGATGGAAGACATATTAAAGACGCTCGAACATCTTAGCGACGAGCGCGGCGACGACATCGAGGCATGGTTTTCAGTGAAGCGCAAAGAGGCTGCGCCCTTTTTTTACAGCTCGGTGGATTTGCGGCATTCAGGGGTGAAGCTTGCGCCGGTGGACACCAACCTGTTCCCGGCGGGGTTCAACAATCTTTCGCCGCGCGGCAGGGGCCGGGCTTCGCGGTTTATACGGCGGTATCTTGAAGACACTCATCCGAAGGCGCAAAAAGTGCTGATCGTGCCGGAAAACCATACGCGCAATCTGGGCTATCTTGAGAATCTTGCGACATTGCTTGCCATCTTCGAGAATATTGACGTGGAGGTGCAGCTGGGCGGGCTTGCGGCGGCCCCGGGCGCGCCGGTGGAGCTGGTTTCACCTTCCGGGCGCAAGCTGGTGGAGCACCCGATGGTGAAAAACGGGGGGAAGCTTGCGCTGGAGACGGGGTTTGTTCCTGACCTGATCATCCTGAATAACGACATGACGGCCGGCGTGCCGCCGATACTGGAGCATGTGGCGCAGCCGATGCTGCCACCGGCAGAGATGGGCTGGCACAGGCGGCGCAAGAGTGTGCATTTTGACGCTTACCGCGCGCTGGTGGAAGATTTTTGCAGCGGGTTCGGGCTGGACCCATGGCTGCTTTCGGCGGAGTCGCACCAGTGCGGTTTTGTGAATTTCAAGGAAAGCACCGGGCTGGAATGCGTGGCCAAGGGCATTGAAAAGGTGCTGGCGCGGGTG
>JANYCJ010000040.1 GCA_025360345.1 Alphaproteobacteria bacterium | reverse complement strand
CACGGATGAAGCCTTCCTTTTTCAGCACTTCGAGTACGTTGCCGAGCAGCTTGGAGGCGTGCACGGTGACGGAAGCGAGGCGGGCCTGCTGGCCATTGCGGATCTGGGAGAGCATATCGGCGAGGCGATAATTCATTGACATAAGTGTTACTCCTACCAGCTAGCTTTGGTCAGGCCGGGAATGCGGCCGAAAGAACCAAGCTCGCGCAGCTTAATGCGCGAAAGTTTGAATTTACGGTACGTTCCACGGGCACGGCCAGTGAGTTCGCAACGGTTACGGTGACGGGTCTTGGAGCCGTTACGGGGCATCTCAGACAATTTGATCGTGGCTTCGAGGCGTTCTTCGAAGGCGAGTTCCTTGTTCTTGATGAGCGCTTTCAAGGCGGCGCGCTTGGGAGCGTCCTTCTTGATCATGCGGGCGCGGCGGTTATTCTTTTCAATCGAGCTGGTCTTTGCCATGGGGTCCTCGTGTGGATTATTTGATGAACGGCATCTGGAAACCGGAGAGAAGCGCCTTGGCTTCTTCGTCGGTTTTCGCAGTTGTCACGAAAATGATGTCCATACCGCGAATCTGGTCGACCTTGTCATAGTTGATTTCCGGGAACACCAGCTGCTCTTTCAGGCCCATGGCGTAGTTGCCGCGGCCGTCGAAGCTCTTGGGGTTGATGCCGCGGAAGTCACGCACGCGGGGGAGCGCAGTATTTACCAGGCGGTCTAGGAATTCATACATACGCTGCTTGCGGAGCGTCACCTTGCAGCCGATGGCCAGGTTTTCGCGCAGCTTGAAGCTTGCGATAGCCTTTTTCGCCAAGGTGATCTTCGCCTTCTGGCCGGTGATGAGGCCGAGCTCATTAGCAGCAGCCTGGATGATCTTGCTGTCGTTGACATTTTCGCCCACGCCCATGTTGATCACGATCTTATCGAGCTTTGGGATCTGCATCGGGTTGGTGTAATTAAACTGCTTCTGCATGGCGGCACGAATTTCATTTTCGTACACAGTATGCAGGCGAGGCACGTATGCGCCTTCTTTTTTTGCTGCGCCAGATTTAGCCATTGATCACTTCTCCCGAACGCTTGGCGATACGCACCTTGCGGCCATCATCATTTGTTTTATAGCCCACGCGGGTAGCCTTACCCGATTTGGGGTCGAGCAGCGCTACGTTGGATACGTGCAGCGATGCTTCCTGTTCAACGATACCGCCGGCGCTGGTGCGCGAGGGCTTGGTGTGTTTCTTCACCATGTTGACGCCTTCGACGAGGACGCGCGAAGAGTCGGTAATCACCTGGGTGATCTTGCCTTTCTTGCCTTTGTCCTTGCCGGTGGTGACGATTACTTCGTCGCCTTTTTTGACCTTGAATTTCTGTGCCATATGTTTTTCCAGTTGGGTAGTATCCTTTCGGACTTGCCCATCATCTCCTATGTTGTGTGTTCTATTACAATACTTCTGGTGCCAGCGATACAATCTTCATGAACTGTTTGCCGCGAAGTTCGCGGGTCACAGGGCCGAAGATACGGGTGCCGATGGGTTCGTTCTGCTTATTGATCAGCACGGCCGCGTTCTTGTCGAAGCGGATGGTGCTACCGTCGGGACGATGGATGTCGCGCTTGGTGCGAACGATAACGGCGCGATGCACCTCACCCTTCTTCACTTTGCCACGGGGAATCGCTTCCTTGATGGACACTACGATCACATCACCGACACTTGCGGTTTTGCGCATGGAGCCGCCCAATACCTTAATGCACATCACGCGGCGTGCACCGGAATTGTCGGCTACTTCGAGGTTACTCTGTTGTTGAATCATTTCGCCTGTTCCTTATTTCGCTTGTGCTTCGTAGAGTACTTCCCAGCACTTCGACTTGGAATAGGGGCGAGATTCGATGATCTGCACGCTATCGCCAGTCTTGAACTGGTTCTTTTCGTCATGCGCCGCATATTTCTTGGAGCGGCGGATGGTCTTCTTGTAGATCGGGTGCTGCACGCGGCGTTCAACGCGGACAGTCACGGTTTTTTCATTTGCGTCGCTTACTACAACGCCAGTCAATACGCGCCTCGGCATGGCTTATCCCTTTTTCGTTTTGGCAGCCGTTTTCTTGGCGGCTGGTTTCTTTGCGGTCTTCTCGCCGGTTTTCTTCGGCGAGGTCTGGGCGCGAGCCTTGGAAGGATCTTCGCTCATGATCGTTTTGGCGCGCGCGATGGTTTTGCGCACTTCCTTAATCCTACCCTTGTTTTCCAGGGCGCCGGTGGCGTCCTGCATACGCAGGTTGAACTGT
>JANYCJ010000006.1 GCA_025360345.1 Alphaproteobacteria bacterium | reverse complement strand
CACAAGGGAGATGCCTCACCCAGCGGAAGGGAGTTTATATAGGCTGGGACGGGGTGTGTCAACTGCGAAATATTAAGAATGTATAAAGGTGTTTTTTAAGGAAAAATTCAGTTTATACAAATGGATGTTCTAAACATTTTCTTAATCCGGCTGGGGTAGACTCAGTGGATTATGTTCGGATATTTGCGCATATTTCTGGTGATGAGCCTGATCTTCGTGGTGAGCACGGCGGTGGCAGGGGGTATTTTCCTGCGCGGCGTGGCGCTGGATGATTTGGTGAAAGTGCTGGAAAGTAATAGCGCCAGCACCGCGCAAGGCTGGGTAAACACCGTGTGGAAGCGCTACCATGACGCGCTCGCCCCGGTGATGGCCGACCCGGAGAAACTGAAGAACAGCGCAGAAGTGCCATATTTCGCACAGGCCACGGCGGCGTATTTCGAGCGCATGTCACTGGTGCGGGTGAATATTTACACGCCGGATGGAAAACTGCTGGTGTCCACCAACGTGGGCAGCAAGCCGAACCTGACTGGTGCTACTTCCACGCCGGACAAGAATTTTGTGGTGGCCAACAGCCGCAAGGCGATTATTTCCAGCCAGGTGCTGGACGAAGTGGTTCTGGACACTACCAACACGGGCAAGCTGGTGCAGACGATCGTGCCGTTTAACGTGGGCAATTCCTTCGACAAGCCCGCAGAGGGCGCGGTGGAGATTTTATTCGATATCACCTCGACCTATGACACGCTGATGTCGTTTCAGGTGGTTTCGACCTGTATCGTAATTTTCGTGTTCCTTTCGTTCCTGCTGATCCTTTCTTTCAGTTCGAGGAAGGCAGAGGCGATTATCGCCAAGCAGCATGAAATGAACCTCGACCTCGCTAAGACAGCGGCTTCGGCGCAGGCGGAAAATGCCGATAAGTCGCAGTTCCTTGCCAATATCAGCCATGAGCTGCGCACGCCGCTGAACGCGATCATCGGGTTCTCGGAGATCATCAAGACAGAGCTTTTGCCCACACTTTCAGAGCGGAAATACGACCAGTATGTGACGGATATCCATACGTCCGGCGTGCATTTGCTGAGCCTTATCAACGATATTCTGGATTTCTCCAAAGCGGAAGCCGGAAAGCTGGCGCTTGAAGTGTCGGAGGTGGATGCGACGAAGATGGTGCAAAACAGTATGCGGCTTGTTTCGCCAAGGGCGGAAGCGGCGGGCGTGGCGCTGGTGGATAATTTACCCAAAGAGCATATTACCATGATGATTGACGGGAAGAAATTTAAGCAGGTGCTGCTGAATTTACTCTCAAATGCTGTCAAATTCACACCTTCCGGCGGGTCGGTGACAATTACGGCGTGGCAGACGATGGGCGAGGATACGGTGACTTTCCAGGTGGAAGATACCGGGATCGGTATTGCGCCGAAGGATATTTCGCGGGCGATGGCACCGTTCGGGCAGGTGGACAATACGCTGAAGCGCAAATATGAAGGCACGGGGCTGGGTTTGCCGCTGACGAAAAAATTCGTGGAGATTATGGGCGGAAAGTTTAATATTGAGAGCGAAGTTAACAAGGGCACCAAGATTATCTTCACCCTGCCGCGCGAAGCCAAGGACATCGACGGCGTGGTGATAAAGCAGGCGTCCTAACCTACAAGGCATTTTCCCATGACCAAACGCGCGACCGCCGTGGACATTTCCGCCCGCAAAAATGCGGAAAAGCTGGTTGTTATCACCTGCTATACCTCGACCATGGCCAAGCTGCTCGACGGGCAGGTGGATATCTTGCTGGTGGGGGACTCGCTGGGCATGGTGGTGTATGGCATGGACAGCACGCTGGCGGTGACGCTTGACATGATGATCGCGCACGGGCGGGCGGTGGTGCGTTCGTCGCACGCAGCTTTCGTGGTGGTGGATATGCCGTTTGGCAGTTATCAGGCCTGTAAGGAAGACGCATTCCACGCGGCAGCGCGGATCATGGCGGAAACGGGTGCGCAGGCCGTGAAGCTGGAAGGCGGCGCGGAGATGGCCGATACCATCCGCTTCCTCGTGGAGCGCGGGATTCCGGTGATGGCACATGTGGGGCTGATGCCGCAGTATTTCAACGCGCTGGGTGGATACCGCTACCAAGGGCGCAATGACACCGAGGCAGAGATTATCCGCGAAGATGCCAAGGCGGTGACGGAAGCAGGGGCATTCGCGCTGGTTCTGGAGGGCGTGAAAGAGACGGTGGCGCGGCAGGTGACGGCGGAAACGCCGGTTCCCACGATCGGTATTGGCGCGTCTCCCGCCTGTGACGGGCAGGTGCTGGTGCTGGACGACATGCTGGGGCTTTCCGGGCGTGTGCCCGGTTTTGTGAAGCATTACGGGCAGTTGGGTGAGCAAGTAACAGAGGCCGTGGGCCGCTATGCGCAGGAAGTGCGCTCGGGCGCGTTTCCGAGCGCGGAATTCTGTTACCCGTTTAAAAAAGCGCCGAAAGCCTAGACTAGCGCTTTACAGGGGTAAAACGGGGGCTATGCTACGCGCATCACCGTTTATTCAGGTTCTTTGTGTCTACAGCCGCCCCCGTACGTGTGGATGATTCCTCTCATTTGCTGCCGCCCCAGATGGTGCAGGAAGCGGGTGCGCGCATTGCCCCCTATATCCGCCGCACGCCGCTGATGGACTGCGCGCTGCTGAACGGCTGGCTGGGGCATGAGCTGGTGTTCAAGGCTGAGGGGTTCCAGAAAATCGGAGCGTTTAAGTTGCGCGGGGCGCTGAACGCGCTACTGGCGATGAAGGAGCAGGGCAAGGCCTGTGAACACGTGGTGGCGTTCAGCTCTGGCAACCATGCGCAGGCCGTGGCGCTGGCGGGCACGCTGCTGGGCATACGCACGACGGTGATTATGCCGCGCTTTGTTTCTGCCATCAAACAGCAAGCGACGGTGAGTTACGGGGCGGAGCTGATTTTGACGGACACGCGTCCGCAGGCGGAAATTCTGGCGGCGCAGATGCAGGCGCGGGGCGCGACGTTTGTGCACCCGTCTGCCGACGATATGGTAATTGCGGGGCAGGGCACGGCGTGCCTTGAGGCGCTGGAGGATATGGGCGACCGGCCGGACGCGATATTTGCTGCGTGCGGCGGCGGCGGGCTGCTTTCCGGCACGTGGCTGGCGGCGAGCGGTTTTGCGCCGGAGGCGAAGGTGTTTGGCGCGGAACCGGCCATGGCCAATGACGCGGCGCAGTCTTACCGCGCGGGGCGGATCATCGGGTTTGAAGAATCGCCCATGACAATTGCAGACGGGGCGCGAACCTTGCGGCTTTCCGAGCTTACGTTCCAGTATTTACAAAAGCTGGATGGATTTTACGAAGTGGAGGAGCGCGATATCCTTTACTGGACGCAGTGGTTGCAACATTTGCTGAAAACGGTGGTGGAGCCGACGGCGGCGCTGGCCATGGCAGGGGCGGCACAGTGGCTGGCGGCGCAGCGCGAGAAAAAGCGGGTGCTGGTGATTCTTTCCGGTGGGAATGTGGATGCGGCAAGCCAGCGCAAAATCTGGGCGGAAAGTTTTCTGGAGCACGTTCCGGGACGGTAGATTTTTTAAAAACCATATTCCTTTTTTACGGGGTATGGGGCGATGCTGGCGACTAAAGGAGTTTCCATGTTTATTATTATTGTGGGCGTGCTGCTACTATCTTTGATGGTGGCTTTCAAGATTCTTAAGGGCGTCATCAAGCTGGTGCTGATTCTGATTATCGTGGGGCTGCTGATTGGCAGCTTTGCCGGCAAAGACCAGATCGACTCCATGCCTGCGCCGGTGCAGGGCACGGCTACGTAAATCAAGCAGCTTTGCATGAAAAAAATTATGACCTGCTGATTTTTGATAATCAGCAGGCGGAAGAAGTTGTGCAAAGCTTACACGGAAGCGAAGGCTTTACTTGTGCTCGATCTTAAGCACTTCGTAGGATTTTGCGCCTTTGGGAGTTTTGACTTCCACACTGTCGCCCAGTTTTTTGCCGATAAGGGCGCGCGCGAGCGGGGCGGTGATGGAAATCTGGTTCTGCTTGATGTCGGCTTCGTATTCGCCCACGATCTGGTAGGTGCTTTCATCGCCGCTGTCTTCGTCGGCGAGTTTGACGGTGGCGCCGAACTTAATGGTGTCGTTGCTGAGGGACTTCACGTCGATCACGTCGGCGCGGCTGATGCGGGCTTCGCATTCTGCGATGCGGCCTTCGATGAAGCTTTGTTTTTCTTTGGCGGCGCTGTATTCCGCGTTTTCGGAAAGGTCGCCATGGGCGCGGGCTTCGGAAATGGCGGCGATAACGGCTGGGCGCTCCACGCTTTTGAGGTTTTTCAGCTCTGCTTCAAGCTGCAGGAAACCCTGCGGGGTGATGGGGAATTTTTCCATTAGTGCCACCTTGTTGGAGGAAAATATTTTTAGCGCGAGCTATTTGAAATAGTCTTGTAAGGACTTTACGTCAAGCCCTTGGCCCTGACGGATGGAACCGATGGACTGTATAACCGCGCGCGCCCCCGCGACGGTGGTGTAATAGGGCAATTTGTTAAGAAGCGCGGTGCGGCGGATGCTGAAGGAATCGGCCAGAGCCTGTGCACCGTCGGTGGTGTTAATGACAAGGGCGATGCCATCATCCTTAATCATGTCAACAATGTGGGGGCGGCCTTCGCGCACTTTGTTCACGGTTTTAACGGTCAGCCCGGATTTTTCCAGATAGCCGGCCGTGCCGCGGGTGGCGACGATGCTGAAGCCGAGATTGGTGAGGTCGCGGGCAAGCTGGGCGGCGCTTTCCTTGTCCGATTCTTTCACGGAGATGAAGACGCGGCCTTTTTCGGGCAGGGTGGAGCCTGCGGCAAGCTGGGACTTGGCGAAGGCGCGGGCGAAATCGGAATCTATGCCCATGGCCTCGCCGGTGGATTTCATTTCGGGGCCGAGGATGACATCCACGCCGGGGAAGCGGGCGAAGGGGAATACGGCTTCTTTCACGCAGACATGGGTGGGGATTTTATATTCGCCGAGTTTGAATTGGCCCAGTTTTTCACCGGCCATGATGCGGGCGGCGATCTTGGCGATGGGGATGCCGATGGATTTGGCGACGAAGGGCACGGTGCGGCTGGCGCGCGGATTTACTTCGATCAGGTAGATCTCGCCATCTTTGACGGCGAACTGGATGTTCATAAGGCCAATGACCTTGAGCGCCTTGGCCAGTTTTTTCGCCTGTTCGCGGATTTCGATGAGCAGGGTGGGGTCTAGCGAATACGGCGGCAAGGAGCAGGCGGAATCACCGGAGTGGATGCCTGCCTCTTCGATATGCTGCATAATGCCGGCGACGAAG
The DNA here is from genome assembly GCA_025360345.1 of Alphaproteobacteria bacterium. Lineage (GTDB taxonomy): Bacteria > Pseudomonadota > Alphaproteobacteria > Rickettsiales > SXRF01 > JANYBV01. The sequence continues at coordinate 383 of JANYCJ010000006.1, read as the reverse complement.
ACATCGGTGCCGTCGGAGAGCGCGTCTACGTCCAGCTCGATGGCGTCCTGCAGGTAGGAATCGATTAGGATGGGGCCGTCGCCGAACATTTTTGTCAGCTCATCGACATATTTTGACAAGCTCGGTTCGTCGTACATGATGGCCATGGCGCGGCCGCCGAGGACGTAAGACGGACGAACGAGGAGGGGGAAGCCGATGCCCGCAGCCTGGTCTATGATTTCCTTTGTGGTGCGGCCGATGGCGCTTTTGGGTTGCTTGAGGCCGAGCTGATCGACCAGGGTTCGGAAGCGGTCGCGGTCTTCGGCGAGGATTTTTATTGTGTTATGTGAACAAATTGTAAAGAGATACTGCTAAAAACACGTTGGATATCATTAATTAATTTT
>JANYCJ010000206.1 GCA_025360345.1 Alphaproteobacteria bacterium | reverse complement strand
GTATGGCAATAGCGAAAAACGAGCGGGTTTTTAGAGATAAGCCATTTATTTATATTGTTATTCTTGTGCGTGATTTTTTATAAATCATACAGTTGTCCGGGGCTGCGCGGCGAATTAGGGTTATTCATCATACCACTTAGTTCGCCATGGGGGTCTTTACGCACTTACTATTTTGCCGTTCTTGGGACTTCAAGGGGTTAGCCTGTAGTATTTTATAAAAAAAATACTTACGTAATGCAGATTTTACTTTATTATTCATTTGATCCTGCTTATAAGGATCACGTCGTTAACAACCTATGGGTAGTTTATGTTAAATATCTCCAAGGAACAGAAGCTTAAAAGGCTCTTTGTAACGTTTCTGTTCAATGAGCCCTGACGTAACACTCATATATATGGTAGTTCTTGATGAAAAATAACACTTCCGAGCCTCCGGGCCGACCCCGACGTTCTAACGTCATCTCCCTCACAAAAAGCAACGTAGCAAAAATCCGTCCTTCCCAGGCCGAGAAGCCGCGCCATCGCGCCTACCGTTCGGTAGAAGACATGGTGTTCGACCTTCGCCCTGAACTGCCGGTGTATTGTTTGCGCCCAGCGACCATTTCGGCCATGGCTAAGCGTTTCCTGAAGCAATTCCCGGGCGACGTGCTGTATGCCGTGAAAACCAACCCCGACCCACGGGTGTTGCGCTACCTGGTCAACGCAGGGGTGAGGAACTTCGACGTAGCGTCGATTGCGGAAGTGAAGCTGGCTCATGCCGCGGCACAGGATGCACGACTCTATTTCATGCACCCGGTCAAAAGCCGCGAAGCCATTAAAAGTTCGTATTTCGATTATGGCGTGCGCGACTACTCGCTGGACAGCATCGAGGAGCTTCAAAAAATCCTTGAAGTGACCAATCATGCTTCCGACCTGAACCTGTATGTGCGCCTTGCTATTTCCAATGCAAACGCGGCGTATAGCCTTTCGGGCAAGTTCGGCGTGGCGTTCGACGCGGCTGGCGAGTTGCTGGTTGCGGTGCGCGCGGCTGCGAAGCGCATGGGCGTTTGTTTCCATGTGGGCTCGCAGTGCATGGAGCCGGAGGCGTATGCGCTGGCGATCGACAAGGTGATGGCGCTGGTGGACATGCACGGCGTGAAGCTGGATATCCTCGATATCGGGGGCGGGTTCCCGTCGCTGTATCCGGGGCTTACGCCGCCACCGCTGAACGCCTATATGAAGGTGATCAAGCGCGCGCTCAAAACTCACGAAGCGAAGCTGGCGGGCTGCCAGATCGTGTGTGAGCCGGGGCGGGTGATGGTGGCCGAAGGCGGCTCTACCGTTGCACGCGTGGAGCTGCGCAAGGGCAACGTGCTGTACCTGAACGAGGGTACGTATGGCAGCCTGTTCGACGCCGGTTTCCCGGGGTTTGTTTTCCCGGTGAAGGCGGTGCGGGCGGATGCGTTTGCACGCGGCGGGATGCTCTCGCAGGAGGTGGCGGAGTTCAGCCTGTATGGGCCGACCTGCGACAGCCTTGATGCGATGAAGGGGCCATTCCACCTGCCTGCCAATATCGCGGAAGGCGACTGGATCGAATTCGGGCAGCTGGGAAGCTATGGCAAGACCATGGCGACGAGCTTCAACGGGTTCCAGTCCGAGACCGTGGTTGAGGTGGCGGACAAGCCGATCCTTACGCAGATGGGCGTGAACTAAATGATGGCACGGAATCCGTTCGCTCAATGATTTGCGAATGGATTCCCGCCTTCGCGGGAATGACGGGCGTTCCGCTTTTGCCGATATATACATAGAGGAGTTTCAATATGAAGACGACTGCAGTGAAGAAAAAGCCGAGCGCAAAGCAGCAGCTGCTCAGCAAGGTGGTGAAGCATATCGACATCACGTCGTTTGATGCGCGGCCGATTATCGACCAGATGGCGAATATGTCGTTTACCAGCCGCGACACGGCGAAGGCGGCGGAAATTTATAACATGATGCTGGCGGACAAGAAGTGCTCCATCATGCTGACGCTGGCTGGCTCGACCTCCGCGGGCGGGTGCATGAAGCTGTATGCCGATTTGATCCGCTTCGGGATGGTGGATGCGATTGTGGCTACGGGCGCTTCCATCGTGGACATGGATTTCTTTGAGGCGCTGGGGTTCAAGCACTACCAGGGCAGCCAGTTTATGGACGACAAGACGCTGCGCGATAATTATATCGACCGCATTTACGACACCTATATCGACGAAGAGCAGCTGCAGAATTGCGACCACACGATTGGCAAGATCGCCGATTCGCTGGAAGCGCGGCCGTATTCCTCACGCGAGTTCATCAAGGAGATGGGCAAGTGGCTGGTGAAAAATTCCAAGAAAAAAGATTCGCTGATCCAGCTGGCGTATGAGCATGATGTGCCGATTTTCTGCCCGGCGTTTACGGATTCTTCGGCGGGCTTCGGGCTGGTGGTGCACCAGGTGGAGCGCATGAAAAAGAAAAAGCCGTACCTGACGATTGACTCGGTGGCGGATTTCCGCGAGCTGACGGACATCAAGATCAAGGCGGGCACGACGGGCCTGATGATGATCGGCGGCGGGGTGCCGAAGAATTTTGCGCAGGACACCGTGGTGTGCGCGGAAATTCTGGGCGTGGAAGCGGAGATGCATAAATATGCCGTGCAGATCACGGTTGCCGACGTGCGCGACGGTGCGTGCAGCTCTTCGACGCTGAAGGAAGCTTCGAGCTGGGGCAAGGTGGACACGGCTTACGAGCAGATGGTGTTTGCGGAAGCGACCTCGGTGCTGCCGCTGATTGCCAGCGACGCGTATCACCGCGGGCACTGGAAGAAGCGCGGCAAGCGCAGCTTTGCGAAGTTGTTCGATAAGAAGTAAGGTTATGGGGGCTGGCGCTTAGGCGCGGCCCCCGTCACGGGCATTGGTGCGGGCGATTTCGAGGAGCCTGTCCATGTCTGTCAGTACATCGCGGATATCTTCGCGGTAGGCATGGGTGCGAACGCGCCATGAGGCTTTCAACTGATAGGGTGCGGCTGCGGCGGCCACGGTTGCGCCTGCTGCCATGACGGGCACTGACCAGTTGCCTTTTGCCTTTGCCGCTTCGCGCTCGGCCTGAACGGGGGCGGAGCGGGCGGTTGCTTCGGCATCGTCACTTAAAAAATCGCCGTCATCTACGGGACGGTCAGTGCGTTTGGTGGCTTTTTCGCTGGCATTGGCGGATTGGCGGTTGCCAGCATAATTCAGGCCTGCGCCGCCAAGCCCAAGGGCTGCGCCCATGGTGAGCATGGCGGTGCGGCGGTTGACGAGGGCGTTCGGGTTTGCGGGGTTCAGCATTTTTTTCACGGTTGAGGAATTGGCGTCGGTGACCACGATGTCGTCGAGGCGTTTGCGCGGGGTTCCCTTGACCAGTTTCAGGAATTCTTTGGTGCCGTTATCGGTATCGGTGAAATCCGTTGTCTGGCGTTCGTTGCTGGTGGTGACGCCCATCTTGTCGAAGACGGCGAGCAGTTTGTTTACGCTGGCGGGGTCGTCTAGCTGGGGGGAAAGCCATTGGGCGGCGCGTTTTCCATCGGGTTCGCCTTTTGCGGCGGCGAGGTCTTTTACGGTGCGGCGGAATTTGGCGAAGTTCTCGCGAATGCGGAGGAAATCACTTAAATGCACCGAGGAGCCGGGGGCGGAGGTTTCCACGGCGGGGGCGGTGCTTAGGAGGTCCTTTAGGTGGGGGTCTTTGTCGGGGAAGGTTTGGCCTTCGGCGATTTCGGTGGCGTAGTGGCGGATGCTGGCGTTTACCTGAGCGGGGGTGAGGGCTTCGTGGGCGGCGCGGAGGTTGGGCTGGCTTGCGATGTAGCGGAGGGTTTCCTGCACATCGTCGTTGATCTGGGCGCGCTGGGTGTTATCGAGGCCGCTTTGCCCGGTGGAGCTGCGCTGGGAGTGGACTTCCTGCATGAGGGCGGCGATGTTGGGTTTGTGCATGGGCACCTTCACGAAATGGTTTCTGCTGCCCTTATAGTATAAGGGGCGGGGGTGGGGATAAAGTTAATGTTTGGCGAAGGGGAGGGGATGGTTTGTGACAGCGAGGTTACACGGTCATTTCCGCTTTGTCTTTGTTTTTTAACGCCTTGGCGTTTGGCTGAGTGGAGAGCGAGGGAGTTGCGGGCGCATCGGCGGCGGCGAATTTGAGATCGGGGACGGGCTGGGTTTCCTGGAACTGGCGGGTGAGGTCCTGCATTTTAGCGCCGGACTCCATGGCGATTTCTTTGGGAGCGGTGGTGATGGCATTCAGCATTTCACGGAAGGACTGGCCGATGGTTTTGCCGGTTTCGGGGCTTAAGTTCACGAAGGTTTCGGGGCGCACGCGCACGCCGGCGCCTTTGAGCTTGGCCTTGTTCCAATCCACGGGTTCTTTGTTAATGCCGCCCACGACTTTGTGGGTGACGAAGGTTTGGCCGCTGCCGTCGTTTTGCAGGACGAGGGTGACTTCCTGTGAGCCTGCGGGAGCGGTGATGTCTTTGTAGGTGAGGAACTGGGCGTCTTTGCCGCTGGGGGCTTTGGCGGCTTGCAGCTGGCCTTTTTCCATGATGGCAACACCGGTTTCATTGAACACGGCAAGGCGGGCGGTGGCGAATTCATTGGCCTGCGCGGTGGCGGGCACGAGGTCGGCATTGCGGAAATCGGTGTAGATTTGCATGGTGCCGCCGAGTTTTTCTTTCACCAGCTTTTGCAGGCTGTCGTGGATGTAGCGGCCCTTGGCGAAGCCGAGGAGGCGGTCCAGCTGCACGTCGCGCTCGGTGGTGGTGGCGTTTGGCGTGCGGAGGTTGGAGGCGGCGGTGGCGCTTTTTTGTTCCTGCACATATTTTACCAGCTCTGCGGCGGGCAGGTCGTGGATGCGCTTGCCTTCTTCGGCGCTGCCGCCGATGAGCTCCCAGTTGATGGGGCGCTTGTATTCGTCGCGGTAGCGGAGGTCGTCTACCTTATCAAGGGTGTAATTCAGGCGCTCGAGAGTGGATTTTTTGGCCCATTCCTCTTCCTTGGCGGGGTCGGGGGCGGTGGCGCTGCCGCGGGTGAAGTCCAGCCGGGCGGCATCGGCGAGGTTATAGGGATCAAAGAGGCCGCCGAGGGGGAGCTTGGCGGGGAGGGCTTCTGCCATGAGCTTGGCGGCCTGCTCCTGCATGGCGGGGGGCATGGCGGGAAGCTGGGGGACGAAGCGGTTGATCTCGCCGTCCGTCAGGCTGTTGGTGACGCCGGGGCGGAGGAGGGCGGTTTTTACGGCCGTGATGAGCTGGTCGCGCTTGCCATCCTTCTTTTGGTAGTCTTCACGCACCTTGTGGTATTCGTCGATAGTGGCGATGAAGGTGTCCACCTTGGTTTCGAGTTTCTTGGTTTCTTCCTTGGCGGCGTGGTATTCGGCCTCGGTGCCGCGCTTTTCGATCAGGCGTTTCCAGAGGTCTTCGCGGCGCTCGATATTTTCGGCGATGGACTGGGGCGGCGGGGGCGCCATGTTTTCAAGGATGGGGGCGGCAACGGTGGTTTCAGACATTTTGCCGCCGGGCTGCTGCACGGGGGCGGCCACGTCTGCCACGGGGACATTGGGGGTGATGGTGGTGTTGCGAGGGGGCGGGGTGATGAGGCCGTACTGGCGGCCGATTTTGAAGAATACTTCGTTCAGCACTGGGGCGAGAGCGAGGCCGCTGGCGAGGCCGATGGCACCGCCGATGGCGCCGCCGCCGAAGAAATAGCCGCCGATGGTGCCGAGCAGGACACTGGTGATGCCGCCTGCCTTGAGGCCCGCTTCCTGACTCCCGAAAATGCTTTTTAAAAATTCCATTGCGCGGTTTGGCCTGATTTTGAACTTATCCTTTATATACACCTCATTAGGGTGTGGGGCATGTGAAGTTTGTATGACAACGGAAATGTTGCGGTGCACAGGTGGTTTTTGCATAGTTGGCAATTGATTTGGCTTGGTTTTTTTCCTATGATGGTAGGGTTGTATTTTTCGCCTGTTTGTTGATTAAGGACGTATCCCCATGCCCAAAAAAGTTAAGAAGGCCGCGAAAAAGGCGGTGGCCGCGAAGAAAACCGCGCCGAAAGCAAGCAAAGCCTATGTCATCA
>JANYCJ010000095.1 GCA_025360345.1 Alphaproteobacteria bacterium | reverse complement strand
ACCGCCTCCGGCACCGAGGCCAATGCCACCGCCCTGCGCGGCCTTCCCGGCAGGCGCGTCCTCGTCTCAGCTATCGAGCACAGCTCCGTGCTGAAAGCCGTTTCCGCCGAAACCATCCCCGTCACGGGCGAGGGCCTCCTCGACCTCGCCGCGCTGGATGCCATGCTGCAAACGGGCGGCCCCGCTCTCATCTCCGTCATGCTTGCCAATAACGAAACCGGCATCATCCAGCCCGTGGCTGAAGCGGCGCAGATGGCCCGCCGCCATGGCGCACTCCTGCATTGCGACGCCGTGCAGGCGCTCGGCAAAATTCCCGTCGATTTCGGCGCGCTGGGCGCGGATATGCTCACCCTCTCAGCCCATAAATGCGGCGGCCCGCTGGGCGCCGCTGCCCTCGTCATCCGCCGCGACCTCGCCGTCACACCGTTGCTTGCCGGTGGCGGGCAGGAGCTGGGCCGCCGCGCCGGCACCGAAAACACCGCTGCCATCGCGGGCTTCGCGGCCGCCATTGAAAAAACTGCCAGCCATCCCCATATCAATCACGTAAGGCATTGGCTTGATGCCATGGAGGCCATAATGGAGGCCTCCGGCGCAACGGTGTTTGGCAAAACCCTCCCTCGATTGCCGAACACCACTTGCGTCGCCATGCCCGGCGTCTCCGGCGAAGTGCAGCTGATGGGTTTCGACCTCGCAGGTTTTGCCGTAAGCGCAGGCTCAGCCTGCTCTTCGGGGCGTATTGAGCCCAGCCATGTCCTTCTTGCCATGGGCGCAAGCCCCGCGCTCGCCTCCTGCGCCATCCGCGTCAGCGCGGGCTGGGCCACGAAAGAAGAAGAAATTCAGGCCTTTGCCGCACAGTGGCAAACCACGCATGGCAGGCTTGCAAAAAAGACCGCCTGAAAAGGCAAAACCTATTGAATGAATAAGGGGAAAACTGTAGTGTGGCCGCGATTTTGAATAGTTGACCCCGGCACTTGGTTATATTACCATCATTGCCTGCCATCGCCCATGCGTGGTAAAATACAGATAAGGTATTGAAGCACAAACAATGACCGCAGCGAACACTAACCTCAAATTTCCGATCTACCTCGACTATCAGGCCACCACGCCGCTGGACCCGCGCGTGCTCGCCAAAATGATGCCGTGGTTCACCGAGAAATTCGGCAATCCTCATTCCCGCTCCCACGCCTATGGCTGGGAAGCCGAAGCCGCGACCGATCTGGCGCGCGAGCATGTGGCCGCCCTCATCGGCGCGTCTGAAAAAGAAATCATCTTCACCTCCGGCGCCACCGAAGCCAATAACATCGCCATCAAAGGCGTCGCCCGCTTCAACAAAGACAAGAAAAACCACATCATCACCCCCGTCACCGAGCATAAATGCGTGCTCGACTCCTGCCGCCACCTTGAGCAGGAAGGCTTCGAAGTCACCTACCTGCCGGTGCAGAAAAACGGCCTGATCGACATGGATGTGCTGCGCGCCGCCATCAGGGACACCACGCTGCTCATCTCCGTCATGGCCGTAAACAACGAAATCGGCGTCATCCAGCCGCTGGCCGAAATCGGCAAGCTGGCCCGTGAAAAAGGCGCATTCTTCCATGTGGACGCAGCTCAGGGCTTCGGCAAAATCCCGCTGGACGTCGAGGCCATGAACATCGACCTCATGAGCATCTCCGGCCATAAAATCTACGGCCCCAAAGGCATCGGCGCGCTCTACGTCCGCCGCCGCCCCCGTGTGCGCCTTGAGCCGTTATTCTCCGGCGGTGGGCAGGAAAGGGGTTTCCGCTCCGGCACGCTCCCCACCCCGCTGGTCGTGGGTCTGGGTGAGGCCGCCGTTATCGCCAAAGCCGAAATGGCGCAGGATGAAGCCCACGCCCGCAAATTCTACAATAAGTTCATGACCGAGCTGCTGGACGGCATCCCCGACGTGCACCTGAACGGCGACCGCGAGAAACGCTGGCCCGGCAATATCAACCTGAGCTTTGCCTATGTAGAGGGCGAATCCATGATAATGGCCATCAAGGATCTCGCCGTTTCCTCCGGCTCCGCCTGCACCAGCGCCTCGCTCGAACCGTCTTATGTCCTGCGCAGCCTCGGCGTGTCCGAAGAACTCGCCCATACCTCCATCCGCTTCGGCGTGGGCCGCTTCACTACCGACGAAGAGGTGGACTACGCCATCAACCTCATCAAGAACAGCATCGACAAGCTGCGCCAGATGAGCCCCCTTTGGGAAATGGTGCAGGAAGGCATCGACATTTCCAAAATCGAATGGGCAGCACACTGAGGTCAGTCATGGAAGATGATAGAACAAATGCCCTACGCATCAAACGCCAGTGCAACCCCGAAGAGTTGCAGCCAGAAGTAATGGCCGAATTGGAGCGGGTAGTGCATGTGGAAGCCCGCGCCACCAGCAAGCTGGAAGCCCGCACCCTGACCAAGCGCCTCCTGCGCGACACCTATGCGGATATGGATACGCTTTCAGAGCATGACAAATGCTTTGACGGCGCCGAAGAATTCATGCGCGCGATGAAAGACGGCGTCCGCGCCCGCGCACAGGAAATTGGCCATGACCGCCTCGCCGAAAACCGTTTGCCCTACCGCTTCGGAGACGACGGCCCGAATGTAAACCGCTTGGGGAGATAGCTTTATGAATCAGGAAGAAGAAAACAGGCATATCAATGAAGTGCGCAATGCCAATGATCCCAGCAAGCTTGATCAAAAAACGCTTCACGCCATTGAAATGACAGTCGGGTTGCAGGCGGGCGTTAATACTCGCTCCGAACGCGCTGAGCTGACCCGCAGGTTTTTGAATGAAAGCTATCGTGAGTTGCTGGCTGCCCCCACGGATAAACCCCATTATGACAGCGACATCAAATTTTTTGATGCCATGTTGAAGGATACGCTGGTGCGTGCCCAGGAATATGAAACGAATAAAATGGCTGAATTACGTTTGCGCCCCCGTGATGGACGGCAGCAAAGCGACGACACACCTTACCAAGGAATATAACCATGGCCTATAGCGTAGAACTCATCGACCACTACGAAAACCCCCGCAATGTCGGCTCCATGCAAAAAGACGATGCCGATGTCGGCACCGGCCTCGTCGGCGCTCCCGCCTGCGGCGACGTGATGAAACTCCAGATCAAGGTGAATGCCCAGACCGGCGTCATCGAAGATGCCAAGTTCAAAACCTTCGGTTGCGGCTCCGCCATCGCCAGCTCCTCCCTCGTCACCGAATGGGTGAAGGGCAAAACACTGGACGAAGCCCAGAGCATTAAGAACACCCAGATCGCCGAGCATCTCTCACTGCCTCCGGTTAAAATCCATTGCTCCGTGCTCGCCGAAGACGCAATCAAGGCCGCCGTAGAAGATTACAAAGCGAAACATACGGAAAAATCCGACCAAAATGCGGCTTAAGGTGTAATAATGACCAATATCACGGAATCCGCAGCTTACGACAAACTGCAAATGCAGGCGGTTGTTACTGAAAAGGTGATGGATGAAGTGCAGGAAGCATTGGACCCCTACGCGGTATGGTTTAAGAAAACATCGCTCAATTCAATCGCTGGAATAATCACAAATGCCTGTGATTATGCGGTGGGGATTTCCCAAAACTCCCCACTGCAAAATAACAAAGCCGTGCTGATCGCAAAATTTGAACTACCGGAAAACCGCGCTCTGATGATTGCCCGCCTGGTAGAAGATAAGGCACAGGAAGTGACGCGGCGGCTCTACCCAAACCTAAGCAATGAACGACATATATGAGTAAATCCATCATCACCATTTCCGACGCCGCCATGAACCGCATCAACGTGCTGCTGGGCAAGCGCGGCAAACCCTCCGCCGGCATCAAGGTCGGCGTGCGCTCCCGCGGCTGCTCGGGCCTGTCCTACACCATCGAATATGCCGATGAGATCGGCAAATTCGACGAGGTGGTGGAAAAAGACGGCATCCGCGTGCTGATCGACCCGAAAGCCGTCATGTTCCTCATCGGCACCGAAATGGACTTCGTGGAAGAAGAGCTCAAAAGCGGCTTCCGCTTCGTAAACCCGAACGAAAAAGGCCGCTGCGGCTGCGGCGAATCCTTCCATGTCTGAAATGGCGCTGTCATCCCCGCCACAGCGCGGGGATCTCAGGCCGCAAGCTCCGTCAGCATCTGCGGCCCCAGATATCCGCATAACGCGGGGATGACATTTCTATGAACCCTTTTAGCATACTCGGCTTGACTCCCGGCTTCGACATGGACCTGCAAGCCCTAGAAACCAGCTATTTCAAGGAGCAGCGCCTCTACCATCCTGACCGCTTCATCGGAAAGCCCCCTGCCGAGCGCAACGCCGCCCTGCAGAAATCCGCGGATATCAACGAAGCCTTCAAAGCGCTGAAAACCTCGCTCACCCGCGCGCAAACCCTGCTGGCCATGGAAGGCGTCATCGTCGGCACCGACAAAGATACCGCAAAACCCTCCTCATCCCTGCTCATGGAAACCCTTGAGTGGCGCGAATCCATCGACGAGGCGGCCACGCTGGGTGCTTTAAAAACTGTCGAAATCCCGATTGATGCCGCACATTCCCATTGTTTGAGCCAGATATCTGCCCTATATGCTGAAGCCAATTGGCCCGAAATGGCGCAGGCTACCCTCCGCCTCGGCTATCTTGAAAAAGCCTTGGAAGCCATAGGCCAGAAGAAAAAACGACTAGAAAAGCAATGAGCGCACTTCTCGACATCTACGAACCCGGCCAAACCCCGTTGCCGCATCAGGACTCGCTGGCCGTGGGCATTGACCTGGGAACCACCCATTCGCTGGTCGCCATCGCTGGCGACACCGGCACCGAAGTCGTGCACAACATCCACGGCCACGCCCTCGTGCCCTCTGTGGTCTACTACGCCCCCGACGGCACGGTGGAAGTGGGCTACCCCGCCCGGCTTCGCGCCGACAGGGGAGAGCAGGGGGCCATCGCCTCCGTCAAGCGCCTCATGGGCCGTGGCCGTGAAGACATCGCCGAACTTGGCGGAAACGCCCTGTACGATATCGTCCCCGGCACGGAAAAGGGCATGGTGCGCCTGCGCGCCGGCGGCCGCGAAGTCTCCCCCGTAGACGTGTCGTCCGAAATCCTCAAAAACCTCAAGGCCAACGCCGAAAAAGCCCTCGGCAAAAGCGTCACCAAGGCCGTCATCACCGTCCCCGCTTATTTCGATGACGCCGCCCGCACCGCCACCAAGGACGCCGCCAAACTCGCCGGCCTCGAAGTGCTGCGCCTCATCAACGAGCCCACCGCCGCCGCTTTAGCCTACGGCCTCGACAAAAATGTCCAAGGCACCTACGCCATTTTCGACCTCGGCGGCGGCACTTTCGATATATCTCTCTTAAAGCTGGAGCAGGGCGTGTTTCAGGTGCTCGCCACCGCGGGCGATACCCTCCTCGGCGGCGATGATTTCGATCAGGCCATTGCCGCATGGGTGCTTGCCGAAACCAACGCCGAAGATGCCCCCCTCCAATCCGGCGAAGTAGGCAACCTCATTAGCCTCGCACGCACCGTCAAGCACACCCTCACCACCGAAAATCAGGCCGAAATCAGCTTCCACGGCAAAACCCTTAGCCTTTCCCGCGCAGAGTTCGAAGAGCTCATCCAGCCCTACCTCTCCAAAGCCATCGAAGTCTGCGAACAGGCCGTGACCGATGCAAAGCTCACCCTGCCGGACATCCATGGCATCGTTATGGTCGGCGGCTCCACCCGCGTCCCCGCCGTGCAGGCCGCCGTGCAGGAGTTCTTTGGCCGCAAGCCCCTGACCGACGTAAACCCCGATGAGGTGGTCGCCATCGGCGCTGCCATTCAGGCCAAAGGCCTCACCCAAGGTTCCGATAACCTCCTGCTGGACGTGATACCCCTCTCTCTGGGGCTGGAAACCATGGGTGGCATCACCGAAAAACTGATCTACCGCAACACTCCCATCCCCGTCTCCGTCGCGCAGGAATTCACCACCTTCAAAGACAGCCAGAACGCCATGCAGATCCATGTCGTTCAGGGCGAGCGCGAGCTGGCAGAACACAACCGCAGCCTCGCCCATTTTGAGCTGAATGGCATCCCCCCGCTGCCCGCGGGCATAGCGCGCGTAAACGTCATCTTCACCGTAGATGCCGATGGCCTGCTCACCGTCACCGCTGAAGAAAAAACCACCGCCACCCGCCAGTCCGTGGATGTCCGCCCCTCCTACGGCCTTCCCATCGAGCAGATCGAGAAAATGCTGATGGAAAGCATGGGGCACGCCCGCGAAGACATCACCGGCCGCCTGCTGGTCGAGGCAAAGGTAGAGGCCGAGCGCATTATCGTCGAAATCCGCTCTGCCCTCTCCTCGGACGGCGATTTGCTGGATGAAAAGGAAAAAGCCCGGCTGGAGCGCCAGATACAGGTGGTAACCAACACGCTGGGCGGCGACGACCGCGACTATATCGACGCCGAATCCCATGAGCTTTCCCGCCTCGCCCAGCCCTTTGCCGAAAAGAGGATGGACAGGGCCATCGGTCTTGCGCTAAAAGGTGCCCATATCGACGACATGGAGACCAAGAAACATGCCTAAAATGACCTTCGTTAAAGCCGACGGAACCGAACTCACCGTGGAAGTGCCAAACGGCATTTCCGTGCTCGAAGTGGCCCATAAGCACGGCGTATCCCTTGAGGGCGCGTGCGAAGGCTCGCTGGCCTGCTCCACCTGCCATGTCATCGTCGACCCCGAATGGTACGCCAAACTGAAACCCGCCACCGAAGACGAAGAAGATATGCTCGACCTCGCTTTCGGCCTCACCCACACCTCCCGCCTCGGCTGCCAGATCATGATGAGCGACGCGCTGGACGGGCTTAAGGTGGCCTTGCCCCAGGCCACCCGCAACATGATGGTCGATAAAAAATAACGGGCCCGGGCCCTCGCACCCCCTTGCAACAGTCTGGAAAACCGATAAGATAGCGCCACTTTACAACCGCTTCTCTTAAAAGGGCTTCCCATGACCAGCTTCCCCAGCAAAACCGCCACCACCCGCGTGAGCGTCGCCGGCATCGCCGTAATCGCCGCCTCCATCGCCGTGGTGCTCTTCTCCGGGCATAGCTCGCTGTCCACCGCCAGCGTGGAAGCCTCCCTCAAGCGTTTTGGCGAGTATGTGGCATCCGACTCCGCCAAATCCGGCAAGGAAGGTAAATTCACCTATGGCGCCATCGATATGAAGGGCTTTTTCATGAACCGCTACGCGCTGGTGCATGACATCAACCTTGAAATCAAAAAACAATCCCTGCTGGAATCCGTCGCCTGGTCGCTCTCCACGCCCGAAATGGCCGTGGTAAATGACCCCTTGAGCGCCAGCCGCCTCTATTACGTGTTCGGCGACCCCATTGACGTCAAGAAAAACGGTACGGAAGCCGCCATCATCACCTTCTCCGACCCCCTGAAATACGGCCAGATCGAAATGCGCCATAACGGCACCATGACCCTGATGCAGAACTTCAAGCTGCCCGAAAGCATCACCATCACCCCCGCCGGGGCCCAGTCCGGCAATGTGCAGGTCACCTATGACAAAAACCCCACCGTGGAAATTCGCTCCTCGCTCGAAAAACCCGAGCGCCACGCGAAATATGAGTTCCACAACATCGCCGTCACCGCCGGCGCGGAAAAGCCCCTCAGCATCGGCGGCCTCAAGAGCAACTTATCTGAAAAGCCCGGCCAGAATGATGTGCTTGAAGGCCATTACGAGCTGAATATCAGCGCCCTGAAAACCGAAACCCTCACCAAGCCCTGCGACATTAATGCCGACATCTCCTACACCGGCGACCAGCCGCTGCTGAAGCTGGCGGGCATGGTCTCCGGCTCGCTTGAAACCGTGGTGAACGTGAAGCAGGCCGCTATCTACTGCACCGATTTCAAGATCATCACCGACGGCACCCTTGGCCGCTCCCCGGAAGATCCCCTGCCTAACGGCCACCTGAACGTCAAGATCGAGCAGGTAAACCAGCTTCTTGCCAGCAACCTGCTCAGCGACCAGGCCCGCAGCGTGCTGAGCCAGATCCTCATGAAGGTCACCGGCCAGCCCGTAGAAAGCCTGACCACTGTGGACATCCCCCTGAAGCGTGAGAAAAACGGCACCTTCTACGTGGGCGACGTGACATTCGAAGAACTGGCCACCACCTTGTTCACCAACATGTTCACCCCACAGGGCGTGCCTGTGCTGCCCGCGCCGCAGCCCAAGCTGCCTGTGACTGAAACCCCGGTAGACCAGCAGGAACAGCCCGTCCCTGATCCTGAAACCACCCTGCTGGACCCCTCCAAACTTCCCGAAAAAACCGCCCCCGCAGGCGCAACCCCTGAAAAAGCCCCCGGCGGCGCAGACTAGGCAAAAGGCAAACCACCCATGAAAACGACCACGAAAAAAGCAACCGCCCCCAAGCCGCTTGCAAAAAAAACCGCGCCTAAAACCGTAAAGCCCGATGCCCTGCCCGAATGGGACTTAAGCGATTTCTATACCTCGCAGGACGCGCCCGAAGTGACGCGGGATTTCAAGCGCCTCGAAAAACTGTGCGATGCCTTCGCCAAGGCCTATGACGGCAAACTCGGCAAGCTCGACGGCCCGCTGCTGGCGCAGGCCATCCGCGAATACGAGGTGGTGCAGGAACTCATGGGCAAGCTGGGAAGCTATGCCCAGCTCCGCTTCGCCAAGAACATGAGCGACCCCCTCATCGCCCAGTTCTACCAGAACACGCAGGAAAAACTCACCACCCTGTCTTCCTGCGTCCTTTTCTTCGGCCTTGGCATCAACAAGCTCGACGACAAGAAAATCGCCGCCATGCTCAAAACCCCCGTGCTCAAAATCTATGAGCCCTTCCTGCGCGACGTGCGCAGCTTCAAGCCCTACCAGCTGTCCGACGAAGCGGAAAAAATGTTGCTCGAAAAAAACGTCACCGGCCGGGCCGCATGGACCCGCCTGTTCGATGAATCCATCGCCGCCATGACCTTCCCCATCGACAAAAAGGAAATCGGCTCTGTCGAAGCTTTCAACCTCATGTCCTCCAAAGATGGCGCAATCCGCAAAAAAGCCGCCCTCTCCATCGGCGAAACCTTCGACAAGAACGCCTCCCTCTACACCCTCATCACCAACACGCTGGCCAAAGATAAAGAGATCGAAGACAACTGGCGCGGCTTCAAACAGCCCATTTCCTCCCGCAACGTCAGCAACTATATTGAAGACGATGTGGTAGACGCGCTCCTCACCGCCGTCAAAACCAGCTACCCCAAGCTCGCCCACCGCTATTACAAACTCAAAGCCAAGTGGTTCGGCGTAAAGCAGCTGGAATACTGGGACCGAAACGCCCCCCTCCCGGGCGACACCGACCGCGAATACACATGGAACGAAGCCAAAGACCTTGTCCTCGACGCCTACGGCCATTTCTCCCCCACGCTGGCCGCCCACGGCAAAACCTTCTTCGATAAACCGTGGATCGACGCCGCCGTCACCCCCGGCAAATCACCGGGCGCGTTTGCCCACCCCACGGTGCCATCCGTGCATCCCTACCTGCTTGTAAATTTTCAGGGTAAATCCCGCGACGTCATGACCCTCGCCCATGAGCTGGGACACGGCGTGCATCAGGTGCTGGCCGCAAAACAGGGCACCCTCCAGTCCGACACGCCCCTGACGCTGGCCGAAACCGCTTCCGTCTTCGGCGAGCAGCTCACCTTCCGTGAAATTCTCCGCCGCGAGAGTGATGCCAAGCGCAAGCGCCGCCTCATCGCCTCCAAGGTGGAAGACATGCTCAACACCGTGGTGCGCCAGATCGCCTTCTGCGACTTTGAAAAACGCGTCCATGCCCAGCGCAAAAAAGGCGAACTCACCACCGCCGATATCGACGCCATCTGGATGGCCGTACAGACCGAAAGCCTCGGGCCCGGCCTGAACCTCCACGGCAACTACAAGCATTTCTGGATGTATATCCCCCATTTCATCCACTCCCCATTCTATGTCTATGCCTATGCCTTCGGCGACTGCCTCGTAAACTCGCTCTACGCGGTTTATGAGAAAGGCGCCAAAAACGGCCAGAATCCCGCCTTCGAGAAAAAATACCTCGCCATGCTCGAAGCCGGCGGCACGCTGCGGCACAAGGAACTCCTGAAGCCCTTCGGCCTCGATGCCACAAAGCCGGATTTCTGGCAGGGCGGCCTAGACATCATCGCCGGCTTCATCGAGGAGCTGGCATAAGGTGAATACCGCGGCCGCAGGCCTTCGCGCGGCCCTGCCATACGCTTCCCCGCGCCCGTGCCGCATCCTGTTCGCGGCAGCCTGCGTCCTCACCTTCTTTTTCATCGCCTCCTGGGCATGGGTCAGCGACGACGCCTACATCACCTTCCGCGTGGTGGACAACGCCGTCCACGGCTATGGCCTGCGCTGGAACATTGATGAACGCGTGCAGGCCTACACCCACCCGCTCTGGATGCTCATCCACATCCCGTTTTACTATGTCTACCGCAATATCTTCCTGCTCAACATCGCCCTCTCCGCCGCCTTCGCCGCCGCCGCCGTAACAGTCGCCATGCGCAGCATAGACGCAAGCCTGCTGCACAAGGCCTGCCTCATCCTCCTGCCGCTTGCACTCTCCAAAGCCTTCCGCAACCACATCATCAACGGCCTCGAAGCGCCTCTGATGCTGTTCCTGCTCGCCTGCTTCTGGCACAGCTTCCTGCGCGCCCCCCAGCGCATGTACCGCCTGCTCTTCATCACCAGCCTCGTCATGCTCACCCGGCTGGACGGCATCGTCGTCACCTGCCTTCCGGTGCTGTGGCGGCTTTCAAACCTCCGCTTCCGCGATTTCTCCATCCCCCGCGCCATGGCCGCCACGTCCCCCATCACCGGCTGGCTCGCCTTCTGCCTCGTCTATTACGGTTTCCTCTTCCCCAACACCAAATACGCCAAGCTCAATTCCGGCTTCACCACCAGCGACTATGTCCAGCAAGGCTGGCACTATCTCGAACAGTTCCGGATTTTCGATTATTTCGGCTATCTCTGCATTGTCCTTTCCCTCATTTGCGCAGTTGGCTTCGTGCTCCACACCTTCGCAAAGCGCCTCACCGACAAGCGCACCGACACCGCCCCCTTCGTCATCGCCCCGCTCATGGCCACCAGCATCCTGCTGCAAATCGCCTATGTCATCCGCATCGGCGGCGATTTTATGAATGGTCGCTTTTTCGTCACCCCCTTTTTCCTCTCCCTCATCCTCGTTTATTACTGCTTAAGCCACATCAGGCCCCTCGCGCTCGCCTTCATCGCCAGCGCCATGCTCGCCATCGCCTACAGCCGTTACAACTTCGACCGCGAACACGGCTATATCAACCAATACGGCATTTATGACGAGCGCCACTACTACGCATGGAAACAGGCCCTGTTCAAAAAAGGCGGCTTCATCTCCAACACCCTGAACGGCGCTTTCTTCGCCAAAGGCCCCAATGTCATCCGCCGCCAGCCAAACGACACCAAGGTAAAGCTTAACTGGGACATCCCCGAAGACTGGCAGGCCCACAAAAAAGTCATCCAGACCGGCTATATCGGCGTGCTCGGCTACGCCGCCGACCCTCGCCTCATCATCGTGGATTCCCTCGGGCTTGCCGATCCACTCATCGCCCGGCTGCCCTGCATCCCCTTTGAATCCCATGTCGGCCATTACCTTCGCGCCATCCCCAAGGGCTACATGTACGCTCGCTCCACCGGCGACATGTCGCAAATGGCGCCTCCGCTACACGCCTACTATACAAAGCTGAACCTCGTCACCAGCGGCGACCTGTGGAGCCTTGAGCGCTTCAAAACCATCGCCGCATTTCAGCTGGGGGAGTATAACGACCTGAGGAAGCAATATGTCACCGGCTCGAAGTAATTTCAAACTGGCCATGCCTTCCTTGCCCCGGCTGCAAACCGCGGCATTCCTCACCTTCTGCGCGCTCACCTTCTTCTTCGTGGCCTCCTGGGCCTGGATCAGCGACGACGCCTACATCACCTTCCGCGTGGTGGACAACGCCGTAAACGGCTACGGCCTGCGCTGGAATATCGACGAGCGCGTGCAGGTCTACACCCACCCCCTATGGCTGCTCATCCATATCCAGTTCTATTATTTTTACCGCAACATCTTCCTGCTCGACATCGGCATCTCCGCCGTCCTCGCCGCCGCTGCCGTGGGCGTGGCCATGCGCATCATGGATTCCGGCCGCCTTCACAAAATCGTGCTCATCCTCCTGCCGCTGGCGCTCTCCAAGGCCTTCCGCAACCACATCATCAACGGCCTCGAAGCCCCCCTCATGCTCTTCCTGCTCGCATGGTTCTGGCATGACTACCTGCGCACGCCTGAGCGCATTTACCGCCTGCTGACCATCGCCAGCCTCGTCCTCCTCACCCGGCTGGACGGCATCATGGTCATGGTGCTGCCCATGCTCTGGCGCGTGGTGAACATCCGCTTCCGCCAGTTCTCCATCCCCCGCGCCCTCGCCGCAACCGCGCCCATTACCGGCTGGTTCGCCTTCTGCCTCGTCTATTACGGCTTCCTCTTCCCCAACACCAAATACGCCAAGCTAAACACCGGCCTGAACACGCAAGACTACATCGCCCGCGGCTGGGTGTATTACGATGAGTTCAAAGTCTTCGACCGCTTCGGCTACCTCATCATCTGCTTTTCTCTCTGTTGCGCCGCGGGCCTCGTGCTCTGGACGCTGTATAACCGCCTGCGCGACAAAACCACCGACCTGCGCCCCCTCATCATCGCCCCCATCATGGGCGGCAGCATCCTCCTCCACGTCGCCTACGTCATCCGCGTGGCGGGTGATTTCATGGATGGCCGCTTCTTCGTCACCCCGCTTTTCCTCGCCGTCATCCTCATTTACTATGCCTTAAGCCGCGTCCACCCGCTCATTCTTGCCCTCATCACCATCGGCATGGCCAATATCGCCGTCAACCGCTACAACTACGACAGCACCCACAACTACGTGGTGCGCTACGGCATTTCCAACGAGCGCCAGTTCTACGCATGGAAACAGGCGCTCTTCCGCAGAGGCGGCTTCATTACCGACACGCTGAACGGAACCCTGTTCAGCGGCGTCATCCGAAACCGCCCCCACGACACAAAATTCATACCCAAAACATGGACCCTCCCGCCAGATTTCGAGCATAACAAGCCTGTGATGAAAACTGGCTATATCGGCGTCACCGGCTATACCGCCGGCCCCGGCCACATTATCATTGACGAGCTGGCCCTCACCGACCCCTTGCTTGCCCGCCTCCCGCGCCGCCTGGATTATATCTGGCGCGCCGGCCATTTCGAGCGCACCATACCCCAGGGCTACCTTTATGCCCGCAAAACAGGTGATACCTCCCGCATGGTCGGCTCCCTTGCCGCCTACTATCAGAAGCTCCGCCTCGTCACCAGCGCCCCACTGTTCAGCCCCGAGCGCATCGAGGCCGTCATCGGCTTCCAGACCGGTGCCTATGAAAAATCCCGGCTGAAATATGTTACGGGCAAATAACCCCCACAGGCTGCTGCAGGCCGCCTTCGCGCTTACCATGGCGTTTTTCCTGTATAATGCATGGGTGGCAGACGATGCCTTCATCACCTTCCGCGTGGTGAAAAACGCCGTGCTCGGCTTCGGCCTGCGCTGGAACGTGGGCGAGCGCGTGCAGGTCTACACCCACCCGCTATGGATGCTGGCGCATATCCCGCTATACTGGCTCTTCGGAAACATCTTCCTCGCCACCATCGCCTTTTCCCTGCTGCTCACCGTCTATGCCATCACCATGCTGCTGCGCTGCATACCCCTGCCGCCCATGCAAACCTTCGTCTTTCTCCTGCTGCCCTGCGCCCTGTCCAAAACCCTGCATGAATACATGGTCAGCGGCATGGAATCTCCCATGCTCATCGCCTTGCTCATCACCTTCTGGCACGGCCTGTATCACCACCCCGAAAAAACCCGCCGTCTCCTCTTCATCGCGGGCCTCGCGCTGCTCACCCGGCTCGATACCGCCGTGCTGCTCGCCCTGCCGCTGCTCTGGCTGTGGCGCAAAACGCGCTTTCCCCTCCGCCACCTGCTGGCCTTCTGGCCGCTGCCCCTGTGGTTTGCCTTCTGCCAGCTCTATTATGGCTTCATCCTGCCCAACACCCTGTACGCCAAGCTCGGCACCGGCATCGCCTTCACCGACTACCTCAAGCAAGGCGCGTATTACCTCTATGATTTCCTGCACTACGATCCCTTTTCCTGTCTCTTCGGCCTCGCCGTCCTCCTCGCCGCCGCCCTGAGTCTGCCCCGCCGCGCATGGGATAGCCTCGCCGCCGTCAACGCCCTGTCCATCCTCCTCTACCTCACCTATATCATGGCCATTGGCGGCGATTTCATGGCCGGCCGCTTCATGGTCGTCCCCTTCTTTTTCTGCCTGCTGCTGCTCGCCCAGATAGGGCAGGGGGCAAGCCTCCCCAACCCCCGCCTCTTGCCCGCCCTTGCCGGGCTGATGATCGCCCTCGCACTCGCGCAAACCGCCCTGCATACCCCCCGCAGCATCCGCCAGATCATTTTCGTCCGCCACGGCATCGCCGATGAGCGTGAATTCTATGACCGCACCAACACCCTCTTTCCCCTGCATGGCGTCTGGCCGCTGCGCACCCGCGTGGCCCACCTGCGCCGCGACCTTCAGGGCCGCGACAAGCCCGAGCACAACGTAGCCCTCAACGGCTACACCGGCATCATCGGCTACGACGCTCCCCCCCGCCTGACGATTATCGACTGGAACGCGCTCTCAGACCCGCTTCTGGCGCGCATCCCCATCCCCGACCCGAAAACATGGCGCATTGGCCATTTCGAGCGCGCCATACCCCCCGGCTATATCTTCGCCCGCCAGTTCGGCTTCACCGCCGGAATGCCGCAAGGCCTGCGCCAGTATTACGAGGCATTGCGCATCATTACCACCGCCCCGGTATGGGACATGGCGCGCCTGAAAACCACGCTCGACTTCAACCTCGGCCTCTATGATTCCGACCGCCAGCTCTACCTCGACCAGATGGCCCGGACCAGCCACGACCAGCGCACCACATGGTAAGCCCGAACCCCTAAGTCAGGTATTGCCTAAAACAGGCTGAAAACAAACAAGAAAGCAAGGGCGGCCTTGCTTCTGCCCGCCCAAAGCGTGAAAACGGCGCTATTTGGTTGCCTCCCATGCGCAATATGCTACAAAAAGCATATCTTTTCACACCTCATAAACGAGTATATCCGTGGCTGATAACAACAACCTGAACACGCAAGAACTTCTGCCCGTCTCCATCGAAGCGGAAATGAAGAAATCCTATCTCGATTACGCCATGAGCGTCATCGTGAGCCGCGCCATCCCCGACGTGCGCGACGGGTTGAAGCCGGTGCACCGCCGCATCCTTTTCGGTATGTTGGAGCTAGGCTGCGAATATAACCGCCCCTACAAGAAATCGGCCCGTATCGTCGGTGATGTCATGGGCAAATACCACCCCCACGGCGACAGCGCCATTTACGACTCCCTCGTCCGCATGGCCCAGCCTTTCTCCATGCGCCTCGAACTGGTGGATGGCCAGGGCAACTTCGGCTCCATGGACGGCGACTCCGCCGCCGCCATGCGCTACACCGAGTCCCGCCTCTCCAAAGCCGCCCACGCGCTGCTCGCAGATATTGACAAAGACACCGTGGACTACCAGCCGAACTATGACGGCTCGGAAAAAGAGCCCACTGTGCTTCCCGCCGCATTCCCCAATATTCTGGTGAACGGGGCAGGGGGCATCGCCGTCGGCATGGCCACCAACATTCCGCCGCACAATCTCGGCGAAGTCATCGACGCCTGTAACCTTTATTTGAGCAACCCCGATGTCACCATCGAGGAAATCCTCGAAGTCCTCCCCGGCCCCGACTTCCCCACCGGGGGTATCATCCTCGGCCGCGCCGGCTGCCGCTCGGCCATGCTCACGGGCCGCGGCTCCGTTATCATGCGCGGCAAAACCGAGATTGAAGAAATCCGCCCCGGCCGCTACGCCATCATCATCTCCGAAATCCCCTATCAGGTAAACAAGGCCCGCATGATCGAGCGCATGGCCGAGCTGGTGCGCGAAAAGAAAATCGAAGGCATCTCCGACCTGCGCGACGAGTCCGACAAATCCGGCGTGCGCGTGGTGGTGGAAATCAAGCGCGAAGCCGTGCCCGACGTGGTCTTAAACCAGCTTTACAGCTTCACCCCTCTGCAAACCAGCTTCGGCGTGAACATGCTCGCCCTCGACAATGGCAGGCCAGAGCTGATGAACATCAAGCATGTCATCCGCTCCTTCATCACCTTCCGTGAAGAAGTCATCACCCGCCGCACCAGCTTCCTCCTCGGCAAAGCCCGCGACCGCGCCCATGTCTTGATCGGCCTCGCCATCGCGGTGGCCAATATCGACGAAGTCATCGCCGTCATCCGCGCCAGCGCCGACCCCAACATCGCCCGTGAAGAACTCATGAGCCGCGACTGGAACGCAGGCGACGTGCTGCCCTTGCTCGCCCTCGTTGACGACGCCGGAAACCCCGTACGCGACGGCCGCATCAAATTCACCGAAGCCCAGGCCCGCGCTATTCTGGAACTGCGCCTCGCCCGCCTCACCGGCCTCGAGCGCAACAAGATCGACGAGGAAATGAAGGAACTCGCCGCGGAGATCGCCGAATTCCTCGCCATCCTCGGCAACCGCGAAAAACTCTACTCCATCCTGCGCGACGAGCTGAACGCCGCCCGCGAGCAATTCGCCACCCCCCGCCGCACCACCATCGACCTCTCGGAATTCGAAGCCGATATCGAAGACCTCATCCAGAAGGAAGACATGGTGGTCACCGTTACCTCCAACGGGTATATCAAGCGCACGGCGCTCTCCAGCTACCGCGCCCAGCGCCGTGGCGGCAAGGGCAAATCCGCCATGAGCGTGCGTGATGAAGATATCACCACCGAGCTTCTGGTCGTAAATACGCATACCCCCGTACTGTTCTTCTCAAACAAGGGGCAGGTATATAAGTTGAAAGTATACAAGCTCCCCTTGGGCGCTGCTAACACCCGCGGCAAGGCGCTGGTCAACATCTTCCCCCTTTCCGAAGGCGAGACCATCACCACCTTCATGCCCCTGCCGGAAGACGAAACCCTGTGGGACTCCATGCACATCTTCTTCGCAACCGCGAAAGGCAATGTGCGCCGCAACGACCTGTCGGACTTCCACGACATCCGCACCAACGGCAAAATCGCCATCCGCATGGATGAAGGCGACAAGCTGGTCTCGGTCCAGACTTGTCAGGAAACCGACCACGCGCTGCTCGCCTCCAAATCCGGAAAATGCATTCGCTTCCCCATCAACGATGTGCGCGTCTTCAAGTCCCGCACCTCCGATGGCGTGCGCGGTATGCGCCTGCCCGAAGGCGATGAAGTGGTCAGCATGTCCATCCTCGGCGGCCTGATGACCACCGTGGAAGAACGCTACAGCTACATGAAGCTCGCCACCGCCAAGCGCCGCGCCGCCGGCGAGGAAGTGGCCGAGGAAGCAGCCGCCCCCGCAGGCGAGGAAGACGTAAAGGAAGTCGCCCTCTCCGATGAGCGGTTCCGCCAGATGGAAGCCGCCGAGCAGTTCATCCTCACCGTCACCGAAAACGGCTACGGCAAGCGCACCAGCGCCTATGAATACCGCACCACCGGCCGTGGTGGCTCCGGCATCGTAGGCATCATCACCTCCGCCCGCAACGGCAAGGTGGTCTCTTCGCAACCCGTAGACCATGTCGGCCAGGTCATGCTCATGACCGACCGTGCCACCCTCATCCGCTGCCCCATCGACGACATCCGCGTCGCGGGCCGCAACACTCAGGGCGTCACCATCCTCAAAACCGGCGACGGTGAAAAAGTGGTTGCCGTAGTAAAGGTTCCCGAAGGCGAAGAAACCATTGAGGCCGAAAGCGAAGCAACCGAAGTGGCGCCAACTCCGCAGGCATAAGGATTTCATGGCGCGCATCGGCATCTACCCCGGCACTTTCGACCCCATCACCGTGGGGCATATGGACGTGATCCGCCGCGCCCTAACCGTGGTGGACACCCTCATCATCGGCGTGGCGCTCGATACGGGAAAGGCGCCCGTGTTCGAAATCGAGGAACGTGGGCTTCTCGTGCGGGAAAACCTGAAAGAACTGGGTGCTGCCGCTTCCCGCGTGGAGGTGCGTACCTTCTCCGGCCTGCTGGTGAACCTCGCCAACGAGGTCGGCGCCAAAATCCTCATTCGCGGCATCCGCGCCGTGTCTGATTTCGATTATGAATTCCAGATGGCCTGCATGAATTCCCGCCTCGACCCCACCATCGAAACCGTCTTCCTCACCGCCTCGGAAAACACACATTTCATCTCCTCGCGCTTCGTAAAGCAGATCGCCCGGCTCGGCGGCGATATTTCCACCTTCGTCTCTCCCCTCGTGGCCGAGCATTTGCGTAAGCATTTCAAAGCGTAAGCGTCCCTCGTCATTCCGCTTGACCGGATGCCGCGAT
>JANYCJ010000094.1 GCA_025360345.1 Alphaproteobacteria bacterium | reverse complement strand
CAAAAAAGATAGCGCAATTTATCGCGGCGGGGGGGAAAACACAAGGAGTGTCTTTACGCGGCCTTCTTCGAAAGGACGCGGTAAGCGGCGTTGATCTCTGAGGTTTTGGCGCGAAGGAGCAGGCGGAGTTCGTCGGAGAGTTCTTCGCTGGCGAAGCGGTCGGGGTGATAGCGGCGCATCAGCTCGTGGTAGCGTTTTTTGAGCACGGAGGACGGCGTTTCGGCGGTGACGCCGAGAATGACATGGGCATGGGTGGGGCGGTCGTATTGCTCGCGGATGGCGGAGAAGGCGGCGGGCGAAAGGTCGAGGCCATGGGCGATGTCAGCGAGGAGGAACTCCGCCTTGCGGCCCAGATAGCCGTCGGCGGCGGCGATGCGGAACAGGCGCTCCACAACGGATGCAAAGAGCTCGGCCTTGCCGGGATACATGTAGCGGATCTGCTGGATGTAGTGCTCGGGCGGGGTGTCGTTTTCACAGGCGAGGGTGAAGAGCTGGCGGATTTTGCCGCAGATGCCGCCGCCGAGAGGGAAGCTTTCGCGGAAGGCGATGTATTTATCCTTGCTCAGCGGGCCGTCGGCACAGGCGACGCGGGCGGAGAGGGCGATGACGGCGAAGGTGAAGGAGAGGTGGCGGAAGGTGTCGTCTTCCTGCCGCAGGCCGCTTACCACGTGGTCGTGCGGCTTGCGGGCGGGCAGCGATGCCCAGGCCTGCAGGCGGTAGCGCAGGCGCGCCACAAGGCTCTGGGGCTTTAAGGCGACCTGGTTCAGCCAGTTCGGCATGTGCTTCTGGCTTTGCAGCATTGGGCACTTCCTTTGGGTTGCATTGCGGGCAGTTTAGCGCCTGTGGGCGCAAAAGACAATGGTTAGGTGCCGCTCATCAGCTGCTGGCGGGCGAGGGCGTTCTGCTTTTCCATTTCCTCGGCCATTTCGCGGTCGGAGACAAGGACGCCTGCCTTGGCGAAGTCATCCATCAGGCGTTTGATGACGTCTTCGCTGCCGATATGTTCCAGGTCGGCTTCGACCATGCGGGTGGCGTAGGTTTTGGCGTCGATCTCGGCCATGCCCATTTTGGCGGCGGCCCAGCGGGCCATCAGCTTAGTGGCGCGGGCGTGGACTTTGAAGTCGATTTCCTTGTCGTGGGCGAATTTATTTTCAAATGCCTTATCCCGGTCATCGAAGGTCGTCATGGCTTATCCTGTAATTGAGTCGTTTGTAACAAAATGAGGTTATAGGCGGTTTTTAGCTAAGCTGCAATATGCGTTTTCAAAGGGGGTATTTAGGGCGGGGAAGTCAGGAAAACCGCTGATTTTTCTGGTATTGCAGTCTGCCGGAAATTCCTTTATTAGAGTGCTATGGAAACGAAATACCACCCGAAACGAAAGATTTATTCAATGGCCCCGCGCAAACCCATTTATGAAGGCAAAGCCAAGCAGCTTTTTGAAGGGCCGGAGCCCGGCACGCTGATCCAGCATTTCAAGGATGACGCGACAGCTTTCAACAACATCAAAAAAGGCACGATTTCCGGCAAGGGCGTGCTGAATAACCGGATTTCGGAATTTTTAATGCTGCGTTTGCACGATATGGGCATTCCCACGCATTTCATCCGCTCGCTCAACATGCGCGAGCAGCTGATTAAGTCGGTGCAGATCGTGCCGCTGGAAATCATCGTGCGCAATTATGCCGCAGGCAGCTTTGCCAAGCGTTTTGGCGTGGAAGAGGGCAAGGCGCTTGGCCATCCCCTGATCGAATATTGCTATAAGAACGACGCGCTGGGCGACCCGTTCGTGACGGAAGAGCATATCTTCGCGTTTGGCTGGGCCACGCCGCAGGAGATGGATGAAATCCGTATGTATACCTTCCGCATCAATGATTTCCTGAGCGGCCTGTTCATGGGCGTTGGCATCCGGCTGGTGGATTTTAAGCTGGAATTTGGCCGGTTGTTCGAGAATGAGCGCGAGCAGATCATCCTTGCTGATGAGATCAGCCCGGATAATTGCCGCCTGTGGGACATGAAAACCGGGCACAAGCTGGACAAAGACCGCTTCCGCCAGGATCTCGGCCAGATTGAAGATGCATACCGCGAAGTGGCGCGCCGCCTCGGGGTGATGCCGCAGAACGAGAATGACAGCTACGTCATCCAGGTAAATGCCAAGGCCCCGAAAGCCAAAGCCAAGACGCCCGCGAAACCCAAGGATAAGAAGAAAAAGAAATGAAAGCCAGAATCCATATCACGTTGAAAAACGGTGTGCTCGACCCGCAGGGGCGCGCCATTGCCAATGCGCTGAACACTATGGGTTTTAACCAGGTGGAAGAGGTGCGGCAGGGCAAGTATATCGAGCTGGTGGTGAATGAAACCGACCGCAAGAAAGCGGAAGCAGCGGTAGAAAAAATGTGCGCCGGGCTGCTTGCCAACACGGTGGTGGAAAATTACAAATTCGAGCTGCTGGACAAATAATGAAATCCGCCGTTATCGTATTCCCCGGTTCCAACTGCGACCGGGACGCCAAGGAAGTGCTGGCCGCCACGGGGCTGAACCCGGTGATGGTGTGGCACCGTGATTCCAGCCTGCCGGATGTGGATGTGGTGGTGGTTCCGGGCGGGTTTTCCTATGGCGATTACCTACGCTCCGGCGCGATGGCGGCGCATTCGCCGATCATGCAGGAGGTGAAGAAGCACGCCGAGAAGGGCGGGCGGGTGATCGGTATTTGCAACGGTTTCCAGATACTCACCGAGGCGGGGCTGCTGCCGGGTATTTTGCTGCGTAACAAGGGCTTGAAATTCGTGTGCCGCGAAGTGGGGCTGCGGGTGGAAACCACGGCCACGCCGTTTACCGGCAAGTACACCAAAGGGCAGGTGCTGCATGTGCCGGTGGCGCATCACGACGGCAATTACTTTGCCGATGAGGCGACGCTGAAGGGCCTGCAGGACAAAGACCAGATCGTGTTCCGCTATTGCAGCGACGCGGGCGACATTAATGACGCTGCGAACCCTAACGGCTCGCAGCTGAATATCGCTGGCATCTGCAATGCGAAGCGCAACGTGCTGGGCATGATGCCGCACCCGGAGCGCCACTCCGAGGCGTTGCTGGGCGGGCTAGACGGCAAGGCGCTGTTTGAGTCGCTGCTGGCGGCTTGACGAAATTCTTAGAAATGCTATCCTGATTTTGCCGATTTAACCGGCGCTCGCTTGTAGGCTGTAAATGCCCTGAGTCGCGAACAGGGCGCGTATATTCGCTACGTACGCATCACTTGATTATTATCAAAATGTTCGTGGGAGGAGCCTATGTGTGCTTTCGATCCTGCGGTGATGCAAGCGTTCGCGGCTATTTTGCTGGCCGTTGCTGCCGTTATCACTGCAGTTAAAAAGAAATAGACCTGCTAGGCGCGCACGCCGCTCAGGAATTTGTCCACTTCGCCGCGGAGCAGCTCTGACTGGCGGGAAAGCTCCCCGGTGGCGGCGATCATCTGGGTGGCGGATTCGCCCGTTTCGTTCGAGGCGCGGGAGACTTCGCCGGCATGGCTCAGTACCTGCTGGGTGCTGTCGGAGGCCTGTTTCACGTTGTTGGCGATTTCCTGGGTGGCGACGCTCTGTTCTTCCACGGCGGCAGCGATAGTGGTGGAGATGGCATTGATCTCGCGGATCTTGCTGCCGATGCTGCTGATGGCGCTGACGGTATCGCCGGTGGCGCCCTGGATGGAGTGGATGAACTGGGCGATCTGCTCGGTGGCCTTGGTGGTCTGGGTGGCGAGGTTTTTTACTTCCGAGGCGACCACGGCGAAGCCTTTTCCGGCATCGCCGGCCCGTGCGGCCTCGATGGTGGCGTTTAGCGCCAGCAGGTTGATCTGGGCGGCGATGGTATTGATGATTTCGACCACTTCACCGATTTTTCCAGCGGCGAGGGTGAGGCTTTGCACAGTAATATCGGCCTTGCCCGCTTCTTCCACAGCTGAGGTGGTGATGGTGGTGGCGCGGGTGATCTGCTGGTTGATTTCATTGACCGCCGAGGAGAGCTGGGCAGCGGCGCTGGCAACGGTCTGGACGTTGCGCGAGGTGCTTTCGATCTGCCCGGTGAGGTTGGTGAGCTTACCCTTGCTGCTTTCCACGATCTTGCCCACGGAGCGGGAGGTTGCGTCCATTTCAGTGGCGGCGGAGGCGACCATGTCTACCACGCCTTTGACGTTTGCTTCAAAGGTGTTGGCGAGGGTTTGCATGGATTTTCGCTTTTGCTCTTCGGCTTCCAGATCGCGTTTTTTCTGTTCTTCGGCGAGGGCCACCATGCGCTCGGCATTTTGCTTGAATACCTGCACGGTGCGGGCCATTTCGCCGATTTCGTTGTTGGTGTTGGTATAGGGAATTTCAGTTTCGGTATTGCCCCCGGCGATCTGGCGCATGGCTTCGATCATTTTGTTCTGGGGCTTGAAAATGCTTTTAGTGGCATATATGGGCACACTCAATGCGATGAGCAGGCTCAGGATAGATAAGCCGAGCATTTCCTTTTCCGATAAGCTGACGGTTTCGTCCTGCTCTGCGCCTAAGGATTTTTTATATTCGGCGATATCATGCGTGTACTCGGCTTGCGATTTTTCAAGGACTTTGAATGTTTTTTCAAAGTCATTCATACGCATGTCAAGGTTGTGGGGGTCGTTGCCCGCATTCATCAGCGCGGAGGCTGCGTGGCCGTAATCAGTGAATTGCCTGTCAATGAGGACCGCCTGCTGTTTTAATTTTTCGGGCAGGTTAAAATTTTCAATATTTTTCAGTTCTTTTTTTGCAGAATCAATATTCTTCAGGGCTTCGGAGTTGCTTTCCCTGGCTTTCGCCGTGTCGCCAGCCATTTGGGCGTTTTTCTGCTCGGCCACATTCTCATGAATGGTATCATGCATGGTATCAATGTTAATTTGCTTGATCTGGATATCGCTCACATCACGCAGGTTGTCCGCCTGATGGTCCATCTTATCTACGGCCCGGAACACTAAAATATCGGAAACGGATATAGTGGTAATCAACGCAACGGTGACGAGAATAAATTGCGATTTAATTTTCATGTGCGTGTTCCGTGCGAAGGGGTTTTTTCTAATAAGTGACCTTTTTTGCTTATTGAAACGATTATACAGGAAAGATTAAAGTATGGTTAACCCCCGCCTAGCCTAAGGCCGGGGCGGAGGTAGTGGCAGGTCCTATTTGCCTTTAGCTGGCGTTTAGGCGCGTACGCTGCTCAGGAATTTGTCCACTTCGCTGCGAAGCATTTCCGACTGGTGGGAAAGCTCGCCGGTGGCGGCGATCATCTGGGTGGCGGATTCGCCGGTTTCGCTGGAGGCGCGGGACACTTCCGAGGCGTGGCTCAGCACCTGCTGAGTGCTGTCCGAGGCCTGCCTTACGTTATTGGCGATTTCCTGTGTAGCGAGGCTTTGCTGCTCCACGGCAGCGGCGATGGTCGTGGAAATTTCATTGATCTCGCGGATTTTGCTGCCGATGCTGCCGATGGCGGCGACCGTGTGGCCGGTGGCGCCCTGGATGGAGGCGATGAATTCTGCGATCTGCTCGGTGGCCTTGGTGGTTTGGGTTGCGAGATTCTTTACTTCAGAGGCGACGACGGCGAAGCCCTTGCCGGCATCGCCGGCGCGGGCGGCTTCGATGGTGGCGTTTAGCGCCAGCAGGTTGATCTGGGCGGCGATGGTGTTAATCATTTCCACGACTTCGCCGATTTTTCCGGCGGCGAGGGTGAGGCTTTGCACCGTAATATCGGCCTTGCCCGCTTCTTCCACGGCGGAGGTGGTGATGGTGGTGGCGCGGGTAATCTGCTGGTTGATTTCATTGACCGCCGAGGAGAGCTGCGATGCAGCACTGGCCACGGTTTGTACGTTGCGCGAGGTGCTTTCGATCTGCCCGGTGAGGGTTGTGAGCTTGCCTTTGCTGTTTTCGACAATCTGGCCTACGGAGCTGGAGGTGGCGTCCATCTCGGTGGCGGCGGAGGCGACCATGTCCACCACGCTTTTCACATTGGACTCAAAGGTGTTGGCGAGGGTGGCCATGGCTTCGCGTTTCTGTATTTCGGCCTGCTGGTCTTTTTCTTTTTGCTGCTCTTCGAGGCGCAGCTTGTCGTGGGCGCTGGTTTTGAAGACCTGAAGGGCGCTGGAAATCTGGGCTATTTCATCTTTGCCGGATTTATGGGGGATGTCCACGTCCAGCTTGCCCTGGGCGAGTTCGTTGATCTTGGTGATGAGTTTGGACAGGGGCAGCATGATGCGGCGGTCGGCCACGAACCAGATGAATGCGCACTGCACGATACCCAGAAGTCCGGAAGCTAGGATGGTCAGCAGTACGTTGTTATTCGCTGTTTCGGCGGTGGCGATCTGTTCCTGCACCTGCCTGTCGATCCTTTTGGTCAGCTCATCGGAACTGGCCACGATTTTTTCTAGCCTTTTGCCGAGGTCATCGCTGGTTTTATCAAAGTTATCCATGAATTTGTTGCCGGATTCAGTGCCCTCGGCCACGTAAAGCCCCGCCATTTTTTTGCCAGTTTCATAATAGGCGGGGAAGGCTTTCTGCACCTGCTCCAAATTTGCCCTCAGGTCGTCGGCCCCTAATTTCGAGGCGATTGCGATGGCTTCCTTGATGCTCTTGCCAAATTTCTGCGCCTGTTCGGCTGCCAGCTTCAGGCCGTCATCCTTGCCGTCGAGGCCGCGGGTGGCAGAGATGTCGGTCAGGAACTGCTGCACCTGCACCACTTCGAGGTTGAGGTCTCCCACGGTCTGGGCGAATTCGAAGGTCATGGTTTTCTTTTCATTGATGGACTGGATGTCCATCACGTCTTCATCCAGCTTTTGTGCCAATGTGTGGGAGAAGGCCATGCCCAGCGACGTGGTGATGACGATGGAAACGAGCATCATGGAAAGGCGGGTGCGCAGCAGCATGGTAGTAGTCCCCGAAAAGATATATGCTTCCCATTATGGGAATATGTCTTTTCGCTCTAGCAGGACTTCTTTAATAAAGTGTTAGCGTGCGCTACGCCATATAGCTTGGGAGCCACTTTTCGTGATTTTCCAAAAGCTGAATAACGGATAAATTTAGTTGGTCTTTAACTTGCAGGTTGTCCGGCTGGGTCTGGCCGAGATGGAGGGCAGGAATGCCAGCGGTTTTGGCCTGGGCGATAATGGCTTCGGCTTTGCCCTTTTCCGCCGTGATGAGATAGCGGCCCTGGTCTTCACCAAAGGCGAATGCATGGGCGGGAATGGAGGCGGGGAAGGTGACGCTTGCGCCGATATTGGTGCGGTAGGTCATTTCGGCGAGGGCAACCAGCAGGCCGCCA
The DNA here is from genome assembly GCA_025360345.1 of Alphaproteobacteria bacterium. Classification (GTDB taxonomy): domain Bacteria; phylum Pseudomonadota; class Alphaproteobacteria; order Rickettsiales; family SXRF01; genus JANYBV01. Next base: position 22,730 of record JANYCJ010000094.1, on the reverse strand, counting down.
TCGGCGAGGTCGTGGCAGGCGGTGATGGTGCGGGTTTCAATGAGGTTGCGGACGAAGTCGCCGGTTTTGCGCTCCATGGCGAGGTCGACGGCGGGGGCGGGGCCGTCTTCGCGGCCAAGGATTTCGCGCAGGTAGAGGGAGCTGCCGAGATGGCCGGCGGTATCGCCCAGCAGGATAATGTCGTGGCCGGGGGCGGTGAAGCGGTTCCCGGCGCGCTTGCTTACGTCTTTGAGCACGCCGACGCCGCCGATGGCGGGGGTGGGCTGCACGCCTTTGCCATTGGTTTCATTGTATAGCGACACATTGCCGGAGATGATGGGATAGTCCAGCGCGCGGCAGGCTTCGGCCATGCCTTGCAGGCAGCCGACGATCTGGCCCATGATTTCGGGCTTCTGGGGGTTGCCGAAGTTCAGGCAGTTGGTGATGGCCAGCGGGGTTGCGCCCACAGCGGTCAGGTTGCGCCATGTTTCGGCCACGGCCTGCTTTCCGCCTTCGACGGGATCGGCGAAGCAATAGCGGGGGGTGACATCGGTGGTCATGGCGAGGGCTTTATTGGTTTTGGTGGCGCTGCCATCGGTTTTGGCGGGCACGCGCACGATGGCGGCATCGCCGCCCGGGCGGGCTACTGTGTCGTTGCCGACCATGTGGTCATATTGTTCATAGATCCAGCGCTTGCTGCACAGGTCGGGCGAGGCGACGAGGGTGAGCAGGGATTCGCCGAGGTCTTTGGCGGGCACTTCCGATGCCGGAAGCGGCGCGCGTTTCGGCGTGGGCACGTGGGGGCGGTCATATACCGGGGCATCGGTGCTGACGGGGGCGATGGGCATGTCTGCGACCGTTTCACCATGCATCTTCAGCACGATGTTGCCGGTGTCGGTGATTTTGCCGATGACGGCGAAATCCAGCTCCCATTTGTCGAACACGGCGCGGGCGAGGGCTTCTTTTTCCGGCTTGATAACCATGAGCATACGCTCCTGCGATTCGGAGAGCATGATTTCGTAGGGGGTCATGCCGTCTTCGCGCATGGGGACTTTGTCCAGCGTCAGCTCTATGCCAGTGCCGCCTTTGCCCGCCATTTCGAGGCTGGAAGAGGTGAGGCCGGCTGCGCCCATGTCCTGAATGGCGAGGATGGCGTCGGTCTGCATCAGCTCAAGGCAGGCTTCGATGAGGAGTTTTTCGGTGAAGGGGTCGCCGACCTGAACGGTGGGGCGCTTTTCTTCGGCGTCTTCGCCGAATTCGGCGCTGGCCATGGTTGCGCCATGGATGCCGTCGCGGCCGGTTTTGGAGCCGACATAGACGACGCTGTTTCCGATGCCGGCTGCGGCGGAATAGAAAATATTGTTAGCGTCGGCAAGGCCCACGGTCATGGCGTTGACGAGGATGTTGCCGTTGTAGCTATCATGAAAAATGCATTCGCCGCCGACGGTGGGCACGCCTACGCAATTGCCGTAAGAGCCGATGCCCGCGACCACGCCGGATACCAGATGTTTGGTTTTGGGGTGGTTAGGGTTTCCGAAGCGGAGTGCATTCATGTTGGCGAGGGGGCGCGCGCCCATGGTGAACACGTCGCGCAATATGCCGCCCACGCCGGTGGCGGCGCCCTGGAATGGCTCGATATAGCTGGGATGGTTGTGGCTTTCCATTTTGAAAATGGCAGCCTGGCCGTCGCCGATGTCGATCACGCCCGCATTTTCACCGGGGCCGCAGATGACCCACGGCGCTTCGGTGGGCAGGGTGCGCAGGTGCATGCGGGTGGTTTTATAAGAGCAATGTTCGCTCCACATCACGGAAAAAATGCCGAGTTCCACAAGGTTAGGCTCACGGCCCATGACTTTCAGGACGCGGGTGTATTCCTCGGGGGTAAGGCCGTGTTCGGCAACGATTTCCGGGGTGATGGCGGGTTTTTTGATAGCGGCGGATTGGGACATGCCCTTTAATTAGCACGGGTTTTGGGTTTTTCAATGAAAAATTCAGGATGCTTGCGCTGATTTTAATGATTATTCCCCAGCCTGCTGTATAATTGGGCTTTCCTAAGTATGAAAATAAGGATGTGCCATGGCTGAGCGTTCTGAAAAAGAAATTGACGATCTGGCGCGAAAAGTGCTGCCCACGCCTGATAAAGACCCCTTGCTGGCCAAGGCTTTTGGCGAGCGGATGCGCAAGCTTGCGCAAGACCGGGCTGCGGAAGGCACGGTGGTTGCCGAACCCAGCAGGCAGGACGTGCAGGAGGCTTTTGTGGAAGCCCGCAAAAACCTGCTTCGCCGGAAATACGATATCATGACCGACATGGCGCTGGCCGCCGAGCAGGAGGTGCGCGCCCAGCGCGAGAAAGAACGCTCTCCGGCCAATGACCCGGCGCTTGCCGCGGCAACGGAAGCGATGATGCGGGCCACAAGCGATAAGATGGTGCGTGAATTCAACGTGGCGGGACAGGAGCCGATTAAGCTGGACGCGCTGCCGGAGCCGACGAAGGAACAGCGCACGGCGCAGGCGGAAGAGGTGTATCAGGGGCTTAAGCGCATGGCAGGCAAGGCGGATGCGGACGCAACGAAGACGCTGAAAGCGATTGCCGATATTGCCGCTGCGCCCAACACGCTGAATGACCAGATACTGGACGTGGTGTTCCAGCAGCAGGTTTCGCCCGCGCCGAAGGCGGGAGAGCGCGTAGTGAGCCCCGAGACAAAAAAGCAGCTTGATGCGGCCGTGCAGGAGATGGCTGATGCGTTCCGGGTGGGCAAGGACAAGCTGCAGGTGCCCCCGGTGACCATGCAGGGAGCCGTGCCCAGCCGCGAGGAGCGCGCGGTGCAGTTCATGCAAGGGGTGATAGAGCAGCGGCTGCCGGAGGAAAACGGCAAGCCGGTGGCTACCGAGAATACGCGCCGGGTGCAGGCGGCGCTGAAGGCCGCCGAGGAAATGCGCGCCAAGGGGGCGGGGTCTTCCCTGCCGAAGATGGACCTGGAAGTGGCGCCGCCGCCGGGCACCGCCAAACCCGGGCAGGAGCAGGGCAAAGAAAGCCCCGTGCGCTAGGCGCAAGGCGGGTATCTGCGATTTTGGCTTGCAATTTCCCTAGGTATTGCCTACATGACGGGGTGTAACGCATGAGGCAATTATGGGCATGAAAGCTGAAGAAATCGAAGGCATGATGCGGGCGGCGTTCCCGAAGGGATATATCGAGCTGCAAGACCTTGCCGGGGATAACGACCATTACAGCATCACGGTCACGGATGAAAGTTTCCGCGGCAAGACACGGGTTGCGCAGCACAAGATGGTGTTTGACGCGCTCGGCGGGCATGTGGGCACGAAGCTGCACGCGCTGGCCGTGATTACCAAGGTTCCGCTTACTTAAAAATATGCTGGCGCAGGTTTGCGCCCCTCCATGGCCAGTCTTCGTTTCACTCGTTCGCCCCTTACTGAAAGGAATATTTATATGACCAACCCGGTATTCGAAAAGATCGAAAAAGACATCAAGGAAAACGACGTGGTGCTGTTCATGAAAGGCACGAAGCAGATTCCGCAATGCGGGTTTTCGGCCACGGTGGTGCAGGTGCTGGAGCGGCTGGGGGTTGAGCATTTCAAGGATGTGAATGTGCTGGCGGACATGGAAGTGCGCGAGGGCATCAAGCAGTTCTCCAACTGGCCGACGATTCCGCAGCTTTACGTCAAGGGCGAGTTCATCGGCGGGTGCGACATTGTGCGCGAGATGTATACCAATGGCGAGCTGGCGGAGTTTTTTGCAGCCAAGGGCATCCAGACCAAGGCGGCTTAGGCCCCTTGCTGTATTTTGAAGATTTTGCGGCTGGGCAGCAGTTTTCCCATGGTGGCTATACCATCGGGGAAGCGGATGCGGTGGCGTTTGCGCGTGAATATGACCCGCAATTTTTCCATACCGACCCGGTTGCGGCGAAGGATAGCTTTTTCGGCATTTTAGTGGTGAGCGGGTGGCAGACGGCTGCCATTTCCATGCGGCTGAAGGCGCAGGCCATGAAGGATGTGGCGGGTGGGCTGATCGGGCTGGGGCTGGAGGCGGTGAAATGGCCGCTGGCGGTGGTGCCGGGAGATACGCTGCGGGTGCTTATCACGGTGACGGGGAAGCGCGAATCCGCTTCGAAGCCTCGCTACGGGATTGTGAGTTACCGCATGGAAACGTTTAACCAGAACGACCAGATGGTGATGACGGCGCTGACCTCAGTGCTGACGTTGCGCAGGCCGGTTTAGGCGTTGCGCTTGAGCCATGCTGCGGCATAGCCGCAGATGGGGACGAGTTTCAGGTTGTCGCGGGTAGCCCCGGTTTTAATGGCCTGCATGAGCTGGCCGGCAGCGCCTTTGCCGCGCAGGGCGGGCGGCGCTTCGACATGGTCGATATATACGGTGCTGCCGTCGCGGCGGTAATCCGCGAAAACGATATGGCCTTCGACGTCGATTTCAAAGCGGTTGCCGGTGTCTTTCATCAGAGTTTTTCTTTTACCTTGCTTGCGCCGTTGGAGAGGCCTTCGCCCGCACCTTGCATGTCTTTGCCGAAGCCTTCAAGCGTGTTGCAGGCGGAGAGCAGAAGGAGGAGACCCAAGAGTATTTTCTTTTTCATAAAATTCCCATTCGATTATTATTAGAGGTTATTTTCTTTTGGCGGCGTCGCGGATTTCGCTCAAGTTGGTGGTGAGGCGCCGGAGCGGCTCGGAGCAATCGGTACGCGGCAGGATGACTTCGATGATGTACATGTCCTTGTCGGCGGTGGCTTGTGTCAGGGCCTTTTCCAGCTCGCCCTTGGTGCGGACTTTCATGGATTTTCCATAGTTGATGACATCGCGGATCTTGGCGTATTCCCAGCGGTGGATGTTGTTGAAGGGGCCGTCGATGATGTGGCGCTGGGTTCCGTAGCCGTCGTTGTTCAGGATGCAGATGATGGGGTGCATCCCGTATTTGGCGAAGGTGGAGACTTCCAGCCCGGTCATCTGGAACGCACCATCACCCACGAGGCAATACACCCGGCTGTCGGGCTTGGCGGCGACAGCGCCCACGGAGGCGGGCACGGCAAAGCCCATGGAAAGATAATAAGCGTCGGACAGGAAGTTGCTTTGCTGTGTGGTGTGCAGGCCCATGGCGCCGAAGAGGGCGTCGCCGGTGTCGCAGACGATGGTGGCGTCTTTTTCCATGGTAAGGCCGAGGATGCGGAAGAAGGCATCGGCGGTGAGGTCTTCGCCGGTTTCAGCTTGGGTGAGGGGTTTCAGCTCAGCGCGCTTGTAGGGGTTGGTGAAGACTTTTTTGGGAATGGCGCTTTGCTGCAGGCCTTCGAGGAAGTCTTTGAACAGCACGTTGTCATACGAGTGCAGGCCGATGCGGAGTTTTTCGGTGGTGGCGAGGATTGCGTTCCTGCGGTCGAGCTTGTGGGTGGCGTGGAAGCCGCTGAACACGTCTGAGAGGAAGGCGCCGAGGAGGATGATGCAGTCGGAATTTTCCACGTAATCCTGGCAGATTTTTTCCGAAAGGGCGGCGGAGTACACGCCCATATATAAGGGGCTGGTTTCAGAAATGACGCTCTTGGAAAGCAGGGTGGCCGCGATGGGGATGTTGAATTTTTCGGCGATGGCGATGGCATAATCGGTGAGGCCGTGGCGGTGTAGTTCTACGTCGGCGACGATGATGGGGTTTTTGGCGGCGGTGATTTTGGCGACGGCTTCGGCAAGGGCGGCTTCCAGATTTTCGCGGTCGCTTTCAGGCGCGGGGGTGTTTTTCAGGGTGGGCATACGGATGGGCAGGTCCACGATATCATAGGGCACTTCTATATAGCCGGGGCGGGATTCGGCGATGGCGGTGGTGATGACGCGGATGATTTCGTCGGCGGCGGTATCGGGGTCTAGCAGTACGGTGCTGGCGCAGGTCACCTCATCATAAATACGGCGCTGGGTGTCGAAGGTGCGCACCTTGTGGTGAACGAGCGCGTCGTGCTTGCGGTCTGCGGGGGAGGGGCCGCCGGAGATGACGATGACGGGGCTTTTTTCGGCATAGGCACAGGCGATGGGGTTCAGCATGTTGAGGCCGCCGACGCAGTAGGTGACACAGGCGACGCCGAGGCCGTGGACGCGGGCGTAGCCGTCTGCGGCGAAGCCTACGGAGGGCTCATGGGTCATGGTGAGGAGTTTCAGCTCGGATTTTTCGAGCCAGCGGAAGGTGGGCAGGGCAAAGTCGCCGGGGATGCCGAAGGCATGGCGCACGCCCTGTTTGTAAAGGTAATCGAACAGGAAGGAGCCGACGGTGTGGGAGGTGGCCATGGCGATGAAGCTTTCCGAAAAGGAGTTGTGACGGCCCAAACTATCGGGTTTGCTTTTTTTTCCCAAGTGGAAACAGCTTATTGCGGTGCGGCAGGTTTTTATGCCCTGCTGTCACCCCGGCGCATAAGGACTGTGCGAAGGGATCCCCGCCTGCGCGGGGATGACGAAAGTCATTATGTTAGGGACAGGGCGGTGATCAGGTTTTGCATGTCTTCGGGCATGGGGCAGGTGAAGTGCATTTCCTTGCCGGTGGCGGGGTGGATGAGGCCGAGTTCGAGGGCGTGGAGGGCTTGGCGGGTGAAGCTGTTGATGGTGGCGCGGGTGTCTTCGGCCATGGGTTTGTAGATGTTTTGTTTCATGTGGGTGGCGGTGGAGGGGCCGTAGGCGGGGTCGCCCATCAGGGGGTGGCCGATATGGGTGAAGTGGACGCGGATCTGGTGAGTGCGGCCGGTTTGAAGGTTGCACTCCACGAGTGCGGCCATGGGGGCCTTGATGCCTGCGGGCTGGAATTTTTGCAGCACGGAGTAATGCGTGGTGGCTTCCTTGCCGCCGGATTTGACCACGGCCATGCGCTGGCGGTTGGCGGTGGAGCGGCCGATATTGCCGGTGATAGTGCCGCGGCTGGCCTTGGGTTCGCCCCAGATGACGGCGCGGTAGGTACGTTTGAGGGTGTGGTCGGAGAGCTGGGCGGAGAGGTGGTTGTGGGCGGTGTCGTGCTTGGCGACGACGAGCAGGCCGCTGGTGTCCTTGTCTATGCGGTGGACAATGCCGGGGCGGGCGACGCCGCCGATGCCTGAGAGGCTTTCGCCGCAATGGGCGAGCAGGGCGTTGACCAGTGTCATGTCCGCATGGCCGGGGGCGGGGTGAACGGTGAGGCCGGCGGGTTTATTGATGACGAGGAGGTGTTCGTCTTCATAGATAACATCAAGGGCGATATCCTGCGCTTCGATGTGGCTGGCCACCGCGTCGGGGATGGTGAGGGTGAGTTCCTGCCCGGCTTTCACCTTGGCATTCGCATCTTCCACGGCTGCGCCCTTGTGCGATAACGCGCCTTGCGCTATTAAGCCTTGGAGGCGGCTGCGCGAGAGTTCGGGCAGGCGCTGGGTGAGGAATTTGTCGAGGCGCTGGCCTGCTTCTTCCGGCCCTACTGTGAATGAATGGGATTGTGCCATGACTGATGATGTGCCTGTTGTTGAGCCGCAAGAGAACCTAAAACCACTCAAAATGCTAGTGTTTTCGATGGCGCTGATCCTGATTGGCGGCACGGTGATGCTGGCGGGGATGGTGTGGAAAAAGGTCAATGCGCAGGCCAACGGCACGGGGGCTTACGCCTGCGCGGGGGGAGAGGCGGATTTGAAGGGGCATGGCGAGGTGCTGGGCATGGAGCGCGACGGCAAAAACATGATCGTGACCCTGCAGAAAAACCCGCAAATGCTGGAGATCGCCACGGTGGATATGTGCTCGGCGAAGATAAAATCCACGGTTTCGCTGCTGGTTGACGGCAAGAAAAAATAGATAAATCAAATTGTTGATAAGTGTCCTGGTGTCATAAAAGCTTCATTTGAGGCGGGGCGGCGGCTGCGGTATCCTTAATGATCGGAACCCTTAGAGGATATTGGCCTATGTCTGTACCTGACGCGATGAATGTCGAAAGCCTGTCCAACGAACCGCTGAAGCTGGAAACCGACGTGGTACGGCTGGAAGAAAAGCGGCTGAAGGAGCTGGCCAGCGGCGCGGAGCAGGTGGGGCTTACGGGCGAGCAGGCGAAGCTGGCAAACGCGCTGGCGAAGCTGGCGATGAAGGGCAAATCGGTGGCCGGGGCCGAAGGGCTTACGGCGGTACGTGCCGACGGCATGACCAGCGGCGACCTCGCCGCGATTATTTCAGCGGTGGACCAGGCAGACAGCGCCGCGGAAACGGAGCTTTTCGCAGCCAATGCCGGGGAAGCCATTGCGGCGGCGGCCAGCTCCTCCGGCATCAGCGGGGGAGAGTCCGTATCGGAAGCGAGCTTCTTCAAATCGCTGAAAACAGGGCTTAACAGCCTGATGCAGGAAGAGAAGATGCTTGAAAAATTCAACGAGCAGGGGCAAGGGCCCCGCTAGGGAAAACAGCTTTTTTTCCCCTCCGGCACGGCCTGTCATATTTGTGACTTTTGTGGGGGTTGTGAGCGTCATAAAAGCTTAATTTGTGATTTCGGCGGGTGCGTGCCATAGTAGCAGTATAGAAATAGTCAGTAACAGGTGACGTTATGTCCAACTCCTTTTCAAGCCGCCAGCGTGATGTGATGCCAAGCCGTTCGCGGCGGGAGGCTGAGAGCATGAACCCCGATTCCGGCGGCAGCAGCGACGGTGACAGGAAGCATCCCGGGCTGGAAGGCTTCAGCCGGCTGGGCACGCAAGTCCAGCATGTCGGCATGGGTATATTCAAGGGTGGCCTTATCGGCGGAGCGGTGGGTGGCGCCATTGCGGGCACTGCAGCCGCGGCGCTGGGCGCGGGCGCTATTTTTGCTGGCGGCCCTTTTACACTCATCCCGGCGGCCATTGCTTCGCTTACCCCGGCGGTAGGCTGGGCTACGGGTTTATTGGGAACCGCCGCAGTTTCCGGCATGATGACGGGTGCAGCTATCGGCGGAACCGGCAGTGGCCTCTGGGCCTTGTCCAATGCATCGGAAGCGGCTGACATTGCAGAAGATAAGGCAATAAACAAGTTCGAGATGGCGCAGGCGCGCACCGAACGGCTGGACCGCCTGCGCGAGGCACGCGACCGCCAGCAGATGGCCATGGAACGCCAGGAAACGCAGATGCGCGGGCAAAACCCCAACCGCAACCTGCCGGAACGCAAGATGGCAGGCATGGAAGGCCCGGCCTACACGTAAGATACGGGGTGGCTTGCCTTTTCTTTTTCCTGCGTAAGTTTGTGACGGCAGGGTAAACACCATTTATACCGCTGTAATAAAACCTTAACTTGTAGTCGCGCGCTTCTGTGCCATAATCGGGGTATATTGTGGTAACACTTTCATTCTTATAAGGACTTTTATGGCTGACGCAATAGATCATGATGCTGCGAGCACGACCGCCACGGTAGCTACGAAGGCCGTGAAATGGGGCGTGATTGGCGCTATCGCGGCGTTTGCGATTCCGGCCGTGGTTGTCGGCGGCGCGGGCTTGCTGCTGGGCGCGGGCATTTCGGCCATGGCCACCGGTGGTATTGGCGGGGCTATTGCCTCGATTTCAGGGTTTTTGGTAGGCGCGCTTGGCGTGGCTGGCGGCATTGCCGCGGGCACGGCGTCTGCGGCCTCATTTGGCGGGGCTGCCGCTGCGGGTGGCGCGCTGGTTGGCGTGGCCAAGGGCGGTGCGCAGGTTAGCGCGGAGAATGCGGCATTCCGCCGCCGCGAAAACGGCGTGCAGTTCACGGAAGCCAAAAAAGCTAATGACCGGGAGATCCGTGGTTTCCAGCAGGGTTATGCGGTGGCAACCGCCGATATGGAGCCCAAAATCCAGCAGCGCGAGAAAAACGCGTTTGATAATGGCCAGAAATATGTGGTTGACCAGATCCACGACCACATGAACGCCCAGATGCAGGCGCAGGCCGGCGCTGTGAAGACCGCTTCGGTTGGCTTTGGTGAAAAAGAGCTTTCGCTGAAATGCGAGTCTAAGGCTGAGGCCGTGCTGAAGCAGCGCGAGCTGGACGCGATGGCGCAAAAGCAGGTATAGGCCAGTTTTCAGCATAGTAATCCCATGGGATTTTTTAAGCCGAGCCCCGACCTTTTTAAGAAGCTCCCGAAAATAGCTGGCATTACCGGCCTGATCGGCGGGGGAGTTGCCGCGCTTCCGATTGCGGCCATGAGCCTTCGCAACAGCCGGGCGCGTGAAAGCGAGGCATTGCCGAGCAGCCTTGTGGCCCCCATTCCGCAGGTGCTGGAATATACCCCGCCCGCAGAAGCCACTACGCTGATGGGGCAGGAGCGGGTGGAAGGCGAATTTGCCAAGCGCTACAAGAACCAGCAAAAGGGCCTCAGTGCCGGGCCGGATACATCGGCCCCCAACCTGATGCGCCCGGATGGCCGCAACGCCATTACCGGCAGCAGCGCGCCTGTGGAAGACCTGAACGCGCCTGCCACCTTCAGCCGCTAAATTCCTTATTGTTTCCATGCCTTGAGGCGGCGGTGAGCCGCGGGTTCCGCCGGTTTTTCAAATAAATGTTCCGGAAACGCATTAATTGCGTATTCTTTGTTTGACAGGCGGGTTTTTCTTTGTATATTTCACATCCCTTTAATTAAATTATATTAGGTATAACTCGTGACGAAACGTCTTGATTGCAAATATAAAATCAGCCGCCGCCTTGGTGCCGCCCTCTGGGGTAGCGCAAAGGATCCGTTTAATAAGCGTGCTTACGCTCCCGGCCAGCATGGCCAGGCCAAGCGCAAGAAAACGTCGGATTACGGCACCCAGCTGCGCGAAAAGCAGAAGCTGCGCGGCTATTATGGCAACATCACCGAGCGTCAGTTCCGCAACATATACCAGGAAGCCCTGCGCCGCCGCGGCGATACGGGTGAAAACCTGATCGGCCTGCTGGAAAGCCGCCTTGACAGCGTTGTATACCGTATGGGCCTCGTCGCCACCCCGTTTGCTGCACGCCAGCTGGTGAGCCATGGCCATGTACGCATCAACGGCAAGAAAGCCAACATTCCCTCCATGCTGGTGAACGAAGGCGACGTGATCGAGCTGAAAGAAAAGTCCAAACAGATGCCGGTGGTGCTGGAAATGATCCAGAACCCCGAACGCTCGGTGCCGGACTATATCGAATTCGACACCACCGAAATGAAAGCCAAGTTCGTACGCGTGCCCAAGCTCGCCGAAGTGCCGTATCCGGTTGTGATGCAGCCGAACTTCGTTATCGAATATTATTCGCGTTAATCTTTAACAGGCGAACGGACTACCGAACTGGCCAGACCGCATGTCTGGCCAGTTTTTTTTGGACTGGATTTGAGGGTGTTTTTACCATGATGTCCCATGACGGGGAGATTCCTTTTAAATAGAGCTGCTTGCGCGGCCTGTGGATAAGTCGGGGTTCCAAGGCGCTTGCGGGCGCCTTTTTTTGCGGGTTTTATCCCCGTTATTCACAGGGGATAAAAGGTAAATTGGGGTTGACGAACCCATAAAAGGAGCATAATCTCCCATTAATACCCATGAAATCCCACGTTATCCCATACACGACCATGCCGGGCACAGAATGCTTTTTCTTTCGACATATCAGAATCGTATCGACAAGAAGGGACGTGTTTCCGTGCCGGCGCAGTTCCGTGCGAATCTTGCCGGGCAGGAATTTTCGGGGATCGTGGCGTATGGCTCGCTGCTGCACCCCTGCATCGAGGGCTGTGGGATGGGGCGGTTTATGAAACTGAACGAGCGCATTGAAATGCTGGACCCGTTTTCCGAAGAGCGCGATGCCTTTGCCACCACGATTTTTGGCGAGAGCGTGCAGTTGGGGTTTGACGGGGAAGGGCGCATCATGCTGCCGGAGGCGCTGATTGCGCAGGCGAACCTGAGCGAGCAGGCGGTTTTTGTGGGCAAGGGCGAAATCTTTGAGATCTGGGAGCCGGTGGCGTTTGCGGAGCACGCGCTGCGCGCACGCGAACTGGCCAAGGCGAAACGCTACCAGCTGCGCGGCACACCAGCGCCGGAGGGCAAGGCATGAGCGCGCATAACCCGGTATTATTAAATGAGATGATTGACTGGCTCGCGCCTAAAGATAACGGTGTGTATGTAGACGGTACATTTGGGGCGGGCGGGTATTCGCGGGCTATTTTGAACGCGGCGGACTGCCGGGTGTTTGCGATTGACCGCGACCCCTCGACCAAGGTGTTTGCCGAAAAGCTGGAAGCGGAGTTCCCGGGGCGGTTCGTGTGGCTGCTGGGGAATTTCTCGGATATGTGCTCGCTGCTGGAGCTGCATGGCGTGGAGGCGGTGGACGGCATTGTGCTGGACCTCGGCGTGTCTTCGATGCAGCTGGACCAGGCGGAGCGGGGTTTTTCGTTTAAAAATGACGGGCCGCTGGACATGCGCATGGCGGGCGACGGCTCCAATGCGGCAGACGTTATCAATAATGCTTCGGAAGAAGAGCTGGCCGATATCTTCCATTATTATGGAGAAGAAAAGGCCGCGCGCAAAATCGCGGCGGCGGTGGTGAAGGCGCGCAGCGAAGCGCCGATCATGCGCACCAAGCAGCTGGCCGATATTATCCGCGGTGTCCTTGGCGGGCAGCACGGCAAGACCGACCCGGCCACGCGCAGCTTCCAGGGCTTGCGCATTTATGTGAACCGCGAATTCGAATCCCTTGAGACGGGCCTGAAGGCCGCCGAAGACCTGCTTGCCCCCGGGGGCAGGCTGGTGGTGGTTTCTTTCCACTCGCTGGAAGACAGGATCGTCAAACGCTTTACCCACTCCCGTTGCGGTAAAATTGGGGAGTCCTCACGCCATACGCCTCAACAGCTGATGGCAAGCCACACCTCTATGGGTGGCGAGGCTCCCCGCTTTTTTTTACCGAAGCCGGAGAAGCGCACCGCGCATGACGCGGAGCTGGACATGAACCCGCGCGCCCGCTCGGCGGTGATGCGCATGATGATGGCGTCGGAGAAAGTTTAGTTTATGAAACTCTCGACAGTCGTATGGATGCTGGTTATCGTAGTGGCGTCTTTCATGCTCTATAAGGTGAAATACCAAGTGCAGACAATGAAGAATGAAGTGGCCTCGACCAGCCGCGAGCTGGAAAAAGAGCGCGAGGCGCTGCATGTGGTGAATGCCGAATGGGCGTACCTGAACCGCCCGCAGCGGTTGCAGATGCTGGCTTCCAAATATCTTGCTTCCACGGACCTGACGGTGAACCAGATTGCCGAGGTGGAGGAAATCCCTTTCCCCAACCAGACGGTGGCGGCCAATGCCAACGCCAAGGAAGGCGCGGTGAAAACCGCTTCGCTACGTGTCAGTAAGGATGGAAGGTGAGCCGGCAGACCCGTAAAGTCATTATCAAGGAAAGTACCGGAAGGCGCATCATCGAGCAAAGCCGGTTGCGCCTTTGGTGTGTCGGGTTGTTTTTTGTGCTGTGCTTCGCCAGCATCAGCGTGCGCATGATCGAAGTGGCGGTGATACAGGGCAAGCACTCCACTTTTATCACCGTGGCCGACCCCGAAGAGGGCGGCGGCAGCGAGCAGGTGGAGATGAAAAAGAACGACGAGCCGGTGCTTCAACGCGGCGATATCGTGGACAGGAACGGCGAGCTGATCGCAACGTCGCTCATGACCTCCTCAGTGTTTGTGAACCCGAAGGAAATCAAGAACAAAGAAGAAGCGGCGAGCAAGCTGTCCAAGGCATTCGGCATGGACGGCAAGCAGCTGCTGGCGCATCTGAAAGAGGGCAAGTCATTCCTGTGGATCAAGCGGAACCTGACGCCAAAGGAAGAGAACGTGGCCAACGCGCTGGGCATTCCGGGGCTGTATTTCCTGCCGGAGGAAAAGCGCGTGTACCCGCATGGCAACGAGCTTTCGCATGTGGTGGGCTATGTGGGGCTAGATAATAAAGGGCTGGCGGGGATTGAGAAGGAATTCGACACGCGCCTGAGGAATGCCTCGCTCAACACGCAGCCGTTGCAGTTGTCGCTCGATGTGCGGCTGCAGGCGATCATGCATGAGGAAATGCAGGCGGCGGTGGACCAGTTCAGCGCCATCGGGGCTACAGGGGTGATTATGGACTTACGCTCGGGCGAATTGCTGTCCATGGTTTCGCTGCCCGATTTCGACCCGCATAACCCGATGGCGAGCAAAGATGCCACGCGGTTTAACCGGGCGACGCTGGGCACGTATGAGATGGGCTCGACCTTCAAGACCTTTACCATGGCCATGGCGATGGAGGCGGGCACGGCGAATATGAAGAGCAGCTATGATGCCGACCACCCGCTGAAAATCGCCAATTACACCATCACCGACGCACACCCGATGCACCGGTGGCTGACCATGCCGGAGATTTACGCGTTTTCCTCGAACCTTGGCACGGCGCGCATGGCGCTGGATGTGGGCACAAAGAAGCAGCACGCCTTCCTCGAAAGCGTGGGCATGATGAAGCCGGTGAATATCGAGCTGCCGGAAAAATCATCCACGCTGTATCCGAAAGACTGGAAAGAAATTAACACGGCCACGATTGCCTACGGCCATGGGATTGCCGTGTCACCGCTGCACCTGGTGCAGGGTATTGCGGCCATGGTGGATGGCGGGACAATGCCGAAGCTGACGCTGCTCAAAGACGGCAATAAAGGCAAGGCGGAAGGCACGAGGGTGATTAGCGAAAAAACCTCTGAGAATATCCGCCGGCTGATGCGGCTGGTGGTGGACCACGGCACGGGCACGAAGGCCGATGTGCCGGGATACCGCGTGGCAGGCAAAACGGGCACGGCGGAAAAGAACACGGGCGGCAAATATGAGGCCAACGCCAAGCTGGCTTCGTTCATCGCCACCTTCCCAGTGGATGACCCGCAGTATATCGTGCTGGTGATGGTGGACGAGCCTAAAGGTGACAAGACGACGCATGGCTTTGCAACCGGGGGCTGGATTTCTGCGCCAGTGGTTAACAAAGTGATTGCGCGCATGGGGCCATTGCTTAATATTCGTCCTAACTACGACACGCCGAAGGACGACGCGGAAAAATTCTGGGTGGATAACACCCCCGGTAAACCGAAACCTGTTGCCGCTACGACCCCGGCTGCCCCGCCCTCTTTAGCGAAACGGTATTTCCATGTTGCTTCTTTCTGACCTTATCCATGCCAGCGGTGATGCCGTAACCTTTCCGCCAACGGCTGCCAAACTCAGCATTACTGGCCTCACTTCAGATTCCCGGCAGGTTCAGCCGGGATTTTTGTTTATTGCGCTGAAGGGGCTGCATGTGGATGGCGGCAGTTTTATCGCCGATGCCAAGGCAAAGGGAGCTGTGGCGGTGCTGGCGGAGATGGCTGTGCAGGAGCCGGGATTAGTGGTGCTGGAAAGTGCGAATGTGCGGCGGAGCATGGCGATGCTGGCGGCGGCGTTTTATGCGAAGCAGCCACGGCACGTGGTGGCGGTGACGGGCACGGACGGGAAAACCTCCACGGCGGATTTTTACCGGCAGTTCTGGCATCTGATGGGGCAGAAATCCGCGTCCGTGGGCACGCTGGGCATTTTAAGCGGCGCGGGGGAGCAGTTGCTGCCCGGCTCTTACACCACGCCCTACCCGGTGCAACTACATGAGGCGCTGGCGGGCATGGCGGGCGATGGGGTGGATTATGTGTGCATGGAAGCTTCCAGCCACGGGCTGCACCAGCACCGCTTGGATGGGGTGAAGCTTGAGGCGGCGGCCTTTACCAATATCGCGCGCGACCATATGGATTACCATGTGACGGAAGCGGCGTATTTTGAAGCGAAGATGCGGCTGTTTGCCGATTTGCTCCCCAAGGGCGGCACGGCGGTTTTGAACCAGGATGATAAGCGCTTTGCGGATGTGAAGGCGATTTGCGAGCGGCGTGGGCATAGGGTGATCGGGTTTGGTAAGGCGGGGGGGGAATTCAAGTTGCTGGCGCTTGCGCCCCTGCCGCATGGCCAGCGGGCGGAGGTTGAGCTGCTGGGTGCACGGCATGTGCTGGAGATTCCGCTCGTGGGGGCATTCCAGACCATGAATATCCTGACGGCGCTGGGGCTTGTGGTGGGTTCGGGCGGGACGCTTGAGGCTGCATTAAAGGTTATTCCCCGGCTGCAGGGCGTGCCGGGGCGGCTGGAGCAGGTGGTGCAGCTTGCCAACGGGGCGACGGTATTTATTGATTATGCGCATACGCCGATGGCGCTGGCCAATATCCTTAATACGCTCAGGCCGCACACGGCGGGCCGGCTGCATGTGGTATTTGGGTGCGGCGGCGACAGGGACACGGGCAAAAGGCCGGAGATGGGCAGGATCGCCGAGCAGCTCGCCGACGTGGTGATAGTGACCGATGACAACCCGCGCAGCGAAAACCCGGCTTCTATCCGGGCGGCGATCATGGCGGCGGCCACCCATGCCAAAGAAGTTGCAGATCGGCGGCAAGCTATTTATGGTGCTTTAAAAGGGCTTGCAAGCGGGGACATACTTGTAATAGCTGGTAAGGGCCATGAGAAGATACAAATTGTGGGCAAAGAAACCACTCCTTTCGACGATGCCGAGGTGGCACGCGAGGGAGCAAAAGAATTGAAGTTAGCAGCATGACGTTATGGAATGAATTAAGCGCCACCGATGCCACCGGGGGGACCACAAGCGGAACCTGGCAGGCCAACCGCGTGGTGATCGACAGCCGCATCGTGAAACCGGGCGATTTGTTCGTGGCGATCAAGGGCGACACGTTCGACGGGCATGATTTTGTGAAAGGCGCGCTGGACAAGGGCGCAGTGGCGGCGATTGTGAGCCGGGCGATTGCTGATGTGGATGATGCGAAGCTGCTGAAGGTGGAAGACTGCCTGCGGGCGCTGGAAGATTTGGGCCGCGAGGGGCGCACGCGCAGCACCGCCAAAGTGGTGGGCGTGACCGGCAGCGTGGGTAAGACCAGCACCAAGGAAATGCTGAAGCTGGCGCTTTCGGCGCATGGGCGCACCTATGCGACCTCGGGCAATTACAACAACCATATCGGCACGCCGCTGAACCTTGCCAATTTGCCGCCGGACGCGCAGTTTGCGGTGTTTGAAATGGGCATGAACCATGCGGGGGAAATTGCGCACCTGACGCGGATGGTGCGGCCGCATATCGCTGCGATCACCAACGTGGAAGCGGTGCATATGGAGTTTTTCGCCTCCACCGAAGCGATTGCCGATGCCAAGGCGGAGATTTTCGATTCCATGCCTGCAGGCGGGGTGGCGGTGCTGAACCGGGACAATGTGCATTATGGCTACCTGATGCGCAAGGCGGGCGAGCACGGGGTGAAGATCGTGCTGACTTTCGGGGTGCATGAAAAATCTGATTTCCGGCTGATTGAATATAAGCCGGTGGAAGATGGCTGCATGATTACGGCGAGTTTGCAGGGAAAGCATATTTTGTATGGGTTGGCGGCCATCGGCAAGCATTGGGCGACGACGTCTCTGCTATGCCTTGCGGTGTGCCATGCGCTGGGGCTGGACGATATGAAAACGGCCAGCCAGCTGGCGGAGTTCGGCGAGCTGGCGGGGCGCGGGCAGGTGGTGGCGCTGCATGTGGCTGGTGGCAAGGCTTACCTGATCGACGATAGTTATAATGCGTCGCCCGCAGCGATGTTTGCGGCGTTTGCCAAGACCGACGAGGTGTGGCAGAGCCTTGGGCGCAAGGGGCGGAAGATGGCGGCGCTGGGCAATATGCTGGAGCTGGGGCCGGACGGGCCGGATTTGCACGCCTCGCTTGTGCCGGACCTGCAGGCCAAGGGGTTTGACCGGGTGTTTACTGCCGGAGAGCTGATGAAGCATGTGCATGACGGCATTCCCGCGTCATTACGCGCAGGGCAGGTGGCGCAGGCCGCCGGGCTTCTGCCGCTGATTGAAAAAGAGCTGAAGCCGGGGGATGTGCTGCTGGTCAAAGGCAGCCACGGCAGCAAGATGTATGAGCTGGCGCGGCTGGTGACGGAGAAATTCGCCGCGCAGATGGAGACACAGAATGCTGTATAACCTGCTGGTGCCGCTGGCGGGGCAAGTCACGTTTTTCAACCTGTTCCGCTACATTACTTTCCGCAGCGGCGCTGCCGTGTTTACGGCGCTCATCATCAGTTTTTATTTCGGGCCGAAAATTATCCGCTGGCTGAAGTCCAAGCAGGCCGAAGGCCAGCCGATCCGCCTTGACGGGCCGGAGTCGCATTTGCTTACCAAAAAGGGCACGCCGACGATGGGCGGGGTGATGATATTGCTGGCGGTGACGGTTTCGACGCTGCTATGGGCGGATCTGTCCAACCCGTATATCTGGATTGTGCTGTTTGTGACGCTGGGGTTTGGCGCCATCGGGTTCCGCGACGATTACCTGAAGCTTACCAAGCGCAACACCAAGGGGCTCAGCTCACGCAAGAAGATGCTGTGGCAGGCGCTGATCTCGGTGGTGGCGGCCAGCGCGGTGCAGTTCCTTGCGCCGGATAATCTTTCCGGGCAGATCGCGGTGCCGTTTTTCAAGAATATCCTTATCAATGCCGGGATTTTTTATGTGCCGTTCGCGCTGATCGTGATGGTGGGGGCGAGCAACGCGGTGAACCTGACGGACGGTCTGGACGGGCTGGCGATTGTGCCGATCATGATCGTGGCGGGGTGTTTTTCGCTTATCACCTATCTGGTGGGTAACGCGGTGTTTGCCAATTACCTGCAAATCCATTCTGTTCCGGGAGCTGGTGAGCTTGCGGTGTTCTGCGCGGCGCTGGTGGGGGCATCGCTTGGTTTCCTATGGTTTAACGCACCGCCGGCGCAGGTATTCATGGGCGATACGGGCAGCCTCGCTTTCGGCGGCTCGCTCGGCGTTATCAGCGTGATTGCGCGGCACGAGCTGGTGCTGGCGATCATCGGCGGGCTGTTCGTGCTGGAGGCGCTTTCGGTGATTATCCAGGTGGTGTCGTTTAAGACCACGGGCAAGCGGGTGTTCAAGATGGCGCCGATTCACCACCATTTTGAAAAGATGGGCTGGAAAGAGCCCACGGTAGTGATCCGCTTCTGGATTATTTCGTGCATTTTTGCGCTTATGGGGCTGGCAACGTTGAAACTGAGATGATTACGGTTCACGCATATCAGGGCAAAAAAGTCGGGGTGTTCGGCCTTGGCAAGGCGGGGGACGCTGCCATCGCTTCGCTGGTGGCGGGGGGCGCGGAAGTGTTCGCCGCTGATGACAGCGAGGGCAATGCCGCGCGCACGGCGGAGAAATTTCCCGGCATCACGGTTGCGCCTTTTGCGCAGTGGCCGTGGGGGAAGCTGGCGGCGCTGGTGCTCAGCCCCGGCGTGCCGCTGACGCACCCGCAGCCACATGAGGTTGTGGTGGCGGCGAATGGTCATGGCTGTCCGGTTTTAGGCGATATTGAGCTGCTGTACCTGAGCTGCCCTAAGGCCAAGTTTGTTGGTATCACGGGCACGAACGGGAAATCCACGACGACGACGCTGGTGGGGCATATCCTGAAAGAGGCCGGCCTTACGGTTGAGGTGGGCGGCAATCTCGGCACGGCGGCACTGGCGCTGGCACCGCTGGGCAAAGAGGGCATTTATGTGCTG
This sequence comes from Alphaproteobacteria bacterium, assembly GCA_025360345.1. GTDB lineage: Bacteria > Pseudomonadota > Alphaproteobacteria > Rickettsiales > SXRF01 > JANYBV01. Next base: position 3,221 of record JANYCJ010000094.1, on the reverse strand, counting down.
GAGCTTTCTTCATACCAGCTGGATTTGCTGCATTCGGCGCGGTTCCATATCGGCGCGTTCTTGAACATCACGCCCGACCATCTTGACCGGCATGGCGATATGAAGGGCTATGTCGAGGCGAAGATGCACCTGTTTGACCGGCAGGAAAAGCAGGATGTGGCGATTATCGCGGTGGATGACGGCTACACGCATGACGTGGCAAACCGGCTGCACGGCGGCGAGGCGCAGCAGGTGGTGCGGGTGTCTTCACAAAAGGTGCTGCAAGAGGGCGTGTATGTGCAAGACGGCGTGCTGCACGACGTGGCCAATAAGCGTGCGTTTGACCTGAAGCCGATTGCGACGCTCACGGGCGCCCATAACTGGCAGAACGCGGCGCTGGCTTACGCGATTGCCCATGCCTGCGGGGTGCGGGCGGAGGCGATTTACGAGGCGATGAAAAGTTTCCAGGGCCTCAGGCACCGGTTGCAGCTGGCGGCCACGGTGGATGGGGTGCGGTTTATCAATGACAGCAAGGCGACCAATGCCGATGCGGCCAGCCACGCGCTGGCGCCCTATACGGCGATTTACTGGATTGCGGGCGGCAAGGCGAAGGCGGGGGGGATTGAGAGCCTAGAGCATTATTTCCCCAAGGTTGCCCATGCGTTCCTGATCGGTGCGGCGGAAGAGGATTTTGCGCGGACACTGGACAGTAAAGTGGCGTATTCGCGCTGCGGCACGCTGCATGAGGCAGTGAAGCAGGCGGCGGCGATGGCCTTTGCGCAGGGCAGGGAAGGGGCGGTGGTTTTGCTTTCGCCTGCCTGCGCGTCGTTTGACCAGTGGAAGAGTTTTGAGGAACGCGGGGATGCTTTCTGCGCGCAGGCAGAGGCGATTGCAGCGGAACACAAAGGAGGGAAGCGCCATGCGTCTTGACCGTACTAATACGACGATTTTCGGGCGGTGGTGGTGGACGGTGGACAGGCTCAACCTGTTTGCGCTTACACTGCTGATCGCCATCGGATCCATCCTTGTGACGGCGGGAAGCCCGCCGGTGGCGAAGCGGCTGGACTTGCCGGAGTTTTATTTTGTGCACCGCCACCAGATGTTTTTGCTGATCGGCATGGCGGTGATGCTGGCGGTGTCGCTGCTGCCGCCGGTGGCGATTCGCAGGCTTGCGGTGCTGGGGTTCGTGGCCAGCCTTGGCCTGATGATGCTGGTGCCGTTCATGGGGGTGCAGACCAAGGGCGCGCACCGCTGGATGGATATTGCCGGGATTTCGGTGCAGCCTTCGGAATTTATGAAGCCGTGCTTTGCCATCGTGATGGCGTGGATTTGCGCGGAGAACCAGCGGCGGGTGGATTTCCCGGGATACCGGCTTGCCATCGGTGTGTATGCGGTGACGCTGCTGCTGCTGCTGGTGCAGCCGGATATCGGCATGTCGATCACGGTGACGGCGATGTGGGCGGTGCAGCTGTTCCTTTCGGGGCTGCCCTTCCTGTGGGTGTTCGTAATGATGGGCATGGGCATGGCGGGGCTGTTCGGGGCCTATCATTTCTTCCCGCATGTGGCCAAGCGCATCAACAACTTCCTCGACCCCGCGGAGGGGGATAATTACCAGATCGCCCGCTCGCTGGAGGCATTCCGCAACGGGGGCATTTTAGGGCGCGGGCCGGGTGAGGGCGAAGTGAAGCAGTTCCTGCCGGATTCGCACACGGATTTCATTTTCGCGGTGGCGGGGGAAGAGTTCGGGGTGATTGCCTGCCTGTTCATCCTCGGGCTGTTCGCTTTCGTGGTGCTGCGCGGCTTGATGCGGGTGCGTGAGGAAAACGACCTGTTCGTGGTGCTGGCGGTGGCGGGTGTGCTGGTGCAGTTCGGTATGCAGTCGGTGATTAACATGGGCGTGGCGGTGAATTTGTTCCCGGCAAAGGGGATGACGCTGCCTTTCCAGAGTTATGGCGGCTCCTCGGTGGTGGCCATCGGGCTGGGCATGGGGATGATGCTGGCGCTGACGCGGCGGCGCTTTGGGCAAAAATAGTGGATTTATTTGCCGATATTGTCGGGAATATCGGGGTGATATGCTTTTTGCTGGCGTTTTTCCTGATGCAAAAAGGTGTGATGACGCATGACGGGATGCGCTACCTGCTGCTGAATTTGTGCGGCGCAATACTGCTGATGGGCTCGCTGTGGATTCATTGGAACCTGTCTGCGTTTCTGCTTGAAGCGGCGTGGGCTTTGATTAGTATATACGGGATTTACCAATCCCTTTACACACGTAAACCATGATTGAAGACGCAAAACAGCCCATCGTCCTTGCCGCGGGCGGCACGGGGGGGCATATTTTCCCGGCGGAAGCGCTGGCGGAAGTGCTGATGAGCCGCGGCGAGCGAGTGGTGCTGATTACCGACAGCCGTTTCGCGCAGTTCAAGACCGGGGCGCTCACACGAGTGGAAATACGCACCATACGCGCCGGCACGGTGGGCGGCAGCCTGTATAAGAAGGTCAAGGGCGGTATTTTCCTGGTGCTGGGCATTGTGCAGGCGCGGAAGATGCTGAAGGGCCTGAACCCGAAAGTGGTGGTGGGTTTTGGCGGCTATCCGTCTTTTCCCACGGTGTTTGCCGCGCCACGGCTGGATGTGCCCAGCGTGATCCATGAGCAAAACTCGGTGCTGGGGCGGGCGAACCGCCTGCTTGCACCGAAAGTGACGCGGATTGCCACGTCGTTTCCCGATACGCAGATGATGGGGCAGCCGTTTGCCGAGAAGATCACGGTGACGGGAAACCCGGTGCGCACCAGCATCCGCGCGCTGAAAGACGTGCCCTATGCCAGCATTGCGCAGGACGGGAAGATGCATTTGCTGGTGACGGGCGGTTCTTTGGGCGCGACGATTTTTTCCGAGGTCGTGCCGCAGGCGATTGCGAAACTGCCAGCGGCGCTTCGGGCGCGTATCCGCATTGACCAGCAGTGCCGGGAGGCGGATATCGGCGATGTGCGGGCGTTTTACCAGAATTTAGGGGTGAATGTTGACCTTGCGCCGTTTTTCGTGGATTTGCCGGCGAGGCTGGCGGCGGCGCATCTGGTGATTGCACGTGCAGGGGCTTCCACGGTTTCGGAACTGGCGGCGGCGGGGCGGCCCGCGATTTTAGTGCCACTGCCGAGCGCCATGGACAACCACCAGTATTACAACGGCAACGCGCTGGAAGCGGTGGGCGGCGGATGGGTGATGACGCAGGACGGGTTTACGGCG
>JANYCJ010000047.1 GCA_025360345.1 Alphaproteobacteria bacterium | reverse complement strand
CGGAATGCGATGGAGCCGAGAGGGCGGGCAGACCATCCTATCCCTCCGCACCGTCATCAAATCAAATCGATGGGACGCATGCTGGGCAGAATACCAAGCCATCAGGATGGCAGCGTGATACGTAGAATGGAGACTTCACCCCTTTTCTCTCCTTACTTCTCCCGCTTCCCATACTTTTAATTTTCTCATACCGCGATAAAATCGGGAAGAAGGCAGTAGCAGCCTTTACCTTTTCCTTATGCATGCTTATTGGCATGTGCATGCTTTACTTCGGCAAATCCATGGTTTATCAGAATATGAAATTGCCTAGAGAATGGGACTTTCTCGCCTTCTGGACCTTTGCGCAAGTTGGAAATACAGGATTGAATTTTTATAAGCCGGAAAATTTTCAAACCCTGTCATTACCTTGGACTGCGACCAAGGATTTCATCCTGGATACCATTAATGTTGGATTTCTTTATCCACCAGCCACCATGTTTCTTTTTCTGCCGCTCGCCTGGTTCAGCCTGACTCACGGTTTCTTGCTCTGGTACGCAGCCATTTTTGGCGCTATGGCTATACGGTAAGGTGCCGCGCGTACAAATTCGGCGTTCCATATTGTCAGGGCGGAGACGCGAGAACTAAAAGGCGGCAACTTCGCCGATCCATCCGACCGAGAGTACAATATGCGCGGCGAGGGCCAACTATTTAAGGCTGGGTGTCAAGATCACAGTTCGATTCTCCTAAGCCTCAATGAATTCGCGATAACGGAGACCGAGCTGACACTCATTGCTGCAGCGGCTATCATGGGACTAAGGAGTAAACCGGTGAATGGATAGAGTACGCCGGCGGCAATGGGTACCCCGAGGGCATTGTAAACGAATGCGAAGAATAAATTCTGTCGGATATTCCGGATAGTCGCCTGGCTAAGATGCCGGGCCCGGGCGATGCCGTTAAGATCACCCTTGACCAAGGTCACCCCAGCGCTTTGCATGGCTACATCGGTTCCCGTTCCCATGGCTATGCCTACCTGGGCTTGGGCCAGCGCGGGCGCATCATTGACCCCGTCCCCAGCCATGGCCACATTTTTCCCATCGGCTTGGAGCCTTTTAATTACTTCGGCCTTTTGATCGGGCAGGACTTCCGGAATAACTTCATCTAAGCCAAGTTTCTGGGCAACGGCTTCAGCGGTTGTGCGATTATCACCTGTGAGCATGATGATCCTTATGCCTTCCTTATGCAGCTTTCCTATGGCTTCGGCTGCAGTTGCTTTTATTGGGTCCGCTACGGCAATCAAGGCCGCGGGTTTTCCATCTACCGCAATGAACATGACGGTTTGCCCGTCCTTCCGTCTCTCCTCCGCTTTTTGGACAAGTTCCTGAATACAGATATTCAATCCTTCCATAAGCGCACGATTTCCCAAGGCAATTTCCCTTCCCTCGACCTTTCCGCGTACCCCTTTTCCCGTTATGGATGTGAAGTCCACGATAGCAGGAATTTGCATCCCCTTTTCTTCGGCATTCTTGACGATCGCTGCCGCTAAAGGGTGCTCACTTCCTTGTTCTAAACCCGCTGCGAGTCTCAGTACTTCATCTTTATCAAATCCTGAAACGACTTCCAGCCCCACTAGGCTGGGCTTTCCTTCCGTTAGTGTGCCGGTTTTATCGACAACGAGGGTATCTACCTTGCGGAGGGTTTCTATAGCCTCCGCGCTCCTAAAAAGCACGCCAACTGAGGCGCCTTTTCCGCTGGCGACCATGATGGACATGGGTGTAGCGAGTCCTAAGGCACATGGGCAAGCGATGATGAGAACGGAAACGGCATTGACGATAGCGTAAGCTAGGGAGGGTTTAGGGCCCAACCAGGCCCACAGGACAAAGGTTACGATGGCTACCAAAATGACGACAGGAACGAAATAAGCCGATACTTGGTCCGCGAGCCTTTGAATGGGCGCGCGACTTCGCTGCGCCTCAGCCACCATGTTCACGATGCGGGACAGTAAGGTATCTGCGCCCACTTTGTCCGCCTGGAGTATCATTGATCCATGGCCGTTGAGGGTGGCTCCTATGATCCGGTCTCCCTTATGCTTTTCAATGGGGATGGATTCACCCGTCATCATGGATTCGTCCACTGAACTACTGCCTTCGAGAATCACGCCATCTACCGGGATTTTTTCTCCCGGGCGTACGCGTACTCGGTCTCCAATCTTGATTTCCGACAAAGGAATTTCCTCTTCCTTTCCATCTTCCCGTAGGATACGAGCAGTCTTTGGGGAGAGTCCCAGCAGAGCCTTGATGGCTGAACCCGTCCGGCTCCGGGCTTTCAGTTCCAACACTTGCCCCAATAAAACCAAGGTCACTATGACGGCCGCGGCTTCGAAGTATAGGCCCACTTGGCCATGTGCGTCACGAAAGGCTTCCGGGAAAAGACCGGGGAACAAAATGGCAATCAAACTGTACCCAAAGGCCACGCCGACACCGAGGGTAATCAAGGTGAACATATTCAGGCTGCGATTGACGACTGAATTCCAGCCACGAACGAAGAAAGGCCAGGCTCCCCATAGCACGACGGGGCTAGCCATGGCAAGCTCAATCCATTTTCGAATTGCTGAAGAAAAGAAGGCAACATGGTCTCCCCAAAACATCTGGCCCATGGCGGTTGCTAGAAGCGGAACGGTAAGCACTACGCTGATCCAGAAGCGGAAGCTCATTTCTTTTAGTTCGGGATTTTCCTCGTCCCTTGACAAAGCCATGGTACGCGGTTCCAGTGCCATGCCGCAAATAGGGCAGCTTCCCGGTTTATCGCGGATAATCTCCGGATGCATCGGGCATGTCCATTCGGTCTTTACCTCAAGGGTGGCTGCGGAGAGCTTGAGTTCTAAAGGCATTCCGCATTTTGGGCATGGTCCAGGTTTCGAGGCTTGGATATCCGGATGCATTGGACAAGTATAAACGGCATCTTTATTAGTCTGTTCTTCAGGGGGCTGAGGCGCTATTGATCTGAAATTAGGACGAGGCTGAATCAAGTCACTTTTCGGGTCCGGTTTGATAATGTAGCGATTTGGATCGTTTTGGAATTTAGTGCTGCATCCGTTACTACAGAAATGCCACGCCTTTCCATTGTGATCCAAGGCAAGAGATTTTCGAGGGTCAACGGCCATGCCGCAGACAGGATCTATCAAATTCAGGGAAAGTATCTGTTCCATTTGCATGCTGAACTCCAATTTCAGATCCAAACTATATTCTGCTGAAGGCTAAGCCTCCTAATATCAGTAAAGACGGATCTGTTTATGGAATATTACAGTGCAATTCGGAACAATTTCGCCGAAGCTTAGAGGGACTCTAAGGGTATACTTGCCTAGATTGGGTCATGGTTTCACAGGTGCAATCCAGGCATCCATGCTTGGTGCAGACGCCGCATGTACGTTCCAGGCTGACCCGCAGTGCCTGCCTGGCTCGGTGAAGCCTAACCATAAGATTATTGTAGGTGATGCCACTCGATTCCGCTACTTGGGATGGCGGCTCTTCCTCTAGGTCGATGCGCTGGATGAGATTGGCATATTCCGGCTTTAAGGCGGGAATGAGTCGATGGATACAGGCACATAATTCCTTTTTCAACTCCATATCCAGGGATAGCATATGGTCATTTCCGGAGAGGGACATTTCTATAAGTGACCCCTTATTTTTCCGATCTTCTGCCGCACGAGACCGGTAATAATCCGTTAAGATATTCCGAAGTATGCGATAAAACCACATCACGATATTTTCCTTATTCGTCAGTTGCGCCTCACCTTTAATGGCTTTGTAAAAGGCCTGTTGAAGAAGGTCTTCGGCAACTGCTGGAGAAGAAATGCGCTTTCGGAGAAATCCCATAAAATGCGATTGGTTGTCGATTAGGAGCTGAATGAGGCTTCCGTTCAGAGGAAGTAAAGCCAACTCACTTCCTAACCGTGAATCTTCGGGTTCGCTCATCGCTCAAAGTTAACAAGTTGCGAGATATCGGAAAGCCCATTCCAGGAAGGGGAGGCATTTAGCGACCGACCGCCTTAATCCGTGGCTCCGCATGGGTTCCACCTTTCCAAAACCTTATCCGGTTTCTAGATGTATCCTATCCTGGAGGATAGGATATGAAAATACATGGCAGTCATGATGATATCGTTAAAAGGCTTAAAAGGGCCGGAGGACATCTCTCCAAGATCATCGCAATGATAGAGGAAAAGAACCCCTGTGTTGATATTGCCCAACAGATGCATGCCGTCGTTTGCGCTATCGAAAATGCGAAAAAGGAATTCATCCACGATCATATCGATCATTGTCTCGAAGACACGATGGATAAGAATCCATCGGTTAAAAAAGCCAGCCTGAACGAATTCAAAAACATCACAAAATTTCTCTGATAGGACGACATGACCTCACTTCCCGAACTCATCCAGCATGGCGGCAGTCTGTGGATATTTTTCCCTAGCGCCTTGATCCTAGGGGCTCTCCATGGACTTGAGCCCGGCCATTCCAAAACCATGATGGCCGCCTTCATTATTTCGATTCGAGGAACCATAACCCAAGCGATTTTACTGGGTTTGAGCGCTACCTTTTCGCACACCCTTATTGTCTGGCTGATTGCCGGTGCGGGTCTGATATATGGGCGCAACTGGTATAATGAAGCAAACGAAGCCTATTTCCAACTCGCATCCGCGATAATTATTCTCGCAATAGCTAGCTGGATGCTCTGGAGAGTCCATAAGGAAAGGCGTCAAATGAAGGCGCATTCCCAAACTGTCGAATCACATGGCCCAAACGGGGGGACACTCATTGATACCGGACATGGCTTGGTCGAAATTTCGGTCTATGAAAAAGATATGCCGCCACATTTCAGGCTCCATTTTTTCGATTCCGAATCAAGACCATTGCCTCCCGAAAATGAATCGGCCATGATGATAGAAACGGTTCGGTCGAAAGACATCAAGCAGAAATTCGCATTTCAGAAACATGTCGATTTTTTGCAATCCACATCGGAAATTCCTGAACCACATGAGTTCAAGCTGGTTCTAACCACGAATCATGGTGGACATAGCCAAAATTATAATACAGAATTTACAGAGGATCATCACCATCATGAAGGGCTTGACTTAGGCGATCCGAATTTCCATGATGCCCATCAGCGTGCTCACGCCAACGAAATCCAACAGCGGTTTTCGGACCGAAAAGTAACTACGGGACAAATCATCGTATTCGGATTGACGGGCGGATTGATTCCATGCCCCTCGGCGATTACGGTCTTGCTTCTTTGTCTGCAGATACGACGAGTTGCCTTGGGTTTTTTCCTGGTGTTGGGCTTTAGCGTCGGTTTGGCAGGAACCATGGTTACAACCGGGATAATTGCAGCTTTGGGAATGAAGCATGCTACAAAACGTTTAAGTAAACTCACCCATTTTTTCCAATTCGCGCCATATTTTGCAAGTGCCTTCGTCATTCTGCTTGGCCTTTATATGGGAATCCAAGCTTGGGTACGTATTCATGCTTGATGAATTAGGCAGAAGCCGGATCGTTACCCATCTTCCGTTTGATTTTGTTTATTCCATTACCCAGGAGGTTAAGGGCCTGACGATAAACCAGCACAATCTACGCCCCTGTTTACGGACAGGTTGTTAAGCACAGACCGCCCTCTTTTCAAATTCGGCCGGGCTGACTTGGCCGTTAGACGAATGCAAGCGCTGGGTGTTGTACCAGCATTCAATGTAATCAAAGATTTTTTCGATCGCCTCCTTTCGGGTTTCAAAAACCTTCTCTCCGTAAATCCATTCCACTTTGAGCGAGTGAAAAAAGCTTTCGGTCGGCGCATTGTCCCAACACTCCGCTTTCCGCCTCATGCTACAGACCATGGCATAATAGGCTAGAAGAGCTTGAAATTCCTTGGCGCAATACGGCTGCCCCGGTCGCTGTGAACCATGACTTTCAGGGGCTTCTTCCGCCTCCACATCGCCATCGTCAATGCGTCCAGGACCAACTCCTGACCCATGCGCTCGGCCATGGCCCAGCCCACCACCATCCTGGAAAAAAGGTCGATGACCACGGCCAGGTACAGCCAGCCGGATTGAGACCTGATATAATCAAATACTCCGCGACATCCATGTAGAGGCGATCCAGGTCGACATCCTGCCGCCCATGGGTATCGATAAGGTCATTGAAGCTGTGACCCGTTATAGAAACACCGGCTGTCCGTCCATGTTCGAGGCTCCAATGACGACGTACTCGGTAAAGCTCGGCCTTGTGTCCTTGTTTCGTGAACCAGCCATGAATAAGTTAATAGCCCCAGACATTGAGTGCCTTCGAATCCTAAGCGATGAAATTAATCAAAAGGCGCAACTTTTTGTGGCTGAAGATTGGCATAGCCGGTCGTTGCATGCATCGTGCCTATTTTTGAAGGTCTTCGGGCGATCGTGTGGGTGATTTTTGTTGAAAACGGCTCTTGTGAGTTACGTTGTTCAGCATGACTGCATAGGGCGATCGCCCCGTTCAGATCTCCGGAAGCATGCAAGTCAACATGTTGAGTCGAAGGTACTCCTCGTCGCGGAAACCGTAAGCCCGGCGCTACCACTTCAGCGAGGCTTTCCAATTGTCAAAGAACTTGCAAGCCCAGCCTTCGCCATCGTAGCTCCAAAGCGTAAGCATTCGGTGATCCCAGTATATGGCCAATTGGGGAAGGGGATTATCCTTCCCTCCATGTCGAAGCCTCTACTGTGCGGGGATTGAGTTGCGGGTGGCGAGCCAGCCGGCGGGAGTCAGCTCCCCGATGCGGCGGTCCGGGAGCGAGTCGATGTGGGCCAGCACGTCTTCCACGCACTTCAGCGGGTTGATCCCCAAGCTCACGCACGGCTGCACCCGCGAGTAGAGGACCGCTCCCAGGTCCGCGCCGTACTCAGAACTGAAGTATAGGTATTTGTTCCGCCCCACCACCACTCTTCGCAGGGCCCGTTCGCTGATGTTGTTGTCCAGCAGCACCGCGCCGTCCGCGGTGGGTTTGGAAACGGCGGGTATTCCCATCATCCAAATAGACGAGCCCGTCCTGCGCGAGTCGAAGCCCTTGAGGAAGTCGGACCGGAAAGCCTTCCTGGAATGGGAAGTCCGGGCTTTCAAATTGGCGTCCTCTGGCGTCAAGGATGAAACGCAAATCCACACCCATATATGCTATTGCGACTATGGAGGAATCATGGAACATATCGTCCAAATAGACGCGGATGTGATCTCTCTGGAAGCCTCCCGATCGGGAATGGAACTGTTAGGGACCTTCTCGGATTTCAGATATCCGAATGGGATCGGTCTGGGCGTATGTGGCATCCAGTTGCCCAGGATGTTCAGGCGCGTTGGAAATGGCGTCCCTGCTTGAAAGGGTCAAGGGGGTTTTGAATCCGGAAGCCATCTGGGTCAATCCGGATTGCGGTCTCAAGACCCGATGTTGGGAAGAAGTCCTGCCTGCGATTGAAAACATGATGGAGGCGTCTTAGCTGATCCGGGAAAGGCAGTTATCAAGGGTAGGGTCGATCGTCGAAGGCGCCGGCATTATCCGGGAAACACCGGCCAACGCCAGGGGATGATCAGGATTCCCACCGCCGCGCAGACCGCGCTGAGCCCGATTCCGACCTTCAGGTAATCCGCGAACCGGTATCCGCCCGGGCCCCAGACGATCATGTTCGGCGGCGTGCCGACCGGCGTAAGGAAACTGCACGATGCAGCCAAAGCGATGGCCATCAGAATGGGCCGTGGATCCGCGCCGGTTTCGCTCGCCAGGAACAGTCCGATGGGCGCCATCAACATTGCGCTCGCGGTATTGGAGAGCACGGTCCCCAGCAACAGGGTGAAGAGCAGGGGAATGGCCACCATCCAATAGGCGCCGGCGCCCGGACCCAGTATCCGCAGCAGGCCATCCGCGATGTGGCGGGCGGCGCCGCTGGTTTCCATCGCCAAGGCCACTGCGAACATGCTGCCGAAAAGGAGGACCGTTTCCCACTCGATGCTTTCGATCGCCTGTTTACCGGTCATGCATCCGGACAATACGCAGAGGACGGCTCCACCCACCGCCACCGACTCCAAAGAGAGGCCGGGCAGATCCAGTATCATGACGGTTACGACTCCCAGGAGAATGATCGCGCAAACCCACATCTTCCACGGCTTTCGATTGGCAGGGGGACCGGCCGCGACCACCGCCGCCGCCGGGGTTCTGGCCCCGGACAGCAAGCGTCTTCCCACGAAGTCCAGGTAGAGCATGCCCGCGAGCGCCACCGGCACGCCCACCCATGCGAATTCAAAGAATCCGAAGGCTCCCATTCCCGCATCCTTCATGGCCTGGGAAACGATCATGTTCGGCGGAGTTCCGATCAAAGCGCTGAAGCCCCCGAATCCGGTGGTGAAGGCCAGGGGCATGAGTTGGCGCGAGGCGGGGATCCCGGCAGCGAGGCAAATGCTGAGGACAACCGGCATCAAGGCGGCCGTGGTTCCGGTGTTGGAAGCCACCGTGGAGAGGAGGGCCGCCACGATCATGGTGCCCCACAGGAGTCGGCGCTCGTTGCGGCCCATCCTGCGGACCGCCCACTCCCCCACCGCATCTGCAAGGCCGGTCTGGAACATGCATCCGCCGATCACGAACATGCCGGCGAACAGGACCAAGGTGGGATTGGAAAATCCCGAGAACAAGGATTTCATGGGGACGATGCCGAAGAATCCCAAGGCGGAGGCTCCGGCCATGGCTGTTACATAATGCGGTATGCGCTGGGTGAGGAAGAAGCCGCACATAATCGCCAGGATCGCAAAGGTGATGTATTCTTGGGACATGGTGCTTCCGTCAGGTCCTGCTGGTATCCAATTCCACATTGCCCGATTCGACCTTCCGAAAGAGGGTCCGGAGACTCACGTCCAATGCTTTCGCGGTCTTAGCCTTGGGGACTCTCAGCAGCTTTTTTTTCACACCACTCCAAATGTTTTTCATACCGCTCCAAATGATAAGGGGTGGGCCAGGACCCGAAGAGGTTAACCTCCCCGTTTCCCCCGGTCACCCCGCATACGCTAAGATCCATTATGTCGGCGGTTCCGTCCGCCGGGAATCCGTGCCAATTTGGCAGGCCGTCCGACAACCTGTCCTGGTCAGGTATCGTTTCTCTTTAACCATACCTAATCAATGTCCGGTTCCAAGCCCTAAATACGTCTCCTTTGATCGCGAATAGGCAACAAGACGCGCTTGGCCTTCTGATTGCTTGTTATTCCACTCATACCACCATCACTAGATGGTGCTGGTGCGGGCGGTGAGGAAAATAAGGGACCCGGCAGTCGGGCCGAAAACGATATTCGTAACGACTGGCACGTGGTCGGGAAAAACGGGGATTGCTTTGAAAATATTGATTGGTTATGACGGCTCGGATACCGCGGATAAGGCGCTCAAGGACCTGGCCCGGGCGGGACTCCCCGCCAAGGCGGAAGTCATCATACTCGTGGCCATCCCTCCGATGATTCCACAAGATTACCTGGCCGCTGAAGGCTACGCGATACAATGGTATTCCCAGGCCTACACCGTGGCCGTCCGGAACTCCAGGACGGAATCCCACGCCAAATCGCAAGCAAAAGCGGCGATGCAACGCCTTAAAAAACAGTTTCCCGGCTGGAAAATCTCCCTCGAGTCCAGCCTGGAAAATCCCTCGCATGCGATCCTGGATCGCTCAGACGCTTGGAAGCCCGACCTTATCGTTTTGGGCTCGCATGGCTGGAATCCCATTGGGAAGATGTTGATAGGCAGCGTGGCGGAAAAAGTCATGAAGCACGCACGCGGCAGCGTTCGGATCGGAAAGGCCGGGCGGGCCGGGATAACTGGTCCGCCGCGCATTCTCATCGGTTTCGACGGATCAAAGGAATCCCTGCTCGCGGTGGATTGCGCGGCTGATCGGCAGTGGCCCAAAGGCGCGAAAGTGAGGGTGGTGGCCGTCAGCGAATTCCAGCTCCGGCTCGAACAAATCGCCTTGGCCGTCAATCAGGTAAGCCCCTTGAAATACACTCCCGACGGCCCTTGGTCCTGGATGGAAGCCAGACTGGCCAAAGCGAAGGACAAATTGTCCCAACCTGGTGTCCTGGTGGAAACGGCCATTATCACAGGAGACCCTCGGCATGTCCTTTTGGGCGAAGCCAAGAAGTTCAGGGCCGACGTCATCTTCCTGGGAAACCGAGGACTTTCCGGAATGAAAAGGTTCATGTTGGGCAGCGTTTCCGCGGCAGTCGCGTCCCATTCCACTTGCTCGATTGAAATCGTCCGTGGAATCAACGGAAGGAAATGACCATGGTCTCGAATGCGGAAATACTCGGAAGCGAAGCGGAGGATCTGCTCGGCCATTGCTGCGGGACCGTACCGAAGGAGATGCTGCATGCCCCCGGTCCGGATTTCGTGGATCGGATGGTCTCCCTTTCGGACCGCGCCATTCCCGTAATGGGATCCATCCAGCAATTGTTCGATCATGGACGGCTCGGAGGCACGGGCTTCCTGTCGATCCTGCCTGTGGATCAGGGAATCGAGCATTCCGCCGGCGCTTCCTTCGCACCCAATCCCATGTATTTCGATCCGGAAAACCTGGTCAAGCTTGCCCTGGAGGGCGGTTGCAGCGCGTTCGCCTCGACGCTGGGCCTAATTGGATCGGTGGCCCGGAGATACGCGCATAGGATTCCGTTCATCGTGAAACTGAATCACAATGAATTGCTCACCTTTCCTAATCGAGCTGATCAGGTATTCTTCGGGCAAGTCAGCCAAGCGCGGGACATGGGTGCCGTTGCCGTGGGGGCCACCATCTATTTCGGTTCCCCGGAAAGTACGCGCCAGATCCAGGAGGTTTCCGCGGCGTTCAAGGAAGCCCATGAGGTGGGCATGGCCACGGTGCTTTGGGCGTACCTGCGCAACCCGGCCTTCCTGACCCCCGAGGCGGATTACCACCTGTCCGCGGATCTGACGGGCCAGGCGAACCACATCGCGGCGACCCTGGAAGCCGATTTCGTGAAGCAGAAGCAGGCGGAGAACAATGGGGGCTTCACCGCCCTCAAGTTCGGCAAGACGCACCCCAAGGTTTACGAAGCCCTCGCTACGCTGCACCCCATTGACCTTACGCGATACCAGGTCCTGAATTGCTTTTCCGGGCGCGCTGGCCTGATCAATTCCGGAGGCGCATCCGGAAAGGACGATTTGCACCAAGCTGTGCGCACCGCCGTGATCAACAAGCGGGCCGGGGGCATGGGAATGATCTCAGGTCGCAAGGCCTTCCAGAAGCCCTTTGGCGAAGGCGTGACCTTGCTGCACGCCATCCAGGACGTCTATCTCGACAAGACCATCACCCTGGCCTAACCGCTGGCCTTAAACGGTTTTTGACGCAGGTCCATCAGAGTCCCGCGTCACTGATCGGCACCTCAGTCGCGGCATAGTCCCGCGATTTCCGTCTCTTCGGGCATCTCATCACCGGGAACCAGATACACCTTGCCGTGGCCAGCCAAGGTTCCGGCGCAAGCCAGGTTCGCCAGGTTCTCAGCGCCGGGAAGATACCCGGTCATCATCACCGTTTTACCCGACGTACGATCGTAGGTTCCCCACTTGAGGCTGCCTTCCTTCACGAACAGGTGCGTCAGGTTTTTGAAACATGCGGTTGGGACGATGTCCGTGTATCCGGCCGAGGTACGCTTGGAGGTCACGTTTTCCCGATAGGCGTCCAATGCTTGCCGCCTTCCGTTCCCGTCTTCCGTCCTCAGAATCGCATTGGCCTTGCCATGCAGGTCCATCGCTGCGCCCGGCGCATCCGCACTCCCCGTGATTTGGGGCTCGGAAAGACCGGAGTATGAATTGACCCCGCGATAAATGTCCAGGAGGTATTCCACTCCTGCGAGGATTAAAGGGGTTTGCCCGGCCTTCAGGAAGGGAAGCACGGCCGCGTCGATGTTCCTGAAGAAATGTTCGGCCTCCTTCTTCATGGCCTTGGCGTCGTTTTCTCCGGAACCCTGACCGAAAAAGGAGGACCCTTGGCCCTTGGTGCCGTTTCGTCCCGCCGTGCCCGCGTTCGCATGGAAGGAATCGGATCCGGAGTCCTCGAAATGCCGGGTGAGCCGGATATTCGTTTCCACCCCTTCCAAAACCACCTCATGCATATCGATGCCGTCACAGTCGAACAAATGGACGGACTTTAAGCTCAGACAAAGCAGATGGAATCGATCCATCTTGAAAAGCGTCGGCAGCAGGTAGTCGAGGCGGAAACGCGTGTCCACCTCCGCCAAGGCCGGCGGGGCTTTGGCCAACAATACGTTTACGGAAGAGGAGACCGTGGACAATACGGCCAGCCCCTCCCCTCGGAAAAGGGAGGGATCCTTCATCTCCATGAGATCCTTGACGGGCGCAAGCAGGGCTTGCATGTCTTGCGGAGAAACTCCCCGCTCCTCCAAGGCCAGCCGGGCCGTGCGATGCAGGTCCTTCAATTGGATGCCGTCCTCCAGGTTCTCACGCCAGTTCTTATGAAAAGGGAAATAGAGCGACAAACACCATCCTTTTCCGAAGTCGGGAAGATCTTTCAATTCCAATCGGGTTCGCAGGTTCGCAGTGTGTTTGGTCGGTATCATGGAAACTCCTTGGATGGCTGGCATTCGTGATTAATTAAAAGCAATGCGCGAGCCAGATTGCGCGTCACCCTATCCGTGAAGAACCGAATTGTCCGGGATGAGCCTTTACAGAATTCGGTTCGGAATCTGAATTTTTGGCAAAAGGTTTGCCACATTAACAAATGTGTCCGGAGTCCGGAAGCCCGGTGGTTCCGCAAGAACGCATCAGGGGCCATAGTGCTCGGAACCAGCAAAGCCTCCATCGGGCTTAGGTTGGCATGCAAATTGATTGTGGATCCCTTGTCATTAACCAGGAGAACCCGAATGGTTCAATCAAGACAGCCCGGGTCCTACTGTATTCTGGTCGTGGACGATGAGCAGGTCGTCCGGAATTACGTCAAATGCGTATTGGAATCAGCGGGTTACAAAGTCCTTTTGGCCGTTAACGGCACCCAAGCGCTCCTGACCTCGGTGGATTCTTCCATTCAAATAGATTTGCTGCTTACGGACGTTGAAATGGGCGAGGCCTTGAACGGATTGGAACTCGCCGCCGATTTCAATATGCTCCGGCCGGATGCGGGAATCCTGATAACTTCCGGCACGGCATTGCCGGAGCGGATCAACGACGGCAATAGGAGCGGGCTGGAATGGGGTTTCCTTCCAAAACCATCCTCGATGCAACGCCTCCTGAAGGATGTCGCGCAAGCGCTCCCGAAAGTGAGCCGTTTCTTGACAACGGCCTTATCCTCCCCGTCTCAAATTCTGGCTTTCCGGTAAAAAGGCCGCTTGGCCAATTCGGAAGTCAATCCATAGGCCGCCAGGATTCCCGCCAAGGTCAGCAGCACCCGGACCGGCAAGGCCGTAAACCCCAGCAGCTCCGCATGCGGCAGGTAGGGTATCGCCAAGGTTACCGCGGCAACGCCGATGCAAAGCCGGAACATCCCCTTTCCCACCTTGCTTCGGAAGGACCACCGCTGGGTCCGGATGATGAGCAGGATCATTAGTTCCGACAGGACGGACTCCAGGAACCATCCGGTGCGGAATTGGGCCGGCGGCACCTTCATCGCCAGCAGGGTACCGAAGGTCAGGAAATCGAAGCATGAGCTGATCAGGCCGAACACGATCATGAAATGCCAGATTTCCTTGTTGTTCCACCGTCTGGGGAGTCGCACCTGTTCCGGATCCAGATAATCGGAAGCGATGGCCATGGCGGGCAGGTCGGTGAGTAGGTTTAGGAGCAGTACCTGCCTAGGGAGCATGGGCAGGAAGGAGGCGAACAGGGAAGCTCCGGCCATGGAGAACATGTTCCCGAAATTGGCGCTGGTGGTGATGAACACGTATTTGAGGGTGTTAGCAAAGGCCCGCCGGCCTTCTCCGACGCCGTCGGCCAAAACCGCCAGATCCTTGCGCATGAGCACGATGTCCGCGGCCTGTTTGGTCACGTCGACGGCGGAGTCCACCGAGATCCCAACGTCGGCGGCGTGTAGCGCCGTGGCGTCGTTTATTCCGTCGCCAAGGTATCCCACGGATTCCCCCGCCTTGCGCAGGGCGATGATGACCCGTTCCTTCTGGCCCGGATCCATTTCCGCGAATACATCCACCAACGGCGCGCGGCGGACCAGGGCCTGAGAACTCATGAGCCGCATTTCCCCGCCGGTCAGGACGCGATCCGGACGCAGGCCGGCCTCTGACGCGATCTTTGCGGCCACGAACCGGTTGTCGCCGGTGATCATTTTCACGCCTACGCCCAAGTCGCGGAGCAGGGCAAGGCTCGCAACCGCATCCGGTTTTATGGGATCGACGAACACCAACAACCCCAGGAACACCATCTCCTTTTCGCTTTCATGCCCCACGGTTTCGCCGGCGAGTAGGCTCCGGTAACACACCCCGAGGCATCTGCAACCTTCCGCTCCAAGGGTTTCGGCTTGCGCGGCGATCACGGCGCTTAACCCGCCCATGGGCAGGAGTCCGCCGTCCGGACCCGCAACGGATCCGCAGATCCGCAGGATCCCGTCCAAGGCGCCTTTCGTGATGAGGATCGGGCCATCGGGTCCGACCACCGCCACGCTGAGGCGGCGGCGCGCGAAATCATAGGGCACCTCGTCGGTTTTCCGATACGCTTCGGCGCCCGCATGCGGCAGGCCTTTGAGCACCTCGTCGATGGGATTGGAGTATCCCGATTGCAGGGAGGAATTCAGGTAACCGAAGAGGCGGATCCTTTCGTTCTCCTTTCCCCAGGGGTCCAGGGCCGACTTCAGTCCGGCCATGCCCAATGTCAGGGTGCCGGTCTTGTCCGTGCACAAAACGGTCATGGCCCCGAAATCCTCAATGGATGAGAGCCTCCGGACGATCACTCCCTTTTTAGCCATGCGCCCGGCCCCGCGGGCCATGGTCAGCCCTTGGATGGCGGGGAGCAATTGCGGCGTCAACCCTACTGTCAGGGCCAGAGTGAAAAGCAGGGATTGCAGGACGGGCCGGTGGAACGCCACGTTCACGGAGAAGATCACCAGCGAAAGGACGAGCGCGACCTCCAGCAACAGGTACCCGAAATGTTTCGTACCGTGTTCGAAAGAGGTTTCCGGGGGGCGCAGGGTCAGCACCCGCGAAATCTTGCCGAACTCCGTGCCCGTACCCACGGCCGCGATCAGCACCCTGGCCATCCCGCTGGCGACATGGGTACCCAGGTATACGCTGTTGGTCCGCTCATGGGGTCCGGCGTCCGTGCCTACCGGGCCGGCGCGCTTCTCAACCGGAAAGGATTCCCCCGTCAACGGCGATTCATCGACGAACAGATCCGTGGACTCTAGGATCAATGCGTCCCCGGGAACCGAAGAGCCGGCTTCCAGGATGGCAACATCACCGGGAACCACCTCATCCAGGGCGATCTCCGACTCCTTTCCATCCCGGACCACCCGAACTTTCACCTTCAGCAGATTGAGCAGGCTCCGGACGGTATGCGCGGCGTGATGCTCCTGCCAGAACCCCAGGAAACCGCTCAGTCCCAGGATGATCAGGATGAGCACGCCTTCCGTGTTCTCCCCCAGGATGATGGAAAGGACGGCGGCGACTGCCATGAGGATGGTGATCGGATTCTTGAATTGCGCGGCCAGCAATGCGAGGACGGTCGCCGTTTCCCTGGCTTGGAGGCGGTTCGGTTTTTCCGCAGCAATGCGCCGCAACGCTTCCGCGGATCCGAGCCCATTGTGACCGCTCCCCAATTCCCGCAGCGACAATTCGGCGGTCCGGCTCCAAAACGGGATTTCATTCATGATTGTCCGTCCATGGTTTTCTCCAGCATGCCTTCCAAAAATGACATTCAACGCTTCAACCGCAATATCAATGCCGACCAGGCGCCAATTTGTCCAGGCCCATGCCAAATAGGCAAGCAGTCAAAATTTGGACTTACTCCCATTCGCAAGATTGAGGTTATCAGAGAGGACGCCGATTGGCCCGCCAATTGCTTTTTCTAGAATTGCTTTTCCAAGGAAACACCATGCAATACCAAGTCGGGCAGCAGATTCCGCCGGACGTACTGGAAGATTGGCGCTCCAAACCCCTGAACGGATTGACTGAACATCTGACGGCCAACCATAAAGCCTTCCGCGAACACGACCTCGATCACATCGATCGATTGCTCAGCCTGCTCCAACTGGAGCTGGGGTTGGTCCCGGCTCCGGCGATGCAGGCCCATTCCGATTTTCGGACGTTCCGGCGCGAATTCACCTGGCACATGGAAGAAGAGGAGTCGTTCCTATTCCCCAAAATCCTGCGCACGGAAGCATGCCTGCATGACCCGGAACTCTATCCCGAGACCTTCAAAGGCTCGGTCGGTATTTTTTCCGACGCCCAAATACACCTTCCCGAGGAAACGTTCCGGGATTTGTTGGCGACATTGACTCAAAAGGTGCGCGCCCTTCCTTTCGATCCCGTCCGCTCCGGGACCATGAAGGAAATCCTGGTCCTGCTTGAGGCCTTCGGCGCAAGGCTGAAAGCGCATACCTACCTCGAATCGGAAATCCTTTTCCCCTGGACGGCGGAAATGGAAGCGGTGCTTCGGAAGCGCGCCGCGAAGGAAATGTTGTGACCTCGGACAATCAGGAGTAGCCAGTATGGAACCGACACGAAATCCGAAATTGAAGACCTGGGTGGCGGAAGTATCCGCCCTTTGCCGTCCTGATCGCATCCAATGGTGCGACGGAAGCCAGCAGGAATACGACGCCCTCTGCGCGCGCATGGTGGAACAAGGCACCATGGTCCGGCTCAATCCCGATAAGCGGCCGAACAGCTATTATAGCCGATCCACGCCGGACGACGTGGCCCGGGTGGAGGAACGCACCTTCATCTGCTCCCTGCGGGAAGAAGATGCCGGTCCCACTAACAACTGGATGGCCCCCAAGGCCATGAAGACCGTTCTCACCGGGCTTTTCAACGGCTGCATGGCGGGACGCACCCTCTACGTGGTCCCGTTCAGCATGGGACCCATCGGTTCCCCCATCTCCCAGATTGGCGTGCAGATCACCGATTCCCCTTATGTGGCTGTGAACATGCGCATCATGACCCGCATGGGCGCGGTCGCCCTGGATGCCCTGGAGGCTCGGGGTGACGGCGAATTCGTCCCTTGCCTGCATTCCGTGGGAAGGCCCTTAAAGCCCGGCGAGAAGGACGTAGCATGGCCGAGCAATGCCGAATCCAAGTACATCGTCCACTTTCCCGAGGAACGCGCCATCTGGTCTTTCGGCAGCGGATACGGCGGCAACGCCCTGCTCGGCAAAAAGTGCTTCGCCCTTCGCATCGCTTCCAAAATGGGCCGGGATGAAGGGTGGCTGGCCGAGCATATGCTCATCCTGGGCGTTCAGCCGCCGGATGGAGGAGAGAAGACTTACATCGCCGCGGCCTTTCCCAGTCAATGCGGCAAAACCAACCTGGCCATGATCGTACCCCCGGAACGCTTCAAGGACTGGAAGGTGACCACGGTCGGCGACGACATCGCCTGGCTCAAGCCCGGCCCGGACGGGAGGCTCCACGCGATCAATCCGGAAGCGGGCTTCTTCGGCGTGGCGCCGGGCACCTCGTGGGAGACGAATTCCAACGCCATGCACAGTATGTGCGCGAACACCATCTTCACCAACGTGGCCCTGACTCCGGACGGCGATGTCTGGTGGGAAGGGCTCACGAAAACGCCCCCGCCGCGGCTCACCGACTGGCAAGGCCAGGACTGGACCCCGGACTGCGGGCGCTCGGCTTCCCACCCCAATGCGCGCTTCACGGCGCCGGCATCGCAATGCCCTTGCATCGATCCCGATTGGGAGAATCCCGCGGGCGTCCCCATCAGCGCGTTCATTTTCGGGGGGCGTCGACCCTCCAATGTCCCCCTGGTTTTCCAGGCCTTCAACTGGATCCACGGCGTGTTCCTGGGCGCCACCGTGGGTTCGGAAACGACCGCCGCGGCCACGGGTCAAGTGGGCGTGGTCCGCCGCGATCCCATGGCCATGCTCCCCTTCTGCGGCTACAACATGGGTGATTATTTCGCCCACTGGATCAAGATGCGCAAGTACATCCAATATCCGCCCAAGTTCTTCCACGTGAACTGGTTCCGCAAGGATGCCGGGGGAAATTTCATGTGGCCGGGCTTTGGCGAGAACATGCGCGTGATCCAGTGGATCGTGAACCGGTGCCTGGGAAAATCCGGGGCCTATGAATCTCCGTTGGGATGGATCCCCAAGGCCGAGGATATCGATTTGGAAGGCCTGCCCGGCATGACCCCGGCGAAATTCGAGGCTTTGCAGACGATAGATATCGGAGCATGGAAGAAAGAGGTCATCTCGCAGGATGAGCTGTTCGTGAAACTGTACGAGCACCTTCCCAAGGAGATGATATTCCAGAGGGAGCTCCTGATCTCTCGGTTATGACGGGCGCGGTGACGCGCCTGAGCATTGATATTGCCTCACTTAATTTTTTCGAGTTCCTCAACCCGTCCTAAATCGTTATCGAATTCCTGTCCCGGGCCTGATCGTGAAGCCTACCCATCTCACCGGGATTGTGACGGTTCTGGGAGTCATGAAAGCCCGGGCGTTGAAGCATAAGGAGCTGAAGGCCTGGAAGATCGGATTCCTGTCTTCGATCCTGCTCTGGTTTTTCGCGGGCGGACTGACGGGGTTCCTCACCTTTGGCAAGGTCGGATACTACTCCATCTGCATTCGGGCGTCCATGTGCCTGATTGGCGCGATCGGATTCTACTTCCTGCGGGAAAGAAAAAACCCCGGCTAGCGGCTGCCGGAAGCCGCAACGGGCCCCTTCCGGCGATTGGCTCAAGGATCCGCTTCTTCCTTGGACTCGGGAAGCAAGGGGATGAACCGTCCGAGAATAAGAATGGTGAAGAGGAACCCGATGAATCCCTGGAACAACGCAAGGTACTTTACGTGGCCGGCCAGTGTGATGTCCCCGTAGCCGATGGCAAGCTGGGTGGCGCCGCTGAAGTAATACCCGTCGAAGGGCGATTCCTTGAATGTCAAAAAACTCCCGTCCCTGCCGAGCACGCAGTTGATGAATCCGAAACAGACCACCAGCTCCGCGTAGTTGATCAGGGAAAGCAGGATGGTGCGCACCGTATTCTCGATGTAGTAATGGTGCTAGGAGAATTTGAGGCGATCGAAAAGGCTGTGATTGCCCGTGATCTGGATGATGTCGGCGATGCGTAGGACGGCGGCCGCCAGGAATCCGTATGTCATCCATGGGTTCTCGCTAAGGGTGCCGAATGCGACGGCCGCGGCTTCGATACCCATCCAGGCGAAGAGGTAGATATCGATGCGTTTTCCCCGCGCACGGGCAGCATTCCGCCGGTCGGCCGCGTTGTGATAGACTGCTGGATTTCCACCCGGGTAGGGCCGAAAAGCCGTTCCGGGGAGTTTTGGCTTCCCAGGTGGAAGAATTGCTCGAAGGCATAGGCGATGGGGCTGATGCGACGGAGGGTATCGATGTTGCCCTGTTCCGGAGGGACTTTCCGCGGCCGCTTGCCTGAGTCCCTAGCCGCATCCATTCCGACTCCCTTAATTTCCGGAATTCGCCTTGTGGGCGGCTTATTCTTCGCGGACCGGAGCGAGCATATCCAGCTTCCGGTAAATGGTCCTCAGGCTGATCCCAAGCTCGTCTGCCGTCCTCGCCTTATCACCGTGGTTTCGCTTCAATCCGATCTGAATCGCCGACAACTCGATCTCTTCCAATGTCATGGTCTTTCCCACGAAAATCTGTGCGGCCGTTTCGGTGCCAGCGCTCAATTCGTCGGTTAGGTCTTCCGGCAGGATTTGGTGCCCCATGCATAAGATGACGGCGCGCTCGATGGCGTTCTCCAATTCGCGGACGTTTCCCGGCCAGGTATAGTTCTCCATCAGTTTCAGGGCTTCGGCGCTCAGGGACAGGTTCGTCTTTTTGTTCTTCTTGCAGTAGAGGGCGATGAAATGAGAGATGAGGGAATGCAGATCCTCCGGCCGCTGGCGGAGCGGCGGGATTTGCAGAGGAATGACGTTAAGTCGATAGAACAGATCTTCGCGGAACAGTCCGGCCTCCACCTGTTTCCGCAGGTTCTTGTTGGTGGCCGCGATGATGCGCACGTCCACCTTCGTGGTTTGGCCGCCCACGGGGCTGACCTCTCCCTCCTGCAACACGCGCAGCAGTTTCGGCTGGACTTTCAATGGGATCTCTCCGATTTCATCGAGGAAAATGGTTCCGCCGTTGGCATCCTGGAAACGGCCTTTCTTGTCCTGGTACGCGCCAGTGAACGCGCCTTTCTTGTATCCGAATAACTCCGCCTCCAGTAGTGTCTCGGGAATGGCTGCGCAATTCACGGTCACGAAGGGCTGCATGAGCCGATTCGATTTCGCGAAAATATGCTGGGCCAGAACTTCCTTGCCGGTTCCGGATTCGCCCATGATCAGAATGGTCGCATCGCTCGCTGCGGCCTGGCCCGCACGCTCCAGCAAGCCGCGAAAGGCGCGGCTCTTGCCCATGTCGAAGGCTGGCGCGTCGTTCCGCTTCAGCTTCTCCTTGAGGAAAAAGTTCTCTTCCAACAAGGCCGCCTTTTCGAAGGCTCGATTCACGATGGCGATGATTTCCTGCTTATTGAAAGGCTTGGGGATGAAATCGTACGCGCCCTTTTTCATGGCGGTGACGGCATCGTCGATGGTGCCATGCCCTGTGATCATGATGACCTGGATGCCGGAATTGAACTCCCTGATCTTACCAAGCAACTCGAGCCCGTCCATCTTGGGCATCTTGAGGTCCGAAATCACGACTTGGGGGATGATCTCCTTGATCATCTCCATCGCCTTTTCCGGTTCCAGGCTTGAGCTCGATTCGTAGTCCTGACCCATCAATGCCCGGGTCAGCGATTCCACGATGCTTCTTTCGTCGTCTATGATCAGGAGTTTCTTTTTCACGTCATCCTTTTTATGCCATCCTAACATGCAATTCCCGCGCCGGAGGGGATAATGGGTTTCCAGCCTCGACGCTCCCTAAAGAGTACTTGTTCTTCCCCAAGGCAACCCCTTCCATGCCAAAATGTCAGAATTTCATCCGGGATTGGTCCGCCGCAAGGTCGCTACATTCATTCCATCCTCTCGCAATCCCCTCACCGTTCACCAATTATACCGGTCATGAACACCAATTCATTGCTGATCAAGGCCTTTGCGCAAGAGGACTATGCCGTTAACCTGACGGATACGGCCGGAAACCTGGCTAGGGTCAACCAGGCCTAACTGGATCTCTACAAATTCACATCCGATGCGGAAATCCTGTGAAAATCCCAACGAATCATCCTTTCTTAGCACACACCTAATTGCGTGTACCGGGAAATGTGGTAATCCGTTCCATGGGCGCGGGCTTGGAGCATGAGTTGAACAATCCCCTTACCAGCATTCTGCTCGACGCGGAATTCCTTCATGAAGTTTTCCAGGCCCCGGAAAAACCGATCGATTGGCCCAATGCCGTGTCTGCGTCGACCTCGCTTATCAATGGCGTGGAACGCATCAAAAAAGTGCTGGAACACCTGTTAGTCAATTCCCGCAAGGAAGGACTGCAAAGGCATTCCACCCTTTCCATCCTCCAGCTCATCCAGGAAAGCTTTCTGTTCATCGAAGGGCAATTCACCAATCGCGAGATATCCATTGAAATCTGGTCCGATGAGGATATCCTGATTTAGGGCAACCGGACCCAGTTGGAATTCATCATCAACAATCTGCTGCACAATTCCAGGGATGCCTTCGAGGTCGCATGGGCGAGAAAAAGGTCTGCATCACCATTAGTCGCGGCACGGACGGGTTCGCGGTCATCTAGTACCGGGACAACGCCGGAGGCATTTCCAGTCAGAACCTGCCGCACATCTTCGAACCCTTTTTTACGAACAAGGGGAAAAAGGAAGGAACCGGTTTGGGCCTTGCCATCAGCAAGAAAATTGTTGCGGAACACGGGGGGACCCCACCGAATGCGAATCCGGTGCGTGAAATACCGTGTTCAGAATCCAATTGCCCATTATTTCCTCAACGAACGAAGACCTGAAGGATACTTTATCCCTATCCCGGGAGTGACAAAAAGACAAGCGAGTTTTCTTTTTGTCACATCCGAACGGACATCATAAAGGAGGATTCATATTGGCATCTTAAAAGATGCCTTTTCCAGAATACACCTTTGAGCTCATTGCTGCGGATCCGGCCTCTCTCGAAGGCGGTACTGGAAAAATTGGCATTCAACCCTTTCATAGCTCCAATCCAAGCATGGAGGTCGTGTGCAGGGGAACCGGCCTGCCATGGGATGCGCTTATCCAGGAGCTTTCCTCCCTTAAGTTTCCGGGGAAGGACGCGGAATGGGATCGTCTCCCCCTGAACCATCTACTCGATTTTCTCTTCCAGGAACATTGGGAATTCCTCCAGGAGTTCGTTCCCGCCGTGAAAAATATCATCACCGCCGGGGAAGTTAAACCGGATTTCGTCGGCCGACTGGTCCACTTGATCTAGTCATGGCCCGTTTTTTGCGTATCCCTGATTGAACATATCACCGGAGAGGAAACTAACCTGATTCCACGAGCGGAAACCCTCGAAAAGCAGATTTACGATCGTTTTATCGACGGCATGATTTTGAAGCGTGCCTAATCCGAACTGAAATAGCCCTGAATCGGGTGAGAACAGGGATTCCCAGGAATGGGGCGCAGCCCTATCCCATACGTTGCTATACTCATGGAGATGCCCACTTATGAAAGTCCCTACATTACCCAATCCTCTCATCCTTTGATTGAGGACGCCTTCACCCAATCGGATTACGCGATTAACATCACGGATTCTATGGGCGCCATGGTCAAGGTGAACGAAGCCTACTTACGTCTGTATAAATTCTCCTCGGAAGCCGATATCCTCGGGAAGAACCATCTCTTCATCCGCTCGCCCATCACTCCGGACAACTTGTACAAGAATATGTGGAACACCATCGCTTCAGGAAAGGTCTGGCGCGGCGAAATGACAAATTGCGCAACCGACGGTTCCGACGTGTTCATCCACTTGACAATTTCCCCCATCCGCCGGGGCGGTGAGATCGTCGGTTACATGGGCTTCTCCATCAACCGGGAGCAACAGGTGCTTATGGAGCGGCAACTGTTCCATGCGAACAAGCTCGTGGTGTTGGGCACCCTGGGGGCGGGCTTGGCGCACGAACTGAACAACCCCCTCGCCAGCATCCTGTTGGACGCGGAATTTCTGCGGGATTTCCTGAAGGGTGCCCATCGCGCAGAGTATCAGGAGGCGGCCTCATCCGCGGCGGAATCCGTAATTCGGGGCGCTGAGCGGATGCGCAGGGTTTTGGAGCACCTCCTTTTCTATTCCAAAAAGGATTCCGGTACGGCCACCTCGACCATTTCCCTGCGGCAGCTTTTGGACGACAGCTTCCTGTTCATCGAACGGCAGCTGACCTCCCGCGGCATCACCATCGACATCGAGATGGACGGGGAGTATTTCGTGAGTGGGAACCGGACCCAATTGGAATCGGTCATCCATAATCTGCTCGGCAATTCCCGCGACGCGTTTTCCCCATCCACGTCTACGGCGAAACGCATTTCAATCCGATCCTATTTCGTCGAAATGGAACAGCTTGTGCGGTTGGAGTATTGGGACAATGCGGGGGGAATCCAGACGGATGTCCTGTCCCGCATTTTCGAGCCGTTTTTCACCACCAAGGGAGGGGATGGCACCGGGCTCGGACTTGCCATCAGCAAGCAGATCATCGCCGAGCACGGCGGCAGCATTGAATGCGAGTCCGTGGACGGTACCACCCGATTCACCATTCTTCTACCGGCCACTCGCCTGCCCAAATCCTGAACCCGCTCAGCCAAGGCTAGCCTGATTGTTGCCCGTGTTCAAGCGGACAACCAGGGATCAGTCATGTTGCAATTGACTTTTTTGGGCGCTACGGCAAAGGTTACAGGATTGAAATACCAGGTATGCTACGGTAACCGGAAGGTTCTGGCTGATTGCGGTCGTTCCGGGGCCTGAAGCAATTGCGCCTCCAGAACCGGGCTCCCCAGCCGATACCCATTCTGGAACTCGATTCGGTATTCCTCACACATGCGTACATGGATCATTACCCAAGGTGGAAGCGAAGGAATTGTAGCCGCCCTCCATGGCCTGTTTGACCAGGTTCTCCGGATCGAAATAGATTGGATTGGGCGTGAATGAGGCGCCAGCGGAACGCTCAATGCCTCGGTCGACGGGAAGGACGGAAAGGTATCCGGTGCCGCCGAGTCGTCCGTGATCGAGTAATTGCTGCAGGGACCTCAAGACCGGAATCGGACGATCCGAACCGGCAGCCACCCGATTCACGAAATCGGGTCCGGGAGCATGTAGGGAGCCTTTCGGCACCGTCAGGCATTGGTGGCCGAGCAGGAAACCCGCCTCATCCCCGAGTATGACCGCTATATCCAATATGCTTTCATCCCTTTTAAAATAACCGGAATTTCACGTGGGCATCAAGCGTTGTATAGGGTCTTTAATGAATTCATCCCCGGATATCCTGGCATTGAATAAGGCTTTCTCTAAGGCCTTTGCCATGGGGAAGAGCACCGTGGTTTCCAATGCCGAGTGGTTGTTGAAACGGTTTTGCAAATCCGACAAGAGCGGCGCCAATTGACTTTCCAGCGAAACCAGCGGTTCATTCGCGGACTTGGAGAAGAGTAGCTCGTTCAGGAATCTTCGGACCACGGCCAATTGCTCCTTCTCATTGCCGAGCAACCGCAAGGCTACGAAAACATCCACGGAACCGCCGGAGAAATCCGGATAATAGCCCCGATGCCGGAGGCTGTAATCGTAATGGAGGATTTTCGGGAACAGGAAGGATTCCTCCTCATGTATATGCCCTTCCAACGCGCTTGAAAATGCCGGCCATTCCTCCACAAGGTAGCGAAGCCGGTGAAGGCTGTCGTCGTTGGCCGTATATTCCTCGGCAAAGGCATGCTTGATGGCGGGCAAAATACGATTGACGAATTGCCAATGCTCCCGCGTCAGGTAATCCAACAAATAGTAAATCGGGTGGCTCTTCCAATCGGTCCCGTCATCTGGGGTGGGGAGGCTTTTCATTTCCGCATGGAACTCCTCCATGCCGATCCTTTTGGCGTCGCACAGTTCCCCAATGGTCAAATAGTTCGGATCCCAAGGATCCATCTCATAATGCTCCAAAATGGAAAGCGTCATGGGTCGGAATCTGAGGACCGTGGCGATTGGTGTCCCTGGGAACAACCATTTTTCAAACCTATCCATTTGTCCTCCGGAGGTTCTTTGTCATTTCGGCAATTTGGAATGCCATTTTTGCAAGGCGGAACGATAAGGCGCTTTGGGCGCACCTACCTCCAGGCCGGAATCAGGAAGGCTTTACCAGATAACCATAAAGCTTATCCTTTAGATGGATCCGATTTAATTTTAGCCGCTCCATTTCCGCATCCGAAATCAATAGCCCTGCATTCTCTAAGCGCCGGATCTCATGATCCAGGTGATCGTACTCGGTGAAGAGTTTCGCGAAGTGGGTATCGTTGAGCTTGAGCGAATGCATCTTGGCGCTCAGCTCCGGGAATTCATGATGCAGGTCGTGGTGTTCAATTTGCATAGGTCCGCATGTTCGGATCTGTTCGGGGGATAGCCATTCTCAAAAGTATGAAGCAAATCACAGGCCATCTTGATGTCTGCCATATCTCCTGCTTTCCGCCATATCGTCTGCCTAAATGGCAGGGAACCAGGGGCGGTGGGTCGGCATTGCCCAATGCGATAAACTAAAGCCCGCATTTCACGGGCTTGGATTTTGCTCAATCATCAATCATGGTTATGGGAACTTTTCCCACGATTCTCAAGGAGTATCCATGCATCGAGAAACCCTGAATTCGGATCTGGACTTGGGTTGGGAATTGCTGACGGTGGGTCAATTGGTTGTCCGCTTCCCGGAGACCGCGCCTATATTGGAAAACCGCGGCATCGATTATTGTTGCGACGGAAAGCGGTCTCTGGAGGAGGCCTGCCTTCTTAAGGGCCTGGATGCCCAGCAACTGCGCAAGGACATTGCCGATGTCCTATCGGACCAGAGCGGCAATCAAGAGCGGGATTGGGAGCAGGAGTCCTTAAGCGCATTGATCGACCATATCGTGACTACCCACCATGTATACATACGGACCGAACGGACTCGCATTACCGCGCTCGCCCAGAAGGTGGCTCACGTACATGGGAGCCGCCATCCGGAATTGATGCGGCTCTCGGAGTCGGTGGAAAAATTGTTCCCGATATTGGAAAAGCACATGGACGAGGAGGAGAGGACATTCTTTCCGCTTGCCCGGCAATGGGAAACTGCAGGATCGGATATCGCCATGGCCTCACCTTTGGCCTTCGAGTTGGAAAGGCTGGAACAGGATCATCATGAGGTGGGAAGGTTATTGGAACTGATCCGGAAGTTGAGTTCCGGATTCAGTCCGCCGGCGGATGGCTGCAATTCCTACCGCTCCCTGTATCAAGGCTTGGAAGATTTGGAAGCGGACGTCCATACGCATATCCATAAGGAAAACAATATACTCCATGCCCGCATCCTGGCCGCGTTGGGAAAGAATGGAAAACACATGGCGGCTCCCTATTCCTGTTGCGGTACATGAAACGACCGCCGGTTAAGAAGATTCAGATGGACTTCATCGCGGTATTGTTTCTGCAACCGCAGTGCAATATAACCTGCAAGTTCTGCATCACCGACGATGGTTCTGTCAGTTGAGCAAGGACCACGCCACCCACTTGCTCCGGAGGCTGCGAGAGGCCGGGGTCGGAGACTTGATGCTGGGCAGTGGGGAGCTTTTTTTTCTGGAAGCCTGGATCCATGGCGCTCGCCGGGAAGGCCACATCCATGGGTTTCTTCGTCCAATTTGGAACCAACGGGTCCGATCTTTCGGAAGGCTATCCGGAAGCACCCGGAATCGATCGTTTCATAATCCCGCTCGAATCCCCGTCCGCGCGAGTTCACGATTCCTTGCACTACCATGCCTGCGGTCACCATGCCGTGATCCGGAGTCGGAAAGATGAACTGGGGCAGGCGGGCAAATCAGCCACCATATCGACCGTCGTTACGCGGCACAATATTCCCCAGCTTCCCGATTTGGGCGCCCTCCTTTCCGGATATCAATCCCTGTATGGAAACCTCCATGCCTGGCGTCTTAACCTCTTGGTACCCATGGGCAGCGGCTAGTTTTTTTCCATCCGGACGTTTTTCAATCCTGGAAATGTTCGATGCCTTTTTCGATCGGTTGCTGCAAAGGCTTGCCCCAAAGGATCCGAGGAAGCAGTTTCGCCGAACGTACCTTGGCGCGATTTATTCGTACCGAAGCATGGGCATGATGAAAGACCTTATGCGAAACGCTACTCATGAGCAGTTTTCCGATGGCAGTATGCCCATGAGCTCCTAATACGATCAAGTCCGGCTTCTCGGTTTCGGCCTTGGCCAGGATTCCGTGAGCGGGAGAATCCACTATGGCCAAGTTTTGGATCTTCCAGCATGGAAACCACGCTTCCAGACGCCGTCTTGCCCTGCCGGCCAATATCTCTGCATCGGACTTGGATTTTTCATTGAAGGCCCGGATATCTTTGGGGGAAAGGATAGTGGACCCGTTGAGATAACCCAGATCAAAACCGAACTCCGTCGAGGTCCATGCCGGCGCTATGGTCAGAACAACGACATCAGCCTTTAAAGGCAGGCCTGCGAAGGATAGATCTTCCAAGGCCATATCCGCATCGGTCTTGCCATCATATCCGATTAGAATTTTCTTGGGTATCCTTATATAAGGTTGCCGTGCTTTCATTAGAGCAATTGATGGGCCTTTGGATTTAGCAGGGTGTTGAAAAAGTCCGTTTACGTAACACGTATGCTACCCATGATGTTTGAAATTCATGCGATTTTGGAATTTCGGCCTCGTTTTCAGGGTGTCGAAATGACTTTTTCAACACCCTGTTAGTTCTACTGTGTCATATAAAAAGTACGAGGAGGGAGAT
>JANYCJ010000003.1 GCA_025360345.1 Alphaproteobacteria bacterium | reverse complement strand
GTAGCTGCCAAGCGGCTTCACCAGCGCGAACAGCACTATGAAATACAGCGCAATCTGCAACAGCCCGTTGCCCGTCAGGAAGGAGGCGCTCATAAGAACTTCTCCGGCTTTAGCAGGGCAATAATCAGGTAAACCAGCAGCCCCAGCGAAGCGAGCCCGGCAATAATCAGCATAGGGTCCATATCACTCCCCCATGCTTTCGCTGAAGGCGGCCAGCCCCCAGCACAGCGCAAAAAATACTGCGCCCGATAAAAGGTAAATAGCATCCATATCAAACCTCATTTCTGGTTTGATTTAAGGCTAGGCCAATTTATGTAGCGGTAATGTAAAAGTTCCGGGGCGCAGTGTAAAAATAATGTAAATAGTGCAGGGATTTGTAATTAAACAACTAAATAGCAAATTACTATGAATAATCGTGATCGGCACCCGCAAGCAGCGCCATCAACTCAGCCCGGATATGCTCTGGCTGCCGGTTCACCGCGTGCTGCACCCTGCGCATTTGTTCGTGCAGCCCATAAAGTTGGTCGAGCAGGTGGAGCACCACATCCATCGCCTCGTCATTAACCAGCATGTCATGCTGCAGCTGGTGCACCAGCCGGATGCGCGCCACATCGATATCCTCAAACTGCCATTCCTGTTGCATAGGCGCCGACTTTACCCAGCTGCGTGTCACATATTTTTCCACCGTCGCCCGGTCGAGCGCATCGTCAAGGCGTTCCAGCACTTCGTTTAGGGAAATCATGGCTGCGCCTCCTTATGCTTGCGCGGATTATAATGGTGCTTTTCGGCCCATTGGCGCACCACCTGCTCCAGCTCTTCGTCAATCTTTGCTGGCATGACAATGGAAAGCTTCACATACTGGTCGCCCTGCTTGATACCTTTGCCCTTCAGCCTCAGGCTGGCACCGCTGCTGACGCCCTTGGGCAGCGTCATCTCCACCGGCCCGTGAATGGTCGGCACCTGCACTTTGCTGCCTAAAATGCTTTCATCAAATCCGATCGGCATATCGAGATAGATATCCTGCCCCTTGCGGCTGAACTGCCCATGCGGTCGGATCTGAACCTCCACATAGGCGTCACCCGCCTGTCCGTTGACGCCTTTCGCGCCCTGTCCTTTTAGCCGCAGTTTCTGCCCGTCACTGATGCCCTCGGGGATGGTGATGTCCAGTGTGCGCCCGTCCGGCATCGTCACCCGCTTGCTTCCGCCCAGCGCAGCTTCCAGAAAATCAATCTCGATATGGTACTGCACATCCTGTTGCTGCGTCCGTCCGGCTCCCTGTCCCCGCCCACCCCGGAAAAAGGAACCGAACAGGCTTTCGAGATCTTCGGGGTCAAACTCGCCGCCACCGCCCTGTGGGTAAGAATAACGTGGCCCCTGCGGCCCTTGCGCATGGTCGCGGTAAAATTGCTGCTGGCGCGGCTGGCCATCCATGTCAATCTCCCCACGGTCAAACGCCGCGCGCTTTTCCTTATCGGAAAGCAGGTTATGCGCCGCGCCTATTTCTTTGAACTTCGCGTCATCCTTGCTTTCAGGGTTCAGGTCTGGATGGTGCTTTTTGGCAAGTTTGCGATAAGCGGCCTTAATCTCCGCTTCGCTTGCATTCTTGGCAACGCCTAATATCTCATATGGGTCTTTGGCCATGTGTGCTCCTGCTGCACAAAGTAACTGAAACAGAATACAAAACCACTATAAATAGTGATGTAAAAAAGCAATGGGTTTACACAGGGATACTAAATCGGGCAAACCCAGCGATTATAGATTTATTAACTGCTTAAAGGTAATTTAAACAGTAACCTAATCGGGACAATAGCTTTGTTTACCACAGATCGTATTTTTCGGCTTCTATTCCTGCTGGGAGTAGCCTTTGTTGCGTACAGCGCGGGCATCTTCGCACTACATCAGCATATGGAGCACACCAAATACCTCACCGACGCCTTCGATGCCGGCGCCGCCCTGTATGAAAAGAAAGAGCACAAGGAGCCTCATGGCCCCCGTCTCCCAGAAATATCATCCGAAGAACTCATGTCCCATATCAAAACCACTTGGGACCATAAATATGCCCGTTCTGATTACAATATCGTCACCATCCATCTTTCCACCACCGCCTACCTTGTCGATATGTCCGGCAAGATCGTGTATAAATGGAGTCTGCCTTATGCAGATGCATGGCCCACGCCTTTCATAAATAATACGGTAGATAGCAGGTATACGGGCTTTTCCGAAGCGGCGGTGTTCCCTAACGGTGATTTGCTGGTCAGCTATGTGGGTGAAGGCGACACGCCATGGGGATACGGCATGTTAAAAATGGACAAGGACTCCCATGTCATCTGGCGCTACGACGATAACACCCATCATGAATTCTACATCGATAAGGAATTCGGCAATATCTATACTTTGGTACATCACTGGCGCGTAAACCCGATCATGGGCATGAAGGATCTCTGGTATCCATTGCTGGAAGACTTTGTTGCTATTCTTTCGCCCGATGGCCATGAGCTTCGTAAGTTCTCCATCCTGGAGTCATTTCGTGGAACCCCTTATGAGTCTCAGTTGAAGCCTTGGGACATAAAAAACTGGGATATCACCCACGGTAATTCGGTGACCAAGCTGGAGCCGGAAATGGCAGCGGCGTTCCCCACGCTCCGGCCGGAAGATATCGTGGTATCTTTGCGCAATATCAGCCTCATCGCGGTAATTGACCCGATTACCCTGAAAGTCGTAAAAACATTCACCGGCCCATGGAAGGGACAACACTCCGCAAAGCTGGACCCTGATGGAACCATCGTATTCATGAACAATATAGCCGGCTGGAAAGATAACAGCATAAATTTTTCCAGTGTCTTTAAACTGGATCCCATCACTTCTGAAGTGATATGGAGCCATGGCAGCGATGATAAAGATCTCATTTATAATTATTATTATGGGCGGGTACAGGTTTTGCCCAACGCCAATATTTTAGTGACTTCCCCTAACGACCACCGGGCGTTTGAAGTGACGCCAACCCATAAGATTGTCTGGAATTTTCAGGGAAATGATATGATTGAAAGCGTAAAGCGCTATACAGCAGCCGAGCTTCCCTTCCTGAAAAAAATAAAGCCAGCCGCCCCTAATAACTCACCTTCAGCTGCTGGTAAAAATGATAGAGCGTCGGCTCGTTAGCATTGTAAAATGCATTGTCTAGCCGGTTATCGTCATACACATAAACAGTGACGTCTTTTCCACACATAAAGCTGCGTGAAGGCGTTCCGGCGAGATTAGTGAACACTTGCTTCATTTGAGGCTCGCCACCCGTAATCACGAAATTATAAAAAATATTCTGATAAGCATGATTTCGCTGGCCAAGGAACCAGTCGAGATTATTCATGTAAAACTGCACACTAAGCGAACCCCAGAACACTTGGTTTACCACGATGCCCTTGCGTGACATGAGCGTAACGGGCCGTGAAACCTGAAAATGTCCTATCCCGGCTTTAAGCCCGAAGGTCTCGACATGCTCGTCAACGCAGTCGGCGACAAACCTTTCAAAGCTTCCGCTGTAATTCCTGATTTGCGCCACTGTTCTATTCGGCTTTTCCTCATTAAAATGGAACAGAAAATAAGCTGTATAGACCACCGCTCCTGCTGCCATGGCCCCGGAAAAAAAGCGATGGTTGAAAACACGCGAATAACGGGCAACCAGTACCAGTCCCAGCATAATGGGCAGCATGATGGAAACCATGAAATAGCGCAGGAAATGGATGTCTTCAAACTGCCCCGTAATCATGGTGGCGACAAAATTAAGCGGCAACAGCACCAGCGTGAATAACATCAGCACAAGCAGGTAGAAGCGCTGCGTATCGCCCATCACAGCCACGGGCTTCATGGACCAAAACCTGTCATCTGCGGTAATATCGCGCCCTGAGGTATAAAGTTGGTAATGAACACTGATTAAACATTTGGCGCAATGCAGCAAAATGGCAAAAAAACCGAGCAGCCATCCCCCTGCCAATAGCCGGTAAGGTAGAAAAGGCGTGGCAACAATCGCAATCAGTGAATTAAAAAACAGGGGAACCGTAAGCGCCAGTTTGCTCACGTCCGCTGCAGGCTTTCGATGGTCTTGAAACGCGATCATGCGCTCCAGGCCATCCCATACGGTAATGTAGGGCCTGATAAAGAACGCCGTGGCAAAGACCGCGGCGATAATCCCAAGAAGTATTAAGTTACACCGTAAAAAGGCAGGGTTCCGCCTTATGCACAAGGTCACAGCGGTAAAGCATAACGCAATAATGATGAGCGGAAATAAAAACCACAGGCTGAATAACTGGCCGTTAATATGCGCCACTAAGCAGAGCAGAAAAAACTTTGAATAACTCCGTATGCTTGCATTGACGTAAATGCGCAAAACCATGCCAAGCGCTAAAAAAGTAAATATAACCGATCCTATATGGTTATTTCCGCAATTATAATAAAGCCACATCGGCTGGTGTACAGAGCAGTAAGACATCATCGCCATGATGGCAAGCGTGGCGAACTGAAAGTTAGCGCACAGCCCAATAAGCAGGGGCCTTATGCAATACCAGCCCGAAAGCACGATAAGTATGGCTTGGCATAATGAAAGGAAAAATATCCGGTCCATCGCATAGCCCGTGAAGGGATAAGACAACAGGTAAATAGCAAGGTCAGGCAGATATGCGGGCGAGGGGGTCATGGCCCATCCTGACCAGCGGCCATGATGTTCATAAAAATCAACAGCTACATTCTCAAGAAAAAGTAAATCCGAGTAATTCACCTTCACCACAAAAAACATGGGCAGTGAAACGACAATCAGCAACAGCCAGCCTACTGCAAGAAAACAGAACCGCTTGTTCCGTTCAGGAATGGCGCTCATGCCGCCTCCGGCCCGGCTGTCATGCCATTGCGCTTCCGGTAATGAACCGTATAGCTTCCCGTGGCATGTGGCTGCTGGGAGTCTTCCAGCATCTGACCGAAACGGTAACGCCATAATAACTTCAGGATGATCCATCCCTGCCGGATGATGCGAGCATTGCTCACCTGGTCTTCACTGCGCCAGATCATGGGAAAAAACGTAAGGGCGTACCCTTGTTTTACACCGTCCAGCAGCAGCCATGCGCTAAAAGTGAGGTCGCGCGGGAAATAACGGTACATCCCATTCTTGAATAATTCGGTGCTGTAAATATTCAAACCTGCCCCGGTATCGTAAACCCGCTGCCCTATGACCGCCGAAGTAAGCAGGTTGAACAGCCGGTTTCCATAATTGCGCAAAGCCGAATACGCTGTAAGCGTAGAGCGCGGATGAAACCGCGCGCCGAGGTAAAGCGGGAAATCGCGGTAAGATTTTTTTTCCAGCGCCTCGCGCATATCGCCCGGGTCGGCTTGGTCGTCGCCATGCAGGATGATAAGGTAATCGAATGCATACTTCAGCGCGTAGTCAATGGCGATGCTGTGCGAGCCACCAAAACCATAATTTTGCAGATTTCGCACCAGCGTCGCATTCACCACAGGGCAATCCGCAAGCGCAGCCGGGGCTGCCTGCAGCGTATGGTCAGTGCTGCAGTTTTCCACCACAAGCACTTCATGGATATGCCGTGCCACCTCCGCATTGATTCGCCCAAGTACGCGCGCAATCTGCTTCTCACAGTTATATGCGGGGATAAACAGCAGCATCTTATCAGCGCCCATGCAGGAACCTTTCCAGGTCTTCTGGCGTGCCAAGCCCGTGCATGTCCTGCTCCGCAACAGGGTAAATACCAACCCGCCTTCCGGCGGCGACCATGTAATTATAAACGGGGCAGGTGTAGAATTCACCTTTGGTGCGGTCGTTGCGGATAATCATGTCAACCGCGGCCTCCACGAAATACCGCCCCTTGCTGAACAGGTAAATCCCTACCGTCGCATCATGGGAAATGGCGTTTTTTTCCCTGACTTCCTCCACCAGCCCGTCCGTCCCTGTGCGCGCATAAGACCATTTGGGGTGCAAACCCGGCTCATGGAATGTCATGATCGAGCCGTCCAGCTTCCTGCGGTGCATATCGTCCACGAAATCCTGCATGGGAATATCCACAAGCTGGTCGGAATTAGCCAGCAGTAGCGGTACGTCGTTATGGATATGCGCGCGTGCGAATAAAATAGTGCAGGCCGCACCTTCCGTCACCTTGTCCAGCAGGATGAATTCCACCCCATAACGCGCCCTCAGGTCTGCTGCCGCATCAGCCTCGCGCACAAGGTCTTCCTCCCGTGCGATCAGCCATATTTTCGCGCCCGCCACGCGCACATTTTCCAGCACCCTCCCGATCATCGGCATCCCGTTCACCTCGATAAAAGGCTTGGGCCTTTCATAGCCTGCATCGCGGAAACGCGAGCCGTTGCCCGCCATGGGAATCACGATATGAAGCGTAGCGGTCATCGGTTGCATTCCTTGATGGCTGCCGTAACACGCGCATAAGTAACCTCGGAAACATCCCCGATGACAAGCAGTTTCGCGCCAGCGCGCCTTGCCGCGGTAATGCCGTTTTCGTTATCTTCCAGCACCAGCGCCTCGTCCGGCGAAACACCCAGCCGCTCCATGGCATGGAGATAAATGTCTGGCTCAGGCTTTGGCCGTGCTACATCTTCGTAAGACAACATGAAGTCAAAATACGGCGCAAGCTCCATCTGCCCCATCATCAGCTCCACGCTGCCGCGCACCGAGTTGGAGCATAGTCCCAGCTTGTAGCCTTCGCTTTTCAGTTTGGACAGCATCCCCGCAAGCGTCATGCAGGGTTTACACCGCAGCCGCGCAATAGCATGGGTGTATGCCTGCTTCACACGGTTGATATCTTCAAAAAGTTTCTCATCCATCTTCTGGCTTGCCGCGAGTAGTTTGAGCTTTTTTCGCGTCGGCAGGCCGTCATACACCGCCAGATGCGCCGCCCTTCCTATGGGCAGGTAGCCGAAATCCGAAAGCGCACGGTTCAGTGCTTCATAATGCCAGTCCTTGGCATTCACCAGCACCCCGTCCATGTCAAAAAGGATCGCTTTAATGGCCATTGAAAAACTTATGGGCTTCAATAGGGTGATCTGTGCAAAGTTGGAACTGCATCTGTCTGCAGCGCGCTTCCATCCGTTT